>JANMPD010000091.1:0-5971 GCA_031369685.1 Chloroflexota bacterium | reverse complement strand
CCCGGACGCGCGAACGCCGGTCCTCGCGGACCGGCGTTCATTGCGGCTGCCACCCGCACGGAGAGGCCGGTTAGACGGACTGCTCCGGCGAGGTGGTGCAGCTACTGAGATACGACACTGCACATCACCTCCTTTCGTTCGCGGGTACCGTACCGGATGGAGCCGACGATGGCAACCGGCTTATGCCGCGTGCGGCAGGACGATGGGCAGCGCGCCCGTTCCGGACAGGAACTCGATGGCTCGATCGAGCACGGGGTCCTTCCCGGCCGGATTGTCGGCCGGGACGGTGACCTCGATGTCGGGCGTCAGCCCGATTTTGTGGATCCACCGCTTCTTGGGGGTCAGCCACTTCGCTACGGTCAGCTTCACGCCGCCCGAATCGTTGTTGAGTTCGATCCACGTCTGAACGGTGCCCTTGCCGTATGACGTCTCGCCGATGAGCGTTCCGCGGCCCGTGTCCTGGAGGGCGCCGGCCACGATCTCGCTGGCTGAGGCACTGCCCTTGTCGATGAGCACGGCGACTTGGATCTTCGGATCCGTCGCGACGCCCTTGCCGAGCGACTCCGTGGGGCTGATCGCCCCCTGGGCATCCTCCTCCCAGAACACGGGACCGTCCTTGATGAACGCGCTGGCGACGGTCCTGGCCGCGGTCACGAACCCGCCGGGATTGCCCCGCAGGTCAAGGATGATCTTCGTCTGGCCCTTGTCCACGGCGGCCTTGACGGCCTCCCCGAATGCCGTCGCTCCGTTGTCCGAAAAGCCGGTCAACCGAACGTAGGCAATCGAACCGTTCGCGTACTCATCGGTGATGACCTCGCGCTGGCGGACGACGTCGCGGGTGATGGTCACCTCGAAGGAGGCGACCCCGGCGCGCTCGATCGTCAGGACGACATCGCTCCCCTTCTTGCCGCGAATGCGGTCCCGGGCCTCGTTCGGGGTCAGGCCGTCGAGCGTGGAGCCATCGACCTTCGCGATCACGTCGCCGGGCTTCAGGCCCGCCTTGAGTGCGGGGCTGCCGTCCAACGGAGCCACGATCACGAGGCGACATTCGGGCCCGAAGGTCGTGCAATCGACGGTCGCGCCCTTGGCGTCCACCGTTCCGATCTCGGCGCCGATTCCTTCGAACTCGCCGGAGATGTCCTGGAGCGTATTGCGGAACTCCTCGGCCGTGAGATAAGTGGAGTACGGATCACCGACCGCCTCGACCATGCCCTTGATGGCGCCTTCGATGAGGGTCTTCTGGTCCACGGGACCGAGGGCATATCGATCGCGGATTGCCGCGTAGACATCCCAGAACGGCTGGAATGCGACTTCGTCGGTCGCGGCCGTGCCGGGTTGCGTGGCCTGGCGCTGACCGAGAACATACCCGGAGGCGAACAGCGCCCCGCCGCTCAGGACGACGACGAGGACGATGGCCAGGCCGAGCAGGATCGAGCCCGGCCCGCGACGTCCGCGTCCCCGTCCGGGATTCGCCACGAGGACGGGACTGAGGGAAACCGGATCGGGTGCGGCTTCAGCCCCCACGTCCGGCCCGGTTTCGGCAGGGGCCGGCAGGATATCGTGGGGCATGGCTGCGTCGGCAGGGGGCGGAGCGTCGGGGAGCATCGGTTCGAGTGTCCTCAGCGTTGCAATCGTGTTTGGCCGGATCGCCTCCACGTTCGACGGTTCGCCGCGCGTGGTGCGACAGCCTACATGGCCGTCGCCGATCCTACGCTCGGCACCCCGGTCGCGGATCAATCGTGATTGAAATGACACGGAGCCTTCGCCCCGCCTTCACCGATTGGTGCCGTGAGGCCGAAGGGAGGGCCACGCCGGCGCAGCAGGGCCAGGCCCGGCCTGCCCGGACATACCACGCCCGGCCCGTCCCGGCAAACGCCCGGCAACGCCCAGCCCGGGCCCCAGGTCAGCGGATCAGGTAGGTCCGGACCGACACGAACGCGCCCAGGACGCCGAGGCCGACCCCGGATCCGATGACGAGCACTGCGACGTCGCGCGCGATCGCCCCGACCCGGATCGGCAAAACCCGGAAGAACTCGAACATGAACGTGCTCAGGGAATCTGCTGCCATTGCGATGACCGCGAGTGTGAGCGCCGCTCCGATCAGACCCACCAGAGCGCCCTCGAACACGAACGGCCAGCGGATGAAGGCATCGGATGCACCGACCAGTCGCATGACCTCGATTTCCTCGGCCCGGGCGACAACCGCGAGACGGATCGTGTTGATGATGATGAACAGGACGATGGCACCGATGATCGCGAGGATCACCACCCCGGCGGTGCGCAGGAATTCCGTGACCGTGAGGACGCGGGCCACCAGGTCGGTGATGTTCTTGACCCGCTCGACCAGGGGATCCGCGCGCAGCGCGTCGGTGACCGCCGCGAAGTCGGACGGATCGCGAAGTTTGACCTCGAGGCTCGCGTGGAGCGGATTGACGTCCAGGTACGAGGTCAGGTCTTCCTCGCCCTGGGCGGCCCTCGCGTCGCGGAATCGCTGGAGCGCGGTCTCCTTCGAGACGAACGTCACGTCCCGGACCTCGGGCAGGGATCCGATCCGGAGACGGAGCTGCTCGACTTCGGCCTCAGGCGCCGTCGCCCGAAGGTCGGCGACCACTTCGACCTTCTGCTCGACGAACTGGAGCCCGGCCAAGAGTCCGTTCTGGACGATGAAGAACCCGGACAGGAGCAGGAGCATCAGGGTCATGGTGGCGGTCGCGGCAAGGCTCATGGCGCCGTTCCGCCAGAAGCCCTGCCAGGCACGCGAAAGGCTGAACACGAGGAACCGGATCATGCGGTCAGCCCTGCCGGTGGTAGCGGCCACCGACCTCGTCGCGGATGACCCGTCCCTCTTCGAGGGCGACGACGCGCTTCCGAAGGGCCGTGACGACCTCGGCGTTGTGGGTCGCCATGAGTACCGTCACGCCGAGCTGGTTGATCCGCAGCAGGAGCTGGATGATCTCCCAGCTGATCAGGGGATCGAGGTTGCCGGTCGGCTCATCCGCAATGACCAGGCGCGGATCGTGAACGAGCGCCCGGGCGATCGCGGTTCGTTGCTGCTCACCGCCCGACAGCTGACGCGGGAACTGGTCCGCCTGGGGAACGAGGCCCACGAGCCGGAGCACGCGGTCGACGGAGGGGCGGATCCGACCGCGCGGCGTGCCGGTGACCTCGAGGGCAAAGGCGATGTTCTCGCGAACCGTCTTGTTCGGCAGGAGCTTGAAATCCTGGAATACGGCGCCGATCTTGCGGCGAACCCGGGCGACCTTCCGGCGCGGGAGCCGAGCGAGGTTGTCGCCGTCGAAGTACACCTCGCCCTCGGTGGCGAGTTCGTCGCGGATGATCAACTTCATGAGGGTGGACTTGCCGGCACCGCTCGGGCCCACGAGGAACACGAAGTCACCCTCCGGGATCACGAGGTCGACGTCGCGCAGCGCCTCGCGCCCGTTCGGATAGCGCTTCGTGACGTCATCGAGCACCAGGACGGCAGTTCGCTCAGCATCGGAGTCGTCCGCGTTCAGGGCGGATCGCTCGGCGCCTGCTGTGGTCATCGTCAAGATCGGCTCCGCGCTCTGGGGCGGCGATCATTTCGAGATCGTCGCGTCCTCGCGAGACTCCGGGCCCGGGGCACATCGGAGGGAGCCACGTCGAGCCTGAGGCTACCACCACCCCACGAGAGGCGGCAACCGGCGGCCAGGTGCACACCGGTCGTCACGATGGGCTCACGCCCGCATCCATCGCCGCGCCGACGACGCGCGCAGGCCGGCGTCCTTCGCCGCGAACCTGACCGGCACCGAGCGTCAGAGCAAGCCGGGCGACGTCGGGACGTAGCGATCGAAGGCCGCGAACGTCCGATTCCACCCGAGCAGGACGGGGAAGCCCTCGATTCTCAGTCCGGCTCGGACGAGCATCTCGATCGTCGGCCCCGCCTGGCCCGTGACCCAGACCGCCGAAGCCCCACGTGGGGGCACGGTCGTGAGGAGGTCGGCGACGACCGAGGCGAGCGGCAGCGTCGGACGGACCGCGACCGGCCCGATTCGACCCACCGCCGAGGTATAGCCGTACCCAGCGAGACGACCGCGGGCATCTCGATAGGTGAAGCACATCCGGCCTCCACGACGCAGGAACGCGTGGTCCGTCGCGTGGTCAAAGCCGAGGGTCTCCCGGTCGAGGTCATCGATCTCCGCGGCGACCGCCGGATCGGGGATCCCACCATGATCGGGCCCCCCAAGCCGGGGTCCTGCACCGGCAGCCTCCGGGTCGGGACCCACGGCCACGACCCCCTTCGGGAGCGGGTCGAGCGCCTCCGGTCGGGTGGCCCGTCCGACCAGGTTGAACACCGGGACGCGCGCCACCATCCCGACCGACGCGTACAGCCCATTCGAGATCGGCTGCGCCGGGTCGGTGGCGACGGCCCGAACCACCCCATCGCCCGGGAGGATCCGGTCGAGGAGCCGCCGGCCCAGGCCCCGAGACTGCTCGCCCGGGCGTACGAACAGCATCGACAGGAACCACGTCGGCCCGCGCCGTGCGGCAGCAGCGAACGCAATCACGGTCTCGCCGCTGGTCACCTCGGGGCCGTCGGGCCGCGTCGCGACCCAGAAGAGCGTCGGGTCGGTCGCCAGCAGGTGCGCGTGGAGTTGCCGGAGCTGGGCGTTGTCGGGCGTAATCTCGAGCTGTCCCAGGGGCAGGAGGTAGTCGTTCAGCCCGTCCCGCCAGACGTCTTCGCAGGCGGGCAGATCGGCCGTGGTGGCCTTGCGAACGACGATGCCGTCAGGCACTGGGAGCTCGGTCACGCCGACTCGTCATCAACCTCAGCCGAGGGCGGTCGTCCCGTGGCGAGGCGCTCGAGTTCGGCCTGCATGAACGTGTCGAGGTCGCCGTCGAGCACCGCGCCCGTGTTCGACGTCTCGTGGCCGGTTCGAAGGTCCTTGACCATCTGGTACGGGTGGAGAACGTAGCTCCGGATCTGGTTGCCCCAGCCGGCGGTCACGTGCTCACCGCGGAGCTTGAGCAGTTCTTCCTCGCGCTTCTCGATCTCGAGCTCGAGGAGGCGCGACTTCAGGACCCTGGTCGCCAGTTCCCGGTTCTGAGTCGCCGATCGTTCGTTCTGGCAGGTCACCACGATGCCCGTCGGCAGGTGGGTCAGGCGAATGGCGGACTCCGTCTTCTGGACGTGCTGGCCGCCGGCTCCGGACGAGCGGAACGTATCCACCCGGATGTCGTCCCAGTTCAGCTCGATCTCCACGTCGTCATCGGCCTCGGGCATGATCTCGATGAGGGCGAAGGTCGTCTGGCGGCGCTTCTGGGCGTCATACGGGCTGATTCGGACCAATCGATGAACGCCGCGCTCGGCCCGGAGCCAGCCAAAGGCGAACCGCCCGTTGATTGTGACGGTGGCGCTCTTGATGCCGGCCTGCTCGCCCTCGGACGAGTCCACGACGTCGGTCTTGAAGCGATGTCGCTCGGCCCATCGGAGATACATCCGCAGGAGCATCTCGGCCCAGTCCGTCGCCTCGGTCCCGCCGGCCCCGGCCGAGATGGTCAGGACGGCGTTCTTGGCGTCGTACTCGCCCGAGAACAGGAGGAGCGTGCGTTCTCGATGGAACACCTTCTCGAGGTCCGCGGCCTCGCGATCGACGTCGGCTTCGGTGTCCGGGTCCGGGTTCTCGTCGAGCAGGCCGAGCAGCTCGATGAGATCGTCGGCGCGCTTCTCGAGGCTCCGCCAGAGCGCGATCTCATCGCGCAGGCCTTCGGCCTCTCGCAGGACGGTCTGGGCAGCGCGCTGGTCATCCCAGAAGGCCGGATCGGACGCTCGCGCATCCAGAACGGTCAGTCGCGCGTCCTTGGCCCCGAGGTCAAAGACGCCCCGACGTCGACCGTATCCGCTCCACGAGGTCCCTGATGAACGCGCCGTCCATCAGTTACGGACCCGGAGGTCCTGGAGCAGGATCGGACGGAGCTCGATGAGTCGGAG
>JANMPD010000049.1:0-1505 GCA_031369685.1 Chloroflexota bacterium | reverse complement strand
GTCGTCTACCGGAATCCGAGTGCCATGGCGCCCCAGGGCATTCCCCTCCACCCGACGCAGGCGTACGAAGCGATTCTCCTTGCGGTGCTCTTCGCCGGGCTCTGGCTCGGGCGCGAGCGCCTCGCCCGTGTCGCGCCCGGGGTCGTGGCCAGTGCCTACCTGTTCGGGCTGGCCGCGATCCGGTTCGGCCTGTTCTTCCTCCGCGACGAGGCGGCCGTACTCCTCGGGCTCAAGACCGCCCAGTGGATCGGTCTCGGGATCGCGGTCCTCGCCGTCGCCGTGTTCATCGTGGCGCGCCGTCAGGCGCGACCGAGCCAGTCAACTTCGATCCAGTTGGAGGTCAGCCGATCATGACGGCCCACGTTCACGATTCTTCCACGCGCCACACCGACGATGCGAATGGCGCCGTGCCCGCCGTTCGATCGGGCGGATCCACTCGATCGCGCTGGCTCCTGCCGGCGGTCGCGGGTGGGCTCGTCGTCGCGGTCCTCGTCGCGTACGGGATCCTCTCGCCTTCGGCCGTGCTCTACGGCGGCCTGTTCGGCGGCATGCTCCTGATGCACGTCGGCGGCCACGGTAATCATCATGGCCACGGCGGGGGGACGACCAGCGGGGCCGGGGATGTTGGCCGACCCGTCTCCGGTGCCCTGTCCGACCAGACCGGCCGTAGCGCCGGGCCCGACCACGCACCGTCGGATGCTCTGAGCGAGAGCGAGTCAGAAGGCAACGCCGAGCTCGGCTCGCACCGATGCCATTGACCGTCCGCCAGGGCGAGATGTTCTCAGGCGTCGCTCACCTGACGCTCAGGCGCGACCGCGAGGCTAAAGATGCCGCTCGGTCCGCCGAGTGCCAACTCAGACGAACCGAAGCGAGAGCCAGAACGACATGACAGGCACCACCCACGCGACCATCGCGCCCACCGGGCCGCCCCCGGCGGACCGCCAGGCCGAGTACCGGACCCTCATGCGGAAGTGGTGGTTCGGCGCTGCCGTGGGGGTACCCACGATGGTCCTCTCCTACCCGTGGCTCTTTCCCGGACTGAGCGACGTGTTCACCCGCGGAAGCACCGCGCTGTGGTGGCTGTGGTTCGCGATGGGGATCGCGTCTCTGGGCGTTCTCATCTATTCGGGACGCCAATTCTTCACGGGAGCGTGGGAAGCGCTCAAGCACCGCTCGGCAAACATGCACACCTTGATCGCGATCGGGACGGGCACCGCCTGGATCTACTCCACCATCGCACTCCTCTTCCCGCAGGTCTTCCCATCGGCCGCGATGACCGACGTCTATTACGACGTCACGGTGGTGGTGACGGCCCTCGTAGTCCTCGGGATGGCATTGGAGGTGAAGGCACGTGGGCGGACGTCCGAGGCGATCGAGAAGCTGATCGGCCTGGCACCCAAGACCGCCCGAGTCGTCCGCGATGGCGGCGAGGTCGAAATCCCCGTCCACGAGGTCGTCGTCGGTGATGTGGTCGTCGTCCGACCGGGCGCGAAGATCCCGGTCGA
>JANMPD010000046.1:0-28832 GCA_031369685.1 Chloroflexota bacterium | reverse complement strand
TAGCTGATGAACGGCAGGGTGATCCCGGTCAGCGGGATCAGCTTGAGGTTCCCGGCGGCGATGATGAACGCCTGAACACCGATGATCAGGCTCAAGCCCGCCGCGAGGATCGCCCGGAAGTCATCAGCTGCTGACGCCGCGATGCGCAGGCCGCGCTCGATGACGACGAGGTACAGGCCAAGGATCCCGAGGATCCCGACCAGCCCGAGTTCCTCCCCCAGCGCCGCAAACGGGAAGTCGGTGTGAAGCGCGGGAATGGGCGGGACACCGCCGACCATCGGCAAGCCGGCCCCGAGCCCGGTTCCGAGCAACCCGCCGCGAGCGAAGGCGTGGAGTGCCTGGACGACCTGGTAGCCATTGCCGCTTGAAGTGGCGAATGGATCGAGCCAGATGTCGACCCGGACCCGGACATGTGGCAGGAACTGGTAGAGGAGCGTTCCGCCGATGAGCAGGGCGATCAGGCCCAGGACGACGAAGGACGCACGAGCGGTTGCCACGTACAGCAGCAACAGGAACACGATGAAGAAGAGGAGCGCCGCGCCCAGATCCTTCTGGACGATCACGACGGACAGCGCGATCGCCCACATCGCGATCATCGGCGCGAGATACGGCAACGGCGGGAGCCGGATCGGCCCGAGGTGGGTGGACTCCTCGATCAGGAGCGGCCGGTTCTCGGACAGGTAACCGGCCAGGAAGATGACCAGCAGGATCTTGATGATCTCCGACGGCTGGCCGCTGATCGGTCCAATCGAGAGGGTCAGGCGCTGGCCGTTCACGTCATGCCCGAACATGAACGTGACCAGGAGAATGCCGACACCGAGGGCCGCCCAACTGTACTTGTAGAGCCGCAGCCAGGCATCGCTCCGGACGACCGCCCCGATCACGGCGACCAGTCCGATCGAGACAAGGAGCCAGACGAGCTGGGTGCGTCCGAGTCCGAGCCCGCCCGCGAGCGTCTGTGGGAGACGCTCCATCAGCAGGAGGCTGATGCCGCCGAGCATGCCCACCGTCGGCAGCAGCACCTGATCAGTCCGCCGACCGGACAGGACGAGCACGAGATGCGCAACGAAGAGCCCACCGACGTACCAGAGGAGCGCCGGACCATCGGCGAGAAAGCCCTCGTCCGGGGCTGGTCCGTCGACGGCGAGGAGTGCCCGGGTGGCGGCCAGCGAGGCACTACCCGCAACCAGGCCCAGCGCGACGATGGCCAGCAGGCCGAGCTCGCGGGGCCGGGCTTTCGGCCGGGCGAGGCGGAGGCCGGCGGATCGCGGGGCCGTGGCCCGGTACCCGGTCGTCACCGGCGGGCGCGCTCCAGCCGGAGGCGCACATTCCCGAACTGGAGTTCGTCCCCGAACGAAAGCGGGGCAATGACGTCGATCGGGGCTCCGTTGACGAACGACCCGTTCGTCGAACCCAGATCCTCGAGGTACCAGACGCGTCCGCGAAACGTCAGGGCGGCATGCATCGTCGACACGAATTCGTCGTCGAGGAGGATGGTGGCGTTGACATCGCGACCGAGGGTCGTGACCGCGTCGAGCGAGAAGCCCGCGCCGACTTCCGGCTCTCCGCTCGGCGATTCCAGGACCACCAGGCGGCCGAGCTCCGCGCCCGGCTCCCGAGCCGCGGCACGAAGGTCCCGGATCAGGACCCGCACGACCGCCCACAGGAAGAGATAGAGCCCGCCGAGGAACAGCAGGCGCAGGAGCCAGATCGCGATCACGGTGCCATCCATCGTCAGGCCTCCTCGATGGCCACGACGGTGATGACCGAGTTGCCGACTTCGATGACGTCGCCCTCTCCGATCGCAACCTCGTCGACATGGTGACCGTTGACCCGCGTCCCGTTGGTTGATCCGAGATCCGTGAGGATGAGCATGCCGCCCCGCGCCTGGAGCCGTGCGTGGTGGCGGGAGGCGCCGTCGTCCGCGAGCGCCAGGCTGTTGTCCGTGCCTCGTCCGATCGTCATCGGACCACTGGCCGTCACGAACGTGCGACGGCGACCGCCGGGCTCGAGGACTTCGAGCGTCGCCTGGTGCGAGCGGACGAAGGGCGCTCGAAACACGCGGGTGCCTGAATTGCGATCGGCGTCCGTGTCGGTGTGTCCGCCAGGCCCGGAAAAACGAGCTTCGACGTCGACGTCGCCGGCGCGGAGCTGAGCATCCGCGATGAGCGCCACTCGCGGTCGCGCATCAAGACCAAATCCCTTCCGACGGGCCCACTCGAGCGCGTGGGATGCGAGATCCACCGCGAGATCGTCGGTGTTGTCGAGCGCAGCCAGATCCCGTGGCCGAATCCGCACCGTGAACCGGTCGGGGATGCGGACCCCGCCGGGACCCGACACCTTCGCCTGTTCCATTACGCGTTCGATCCTGCGGCGGATCTGGACGGGTTGAATCCGTGTCCCGAAGAGCCGGGCGCTCGGCCGCTCGAGGAGTCGTTCCAGGAAACGCTCCACGGCCGACATCGGTCGCATCGGTCGCATCCGGGTGAGCCTACCAGAGCCGTCGTCAGCGCCTTCTTCTCACGTGGGCGTGGCGACGCCTCCAGTGACTCGGGACTGGAAACGCACCGGGCAGTACGGTTGGGGCGTTCTTCCGGTACCAGATGCAACGGGAAGCGACCGAAGGCTGGGATATACTCCGTTCGCGCCGACATCGTGCTGCGCGTCTTTTCCTGCGGGGGCCGATGACCGAGATCCTGACCGAATCCTTCTGCGAACGGTGCGGCACGCGCTACACCTTCGAATCGGCCGTGCCCAGTCAGCGACGACTCACCGGGCTCAAGGTCCTGGGACGCGGGTTGAAGAATTTCGTCATGTCAGACGACGCGTCTCTCGACGAGGCGATGTCCGCCGCGCGCTCGGATGTGGACCGGGACGCCACCAACCATCAGCTCGACGCGTTCCACCGGACGTTCAGCTTCTGCATGTCATGTCGCCAGTACACGTGCGCGAACTGCTGGAACGAGACTGAGGCCCGCTGCCTCTCGTGCGAACCACTGGCCATCGATCCTGCGGCCGGAGCCGGCCCTGACATCGACATCGATATCGACCCGGCACGCCTGCTCCGGCTGCTGGGCGGCGCGAATGGTGCCCGTCCGGGCCACGAGCACGTCGATGCCGTGATCCCGGCGGAACACGAGCACGCGCACGAGCCGGCGGAAGCGCCGAGCCTCCTGATGTCCGAGCAATTCGTCGGGCAGACCGAAGCGCCGGCCGAGCACGAGGACGTTGAGGCGCCCGCTGCTTCCGTCCAGGATGCGTGGCCGACCTCACCTGCGGCACCGGTCGCATGGCCCGAGGGGTTCGTTGGTTCGCCGGCGCCCGACGAACCCGAAGCGGCCCTGGCGGCGAGTGCCGATTCTGTCGACGATCCTGCGGTAGACGTCGCTCCGGCGGTAGAGGTCGCCCCGACGCTCGCCGATGGCTCCGCCGAAGCGCCCGCCGAGACCGCTCCGGTCGAATGGTGGGCACGGGCCGAACTGATTCCCGAGCATCAGGCCGTTGCTGCCGAGGCGCCGGCCCTGCCGGACGGCCCATCAGCGCCGATCGCCTCCCAGCCGGAGGTTGCGGCCGTCGAGCCGATGGCAGTCGAGCCCGAGGCCGCGGCAGAGCTCGAAATTGCAGCCGTTGGGCCAGTGGCTGCCGAGCCGGAGGTTGCGGCCCTTGAGCCGGTGGTCGAGGGCGCCACGCTCAGTTACGCCCTCGCGGAGTACGAAGCAGCGTTCAGCGCCCCGATCCCGGAGCCTGACACCACCGAAGCATCCAGTCTCCCGCCGGTCGAGGGTCGATACCAGGCCGCCGCGGCCGACGTGCCCGCGGCCGATCTGCCCGCGGCCGACCTGCCCGCGGCGGAGTTGCCCATTCCGGCTCCGGAGGCTCTGGCTGAACCGATCCTCTCTGAGCCCGGGCCGCAGGCAGTCGTCGAAGCCACGCCGGCCGCCGAAATCGCCGAACCCGCCGCATTCGCCGAACCCGCCGCGGCGACGCCCGCTACAGCTCCCGATGCGCCGGCGGCGCCGACTGCCGAACCGCCTGCTCCGACCGATCATGTCGCCCAGCCGGTCTGGCGTGCGCCTTCTGATCCTGCCAGTCCGGCGCCTCAGTGGCCGACGGGACCTCGCTGGCCGACCGGCCTCCCGACGGGCGGTGCACCGAGTCCGCTACCACCGCCTGTGGATGCTTTGGCGGCGCTGATGGCACGCACCTCGACGGAGGCGATGTGGGCGGCCTCGAGCCAGGAGATCCTCCAACCCGCGTCGGCTACTCCGGCGATCGCGGCCATCCAGTCGTGCGGGAACTGCGGTATCTCACTCTCGGCGACCGCTCGCTTCTGCCGACGCTGCGGTACACCGCAGGGCTGAACCCGGGCGAGGGCCGATGCTGCGCCGGTCCGGGACCAGCGCTGCACCCAGACCCGCGATCGGCCCGTGGGCCGCCGGTCGTTCCGCCTCAGTTCAGGTCGGTCTGGCTCGTCTCCGTTTGACTCGGCACTCGATCGAGGCGTTCATGGCGCTCGCCCGTCCATGCCGCCCCGATCAGAATCGCCTGGAACGTCAATCCCAGCCAGGCCAGTGCCGCGAAGGCCGTTGCGAGCGTTCCGATCGTGGCCGCAGCACCGATGAGGCGCGGCGCGATGAACACGAAGACGCGGACAAAGATCGTCAGGATCAGCGCGATCGTGACGGCCGGGATCCATGCTGCCCGCCACGACGGGCGTGACTCGGGAACGAACCGGTAGATCAGGGCCATGGCCGCGATCGCGAGGGCAAGCGGCAGCACGGCCAGGGTCAGGCGCGTCAGCAGCGACAGGGCGAGGATCTCGTTCCCGGCCACGGCTTCGTCCAGGAAGGCCGCGAGGCCGGCCAGGAACGCGCCGAGCACGATGGTCACCACCAGCAGGATCGCCGTCACCAGGCCGATCACGTTGCGATGAACCACCCCTCGTGCGCGGGGGCCTCCAGCGACACGTGACATTGCGGTCTCGAACGCGAGGATGAACCGGCTGCCTCCCCAGATGAGGGTGGCTGCGCCGAAGATGGAGATCGCGGCAGCCGATCGCGCCGCTTCTCCGAGCACGAGTTCCAACAGTCCCCGCAGTGGCGGCAGCACCCCGGCGATGGCCTCGACAACGCGAGCACGCGTATCCGGATCTGAAACCAGGAGGCCGGCCAGGCCGGCGGTGACCAAACCCAGTGGGACGATGGCGAACAGCGCGCTGTAGGCGAGGCCGCCCGCCAGCAGCGAGCCGCCCGCGGCGTCATAGCGGGCGAGGATCCCGAGGACGCCCTGAGCGACGGTACGCACCACCAACGTCGGGCCGCGCGCGATCTCGCGAAGCGACGGCATCGTCAGTCCGTGAGGTCCTCGAACAAGCCGGGCTGGAGGTGGTCTGCGCGGACCCGCCGCGGCGGCGCGATCAACGCCTTGACTTCGCCCCGCCGCACGAAGCGTCGACCGCCGAGCTTGATGCTCTGCAACTTGCCGGTCCGCGCCCAGGTCCCGATTGTTGAGGCCCGGAACCTGATGTTCGATGCCTCGAGAATCGCGGATGCCTCGGCGAGGCTGATCCAGTCAGTCGCGGACCCGGCCACGGTCACGAACCTCCGTCGGACGCCGTCGTCGCTGGTGCGACGTTCGGCTTCGGGCTCGAAGAATCGGCGTCGGAAGGCTTGCTGCCTGCTCTGTCGCCGCGCGCGTTTTCGACGCCCGCGGTTTCGCCGCCGGTGCTCCCGGTGACGGCGCCGTCACCGCCCGAACTGGACTTCGTGCTGTTGGTTCTCGTGGACGACGACGTCGACCGGTCCTTCTTCGCCCACCCGGACCCCTTGAAATGGACGGCTGGTGACGAGAACCCCTTGCGCATGCTGCCTTCGACCCCGCAGTTGGGACAGAAGCGCGGGCCGGCCTCGTTGATCCCGTGAATCACCTCGACGAGATGACGGCACGCCGTACAGGAATAGTCGTAGATGGGCATGGATCCGCGTCGGCCGTCTGTCGCTCAGCCGCGCAGCAGTCGCATGCCGCACTTGGGGCAGTAGAACGCTCGCTCATGCGCAGAGTGGAAGCTGCAATGGGGACACACGACGCCTCCGCGACCGGTCGCGGCCATCGGTCGGGAAATGGCGGTCAGGCCGAGGGCATATTGGCTCGCCAGGATGCTCGACAGGATCGACGTCAGGATTCGCGAGCCGATCCGGTCGGTGTCACCCCGAACGCCGCGACCGCCCCAGCCCACGACGCCGCGGACGATCATGTCGCCCGTCACCTCATCCCAGTGCGCGGCGGCGCCACCGACAACGGCGTTGTATTCCGGGTACCCGGAGGTATCGGTCTCGCCATCGAGGAGACCGCAGACGAAGGTGTCGAACGCGAGGTCGACCGCATCGATCGTCTCGAGGACGACCAGCGCATGCCGCCCGATCGGCGACAGCGCGTGATGGGCGTTGAGCCACTGCATCGCCTCCGACGGTCGCACGATCGTCGGCGCCGCCTGACTGAATTCAATGGGCAGCGGCTGGATGATCTCGACTTCGCTCTTGGACAGCCCGGCCAGCATCCTGGGCAGGTCCGCAAGCGCGGCAGCCCCCGTCTTGATTCGAACGCCTTCGCTGGTCTTGCCCGCGTAGTTGAGTCGGAGCTGATGCTCCTCGGCAACCACCTCCTCGGGCAGGGCCGTCCCGGCCGGCCCTGGCGCGGCCCGTGATTCGACCTGATCCGGCATGGATGCCGGGCCCTTCCGGCGTAGGAACTCGAGCGGCACGGATGGCTCTCCATGAAACTTGCTGGCGAAACTGCCGCCTATCGTAGCAGCGCCGATCAGCCGGTCGAGAACGCTGCGGGGAATCCCCTGGCCCTGCCGCTCGCGGTCTGCCTGGCCCTCCAGCGCTCCTTCGTGCGCGGCATCGCCGAGGGCGCCGTCAAGGGCTGATCCGGAAGGGGTCCCGCTCGCGGCCGTCGCCGAGGCCCTACGCCTCGAGGCGGGCTCGTAATCGCGCGACGAGTTCGATGAGCTCCGCGGCTCGAGCCGTTGCACCGGCCACGACCGCGGGTGGTGCCTTGGCGACGAACTCGACGTTCGCGAGGCGGGCGTTGGCGGCCGCCAGGAATCCCTCCGCCTCGGCGAGCTCCTTCTCGAGCCGGGCTTTGTCGCGCTCCGGGACGCCCGCATCCTGCCTGATCTCGATCCGGGCCTCCAGGTCGCCGGCGATGACGACGAGCCCGCCGGGCGCGGCGGTGGCGAGCTCGGAGCGCGTGCCGATGACCAGGGGCCGGCTGCGCGACAGGCGCTCGATGGCCGGATGGAGGAGCTGGAACGTCGGGCCGGACGCCATGGGCTCGGCAACGTGGACCGGGAGCCATGAGGCGGCCGGGATCCCGGCTTCGGCCCGGGCATTGCGAATGCCACCGACCAGCTCGATCACGGCATCGAGCTCGGCTTCGATTGCCGGGTCCCGCTCCTCCGCCGCAGGCCAATCGGCCACGATCAGGAGGTCCGGATCGTCATCGACGCGCGGCAGGGCGCCCCACAGTTCCTCGGTGACGAACGGCATGACGGGGTGCAACAGTCGTAGATACGCATCCAGGGCCTCGACGAGCGTCCACCACGTCGCCTCGCGGGCAGCCTCCGGGAGCGAGGTGTCGGCCAATCGCACCTTGGCCAGTTCCAGGCCCCAGTCGCAGAATTCCGACCAGATCGCCTGGTAGAGGGCGCGTGTCATCTCGGCGAACTGGAAGTCGCCGATCGCCCGGTCGACCGCCTCGATCGTGGCCGCGCGTCTCGACCGGATCCATCGCTCGGCCGGACCGAGGTGGGCCGCGTCCGGGTCCCGGCGCGGCGATCCGGCCCGAATCGACGCTGGTCGCGACCCCAGCACGAAGCGCGTGGCGTTCCACAACTTGTTGGCGAAGTTCCGGGCGTTCTCGATCCTGGCCGTGCTCAACTTCTGGTCGAGACCGGGCGTCGCGCCGTGGATGAGGGCGAACCGCAGCGCATCGGCGCCGGTCGTGTCGATGATCTCGAGCGGATCGACGACGTTGCCGGTCGTCTTGGACATCTTCTTGCCGTAGGGATCGCGGATCAGCCCCGACAGGTACACCGTCTCGAACGGCGTCTCATCGAGCAGGGCGAGACCGAGCATCACCATCCGGGCGACCCAGAAGAAGATGATGTCGTAGCCGGTCTCCATCACCGAGCCCGGGTAGTAGCGGGCGAGATCGGAAGTCGCGTCGGGCCAGCCGAGGGTCGAGAACGGCCAGAGGCCCGAGCTGAACCAGGTGTCAAAGATGTCGGGGTCCTGCCGCAGGTCCGCCGCCGGACGGCCGCACGCCCCGCACGCCGCTGGGCCGCCCTGGAGCTCACTGACCGTGATGTGGCCGTCCGGGCAGTACCAGGCCGGGATGCGATGGCCCCACCAGAGCTGGCGGCTGACGTTCCAGTCGCGGATCCCGGTGAGCCAGTGCTCCCAGGTCTTCTCGAACCGCTCGGGGAGGATCCGCGTCTGGTGTGCGCGGGTCACGGCGAGGGCTCGGTCGGCGAGCGGCGCCGTTCGAATGAACTCTGGGTCTTCAGGCGCGGCTCCACGATGTCGTCGGAGCGTTGGCATCGACCCAGGACGAGGTCGTGCGATCGCTCGGCCTCCAGGTCGCCCGCGGCCGCGAGGTCCTCGAGAATCCGGGTTCGGGCTGCGAACCGATCCAGACCGGCGTAGGCGGCGCCCTGGTCATTGATCGTTCCATCGTCGTTCATCACGTCGATCGACGCCAGACCGTGGCGTCGCCCGATGTCGAGGTCGGTGGCATCGTGCGCGGGGGTGACCTTCACGGCACCCGTACCGAAAGCCCGGTCGACGACGTGATCCGCCACGATCGGGACGTCGCGCTCCACGAACGGAATGCTCACCCGTTGCCCGATCAGGGCCGAGTAGCGCTCGTCGTCCGGATGGACGGCGACCCCGGTGTCGCCCAGGATCGTCTCTGGCCGCGTCGTCGCGACCGTGATCCACTCGCCCGGCTTCGGCGAGCCCTTGGCGCCGTTGATCAGGTGATAGCGGATCAGCCAGATGGATCCCGTGGTCGGTGTCGCGATCACCTCGAGATCGGACAGGCTGGTCCGGCAGGTCGGACACCAGTTGATCAGTGCCTCGGTCCGATAGGCAAGCCCATCGCGGTACAGGCGGCTGAACGCATGGCGAACGGCCCTGGCACTCCCCTCGTCCATCGTGAAGCGGAGCCGGCCCCAGTCCGCCGATGCCCCGACCCGGCGCTGCTGGCCAAGAATCACGCCCCGGGTCCGCTCGACGAACTCGCGCATCCGCTCGAGGTAACGGTCGCGGCCCAGGGTGGCCCGGCTTTCGCCCTCCTTCGCGAGGATCCCGTCGAGCACGAACTGGGCCGCAATACTGGCGTGGTCAAGACCCGGGAGATAGAGCGTGGGCCGGCCCTGCATCCGGGCGTGCCGGATCATCAGGTCCTCGACGGCCGTTCGCTGGGCGTGTCCGAGATGGAGCGATCCGGTCACGTTCGGCGGCGGCTGAATGATCACGAACGGCGGCTTGGACCCGTCGGCACGCGAACCGGCCCCGTCCGGCGCGAAGACATCCGCAGCCATCCAGCGCTCGTAGACCACGCCCTCGACGTCCGCCGGCGCGTACGCCTTGTCGAGTTCCCGCTCTGCCATCGTCCCGTGCTCCCGTCCCGAAAAACATCAAACCCGCTCGTCCAGCGGACGAACGGGTCGTGGTACCACCTGCTGGTTCGAGGTCCCGACGGGACGCTCATCACGCCTCGGGCCAGTGCCGGCTCCGGTTCCTCCTCGTGGCGGGCTATCGGGCGCCAACCGCGCGGCTCGCGAGCGACCTTCGGGTCCGTCGTGCCTGCGCGGCTCACACCGTCCCGCGCTCGCTCCGTGGCCGACTCGGCCCTACTCTTCCCGGTCATCGCCGTGACCGCGGGAGTGTAGCACGAGGTCAATCGGCGTCGGGGCGGCGAATCAGGTTTCAACTGCCTCGGCGAAGGCGCGCAAGTCCCGCGTCCAGGCAGGGTAGCGGTCGACCAGTTGATACAGCGCTTCAACCGCGCCCGAGCGCCGGCTTGGCAGGTCCTGCCGGGCGAGCAGCACGATCGCCTCGCCGAGATATCGCGGACCCGATGCTGCCTGGTCGACGAGAGCGAGCGTCCGGCGCCAGGTGGCCGGGTCGCGGTCCCCGAGATGGCCAAGGCTCGAGGCCGCGACGAGACGGGTGAAGACATCGGGATCGTCGAGCGCCAGGCGCAACGCTTGGGCCACTTCCGGCTCGCCGGTCCACGCGGCGAGCCTCGTCGCCGCGATCCGACGGGCGTAGACGCGTTCGCTCCCAAGGTCGGCCAGGAGTTTGGCGCGAGTCTTCGCCCCGCGGCGGACGACCGGAGACGGAGGATGGATCGCCCCGGGGCGGATGGGCAACTCCCCAGCGGTCTCCACCCGAGCCTCGGGGAACAGAGAACGAAGTTCTTCAGCCAGCCGCTCGGCCGTTTGACGGGTTGGATCCGGCACCGGGTCGCGGCGCAACGCTTCGACGATTGCTCGGCGCACATCGCCCGCGCCGGCTTCGTCCGAGAGCGCGAGGAGCTCTTCGGCGTGCCCCGGAGCGAGGTTCTCGAGCGGCCCGAATGAGGCGAGCTTCCGTTCCAGGATGGTGCCTGCGTCGACAGCGCCGAGCGCGCTCAACGCTTCGGGAAGTCCAATCCTGATCAGTTCTTCCAGGCGCGCCTGGGCATCGACGTCGTCGGCGTCGAACGTGTGCCACCACGTGCCCTCCTGCGGTTCGAGGGCGAGGCTCGGAGAACGTGGCCCGATGTCGTACATCCCCGGAGCCCGGTTCTTGCGCTCATCCCAAGCTGGGCTCGTCGCCAGGACCTGTGCGCCCACGATCATGCGGAATTCCACGATCGGCCCCGCGTCGCCAGCAGCCGCCTCGTGTGGGTCGATCCGCCTGCGCTCCAAGGCAAAGAGCACCCAATTTTGGCCCTCGCGGCGCCGGAAGACGGGCCCGTTGCCAGCCAGGCCGTTGACTCGCGCGATCGGCGCGATGTCCTCGCGAACCCACCGCGTGTACTCGAGAGACGCGCTCCTGACCATCGTCGGATGCTACGCGCCGTCACGGTCCCGCATCGCATCGGCCACCGCTCGCTCGCTCGGCGTGCCGGCCGAGAACGCCCCCACGACGGTGGCCACGTCGCCTGCCGAACGGTTCTGGCTCAGCTTGCACTTGGCCTCGATGCGGTCGATGCGAAGCTCAAGCCCGACGATCCCCTTCGCCTGGCCGCGTACGTACCCGTCGGGCGCGTCGTCGATGGACCACGGGTCCACGCGGCCGGCCTCATGCCTGTCCACGAGTGCCCGCACGTGCGCCTCGAGCCAGGCCGGGTCGTCGTGTGCGACGAGCGTGCCGTGGGCGACCACGACGACGTAATTCCAGGTCGGCACGACCCGCCCGCTCCTGACCTTCTCCTCGTACAGGGACGGGCTCACGTACGCGTCGGGCCCGTGGAAGATCGCGATCGCGCGGGCGGCGGCGCGGCGAGTTTCCGCTCCGGCCTCGGTCGCGACCGCATCGGCCCATTGCGTGTTCGGCCGGGCAAGATGGCCGCGCAGGACGCCGCCCTCGATTCCAGCCGGTTCGAAGAGCATCGGCAGGACCGAGGTGGAGAATCCGCCGGGTCCGGTCGTGATCAGGGTCGCGGGACCCGTCGCGGCCAGTCCCGCGAGGAGGGCCGCGGGATCGGCAACGGCGAAGCGGCCATGTGCGGGTTGATACATCCCGTGATCCTAGCTCGCGTCGGCCGACGGCGGCGATCCTGACGGTCGTCCCGGGGACACGCCACCGCGCCGTAGATCGCCCCGAGGAACCGGCTCGGCACACGATGCAACAATTCCACGCCATCGAAACCGGCGGCGGCGGCCTCGAGGCGCCACGCCGCAAAAGAGAACGGGTGCGGCACCCAGGGGTTGCCGTTGTCCGAGTCGTACTCGACCACGACCAGCCGCCCGCCCGGCCTGAGTTCCGTGCGGATCGCCGCGAGCACGGCTCGTCGATCCCGGACGAAGTGGAGGCTGTTGGCGGCAAGCACCCCGTCGAACGGCCCGCGTGGCAGGCCTCGGGTGAAGTCGCCCGTGGTCATCGTCACCGCGATGCCGGGGAAGCGATGGGCCACGGCCTCGGCCGCGGCGAGCAACGCCCGTGCGTCCCGGTCGATCGCGCTGATCGCGCCGGCAGGTCCGAGGACGTCGGCGAGGGCCTGGGTGAACGCCCCCTCGCCGGCACCCAACTCGAGCCATCGCGGGCCCGCGCCTTCGACGCCGCGGCGGATCAGGGCAACGTGATCGGCGTGGTCCATCGCTCCTAGGGACAGCCCTCATCGGACGAAGCGACGGCCTCGCCGTTGCCCGCGGAGATGACCCAGCGGACGTCCGTCAGGCTCGCGCGCTGCAGCTCATCCCGCACAACCCCACACCCGATGGCTGAAGCTCGACCCGGATCGGTCCCGACGGCAAGGTAGACGTCTATCGTGGAAACCCTGCCGCTCCTGGGGTCAGGCGCTCTCACCCTGCTCCGCCAGCCATTCCTCGTAGTTCGTCTCGTCGACGCCCCTGTCGACATCGGACTTCGTCAGCAGGAGCGGCATGCGGCGATCGCGGATCGTTTCCTCGGTGATGATGCATTTCCGGACGTCGGACCGCTCAGGGATGTCGAACATCACCTCGAGCAGCGCCTCCTCGACAATCGATCGAAGCGCGCGAGCACCGGTCTTTCGATCGAGAGCCACGTCGGCCGCCGCCCGCAGCGCACCCGGCGTGAAGACGAGTTCGACCTTGTCGAGCGACAGGAACCGCTGGAACTGGCGGGCAATGGCATTCTTGGGCTCAACGAGCACGCGGACGAGGTCGTCGGCCGTGAGCGCCGACAGGGTCACGATGACCGGCAGGCGCCCGATGAATTCCGGGATCAGCCCGTACTTGAGGAGATCCTCGGGCATGAGCTTGTCCAGGAGCCGACCGCGCTCGGCAGCCGACGGCGCCGCCTCGGACCCGAAGCCGATGGCGCGCTTGCCGACCCGCTCCTCGACGATCTTCTCGAGCCCGTCGAACGCTCCACCGCAGATGAACAGCACGTTCGTGGTGTCGATCTGGATGAAATCCTGGTGTGGGTGTTTGCGCCCGCCCTGGGGCGGTACGTTCGCAACCGTGCCCTCGAGGATCTTGAGGAGCGCCTGCTGGACACCCTCGCCCGACACGTCGCGGGTGATCGATGGGTTGTCCGCCTTGCGGGCGATCTTGTCGATCTCGTCGATGTAGATGATGCCGCGCTGGGCCCGGGCAACATCGAAATCCGCTGCCTGGATCAGGCGCAGCAGGATGTTCTCGACATCCTCGCCAACATACCCGGCCTCGGTAAGCGAGGTTGCATCCGCGATGCAGAACGGGACGTCGAGGACGCGAGCGAGCGTCTGCGCCAGGAGCGTCTTGCCTGAGCCGGTCGGGCCGACCAGCAGGACATTCGACTTCTGGAGTTCGACCTCGTCGATCGCGTGGCCCGCGTTGACCCGCTTGTAGTGGTTGTAGACCGCGACCGACAGGACCTTCTTTGCCTTTTCCTGGCTGATGACGTACTGGTCGAGGGAGAAGGTGAGCTGTCGTGGGTTGGGCAGCTTGGTGACGGCCGCCTTGACCTTCGGCTGATCAAGCAGCTCTTCGTCGATGATCTCCTGGCACAGGTTGATGCACTCGTCGCAGATGTACACGCCCTGACCGGCGATCAGCTTGCGGACCTGCTCCTGGCTCTTGCCGCAGAACGAGCAGCGATACGGGACCTTGGGACCCTTGGTGGTACTGCTCGTTGTGCTCACGCGAGTGCCTCGTTGATCGGTCGCAAGATGTCCCGGCCCGGTGTCGGGGTCAACCCTTCGACTTCTTCGTCTCCGGCGCGGGGAGGTCGGCGACCTTGCTGCCTTCGCCGCCGGCGAGGCCGGCATCGTGGGCCTGCGAGATCAGTGACGCACCCTGGGCGCTGTAGACAGCGTCGATGATGCCATAGTCCTTTGCCTCGTCGGGCGACATGAACCGGTCCCGATCCGTGTCCGCGACGATCTTCTCGACCGTCTGACCCGTATGCCGGGCGAGAATGGCGTGGTTCAGTTGGACCAGGTGTTCCCACTCGCGCATCTGGATCACGGCATCCGGGGCGTTGCCGCGGAAGCCGCCGGATCCCTGGTGGATCATGATCCGGCTGTGCGGCAGGGCATACCGCTTGCCCTTCGCGCCGGCCGCCAACAGGACCGCGGCCATCGACGCGGCCTGGCCGAGGCAGATGGTGCTCACCGGGGCCCGCAGGTACTGCATCGTGTCGTAGATGGCGAGGCCCGCGGTCACGACGCCACCGGGCGAGTTCACGTACAGGCTGATGTCCTTCTCGGGATCCTCGGATTCGAGGAACAGGAGTTGGGCGATCACGAGGTTGGCAAGGTGATCCTCGATCACGTCGCCGATGAAGATGATCCGCTCCTTGAGCAGGCGCGAGTAGATGTCGTAGGCGCGTTCCCCCCGGCTGGAGGACTCGATCACCATGGGTACGAGCATGGTTGGCTCCTGTCGCAACGTGGGGAAGGTGGTCAGCCGGCCGATGCCGGCATGGGGTCGGCCTCGAGAACCGAGCGGGGATCGGTGACGTCGCTGGACGCGTTGGCCCCGGCCGAACTCGTGTCCATGCCGGGGACATCCTCGAGGTGCGGCAGGGCCGGATGGTCCGGATGGGATGCCAGCCAGGCATCCACGAGCTGCTCGACCACGCGGCTCCGGCGCAGCGTGCTGCGGATGAAGCTCCGGCCGCGAGCGGACTCGAAATAGGCCAGGGTCTTCTTGTCCTTGGCGTAGCGCTCGCGACTTCGAGCGACCTCCGCTTCCACGTCGGAATCCGCGATCGCGACGCCTTCCGCCTCGGCGATCTTGGAGAGGACGAGGAGGACGCGGACACGCTTCTCGGCACTGGGCCGGAACTCCGCGTGAAGGTCGGCATCGGTCTTCCCGACGACCTTGAGATACCCCTCCTCGGTGATCCCCTGGCGGGCCAGCGATCCCCGGAACTCGTCGTGCATCACTTCGACTTCCTGATCGACGAGGATGTCCGGGAGCTCGAGCGTCGCGTTCGCGACGCCGTATTCGATGATCTTGTCCGAAAACTCATGGCGAGCGCGGTCGAGCGCGTTATGCCCGAGCCGGACCTCGATCTCGGCCCGCAATGCGGCGAGATCCTCGTACGCGCCCATCGACCGCGCAAATTCGTCGTCCATGGTCGGCAGGACCTTGACCCGGAGCTCGCGCATGTCGACCGCGAAATGGGCCAGCTGCCCGGCCAGGGACGCCTCCGCGTAGTCGTCCGGAAAGGTGAGATCGAAGCCCGAGGATTCTCCGGGCTTCAGGCCCAGGAGGTTGGTCTCGAAGCCCGGGATGAGCCGCTCCTCGCCGAGGATCAGCGGCATGCGATCGGACGAACCGCCCTCGAACGGCACGCCCTCTCGCGTCCCGACGTAGCCGATCACGGCGTAGTCGCCGTTCTGGGCGCCGCGATCCTCGACCGGGGCCAGTGTGGCGTTCTGGTCGGCCAGCTCCTCGAGGACCTTGTCGACCTTGGCTTCGTCGATCGTCTCGATCTCGGGCGTGAACTTGAAAGCGCGGTAATCGCCGAGTCTGACCTCGGGCCGGACCTGGACGGTCGCCGTGAAGATGACCGGCTTGCCCTCCTCGGCCTGCTCGATCGCGATATCGGCGTTGGTCAGCGGCGTGAGGTCGTGCTCGACAAGAGCGTCCCGATAGGCGCGCTGGACAAGATGGTCGAGCGCCTCGTCGAGGATCGCCGGCGCACCGACCGATCGCTCCACCACGGCCCGGGGCGCCTTTCCGGGACGGAAGCCTGGGATGCGGGTGCGACGAGCGAGGTGGCGAACTGCCTCATCGAGCGCGCTGGCCAACTGCTCCGGAGGGAGTTCGAACCGAACCGCCACGGAACTCTTTGGTGCGGGGGTGATCGTGCTGTTCATTGCGACGAAGTATACGGGGACCGGCCCGGCCAGCCGGGGCGCAGGGTCGGTTTGGCCGGCGTGCGCCGGATCCGCGGCCCGTCTGTGGCGCCTCGGGAGCCGGACTGATCCGCCGGGCCGGGCTCCGGCCGTGCCTGCGGGCAGCTCGGGCGGGGCTGCGGGCCGTGCCTGTGCGCCGCTCTCATACGCCGGGCGTATGAAACGCGCAGCGCCATACGTGGGGCGTAAGAAGTCGACCAGGTACGAGGCTTGGCGCCGATTCTCTTACGCCGTGCGTAAGAAATCGGAATGGTCCCGGTCGAGTGACGGGCCGAACGCCCGTCTCATACCCGCCACGTATGAAACTGACGACAGCCAGGTCTTCCGCGCCCCCTGCGCGTCGACTTCTTACGCCGAGCGTAAGACGAGCCCGACCCGGAGCGCGGCGACCAGGCCGACCCGGCGCCGGCGCGCCACGGAGCGGGCCTCACGAGCCGCAGCTCGAGCGGGCGCCACAGATCCAGCGCTCCAAGCCGCAGCTCGAGCGGGCGCCACGAACGGGTCGCGAACGGGTCATGAGCACCCGACCCGCTCTGTATGCCTGGTAGGCGAGGTCGGATTCGAACCGACACGTCCATTGCGGGACACCGGCTCCTAAGGCCGGCGCGTCTGCCATTTCGCCACTCGCCCAGGCCGAGGATACCGTCGCGAGGCGGGATCGGGAACCCGGCTCCCGGCCAACCGGCTTGACCCACCCGGCTATGGGCCGACCGGCCTGGCGCCACCAGGTGACGGGTCCCGTGGGATCCGCCAATCGGCGCCGAGCGAGCCCCGCCGCGGTCAGGCCCTGGGCTTGCCCCGTCCGGAGCTCGCATCCATCCGTGCGCGTGCCTTTCGAAGTCCGTCCGCAAACGACGGTCCGTCCGGGGCGAACAGCCGCTCCGCGAACTCGCGGCCCGCCCGAACTGAGGCGGGTCGCAGGGCACTGGCGAGGAGTCCACCGGCCATGCCGACGAGATCGGCATCGCGGCGCTCCGGGGCCCGCGATGCCAGGAATCGCGTGAATTCCCGCTCGAGCGTCCCGCGCACCTTGTCGCCGTCCGGACCCAGGGTTCGCAGAACGGCCTCGACCTCGTCCGGCAGCATCGACTTCGGCATCGGCTTCCGAGCCCCGAAGATGGCCCGTCGCGCGCCGCCGAGGACCCGCTTCGGGCCTCCGAGGATCAGAAACGCTGCCCCGGCAGCAGCGCCGCCGACTTTTAGCGGATCGTTTCGAAGCCGTGCCCGGATATCAACGGCGGCCCGGCCGGCAGCCTCGAGTCGGACGATCTCGTGTTCGAGCCCGTCCCGCGCGGCTAGGACTTCCGTCCGAGCGGCGTTCGTTCGCGCACCCACTCGATGGTCTCCTTCGTGGTCTCGATGGTCTGGGACGGATAGAAACGGGCCTTCAGGGCGTCGGTATCGATCCCGTTGCGGGCGACGCCAAGGCCCAACAGGATCGGCCAGGTGACGAACAGGGTAAGGAGCCCGAGGGCGCCCGCGACCTGGGCACCGACGATGAACTTGAAGAGCAGGACGGTCACCACGGCGGCGGCGAACACCGCGACCAGGAAGTCGCGGCCAATCCTGGATCCCGGTACGCCCAACCCGACAAGTCCTGCAATCAGGGCCACATCGAGGAGCACGAGCAGTCCGAGCAGGACGCCCCAGCCAATCGACCCGAGGAGCCAGTCAGCGAGGAACAGCAGCCCCCCGATCGGGAGCAGGAGTCCGAGGACGAACAGGGCACCGAAGACAACACCGGCGAGCAACGCCACCCGACCGATCTCGGCGCCGATCTCGCTGGCCTCGGTCCGGGCGAGGTTGATGTGCGCACGGACCAGCCGCATCACGGCTTCACGGACGGCCGCGATCTGCTCGCGCAGGCCCTTCGGGTGCGTTTCGGGCCCAGGGCCGGAGGTCGGGCCGGGCCCTGGGCCGGGGGTCGGGCCGTGGGCCGGGTCATCGCCCATAGCCGCGCCGTCGTCGCCCATCGCCGCGCCGTCGGAGCCGGCGGCGCCGTTGGAACCGGCGGCGCCGTTGGAACCGGGAGCCGCGGAGTCGGTCATCGGGTCCTGAGTGGGATCCACGTGGTCTCCATGTAGCGCCGCGAACGCGCCTGCGTGAATCGATGATACCAACGGACCGCGTCGGCCTGATCCGGCCGGCGATACCATCGGGCCAATGCGAATCATTTTGCAAGCCGAACTCCTGGCCATCGGTTCCGAGCTCACGGTGGGAGAAACCCGGGATACCAACAGCGGCGAGCTCGCCGCGTCGCTGACGGCCGAGGGAGTCGGGGTCCTGCGCATGACGGCCCTGCCCGACGACCTCGCGACGGTTCGTGCCGCGTTTGAAGCCGCATTGGAGCGGGCTGACCTCGTGGTGTCGACCGGCGGCCTCGGGCCGACGCCGGACGACCTGACCCGCGAATCGATTGCCGCGGCGGTCGGCGAGACCCCGTCGGTTGACCCAGGCCTCGAAACGTGGCTGCGGGGCCTCTTCGAACGAAGGGGCATTTCGTTCCCGGCAGCCAACCTCAAGCAGGCCTGGGTCCTTCCCTCGGCGACGCCAATTCCGAATGGCAACGGCACCGCGCCCGGCTGGTGGATCGAACGGCCTGACGGTCAGGTGATCGTGGCCCTGCCCGGCCCGCCCCGCGAATTGCGACCAATGTGGTCCGACTGGGTCCTTCCCCGGCTTCGAGCCCGAGGCCTCGGCGTCAGGACGGCAACGGTCACGCTGCGGACCACCGGCATCGGTGAATCGGCGATCGCCGAACGGCTCGGATCGCTTCTGGATGTGGGGGCCAACCCGACCGTTGCGACGTACGCACGAGCGGATGCGGTCGACATCCGGATATCGGCCGTACCAGGGCCGTCGGGTGACGCGGCGGCCAAGGTCGCCACCGCGGAGCATGCGGTCATCGCCCTCATCGGCGATCACGTATGGGCCCGAGGCGCAACCACGTGGCCGGAGGCCATCGCCGACGCGCTTGACGCTCGCGGCTGGACGCTCGGGATCCATGAGTCAGGGCTTCGCGGTGCCATGGCATCCTTGCTCGGCGAGGGCCTCGGGAACCGCGTGGCGCAGATCATGACCACCGGCGAGTCCAGTGGAACCATTGCCCCCGAAACGGCCCCTGCCGGCCGCGCCGATTCGCCGCGTGACAGCCTCGTCGAAGACGCTCGCTCGGTGCGAGCCGCATCGGGGGCGGATGTCGGCCTCGCCGTTCGAGCGACCACAACGGGTGACGACCTGGCCGTCTCAATCGCGGTCGTGGACCCGCGCGGCGAACATGTCGAACATCGGCTGGCCTTCATCGCCGGACCGATGGGCCGGTCCCGGGCCGCCCTCCTGGCCGCAGCCGTGCTTCTGGCGCGGCTCCGCTGATGCGGCCGTCGGGCCTGCGCCAACTCGCCAACACGGAAGGCGCCGGTCATGCCACCATCCGTCGGACGCGTCAACGGGGCGCACGCAACGGAGGACCCGCATGCGCCTGACCGTCCTCGGGACGGGTACCGCCCGGCCGGTCGCGGAGACCGCGGCGTCGGGCATCCTCGTTCAGACGGCCACGACCGCGGTCCTGTTCGATATCGGCAGCGGCATCGCGTCGCGGCTCGAAGCATCGATCGGTGCCGCCGGCCTGGACGGCCTGGTGGTCGGCCACATGCACGCCGACCACTGGATCGACATCGCGCCGTTGCGCTACCGGTTCCCGTGGGGCGAACCGTCCCCGAAGCCGCTCCCGGTCCACCTCCCTCCCGGCGGCAAGGATCGCCTCGACCACCTGGCGATCGTGATGAGCGAACGCCCCGGGTTCTTCGAGGCCGCGTTCGATGTGCACGAGTACACGGATCGGAGGACCTTCCAGGTCGGCGACCTGACTATCCGGCCCCATCCCGTGGGCCACTACATCCCCGCCTGGTCGATGGAGATCACGGGGCCGGCCGGCGAGCGCGTCATCTACGCCGGTGACATGGGCCCGTCCGATGCCGTGGTGGAGCTGGCGCGCGGGTCCGAACTGCTGATCCTGGAAGCGACCCTCCAGACGGACGAATTCGATGACTTCAAGCGCGGCCACCTGACTGCAGAGGAAGCCGTCGACCACGCCGTACGGGCGGACGTTCCCGGGGCAATCCTGGTCCACTACCCGATCGATCGACTCGACGCGATCCGCGAAGTCTGCGCACCGACAAACGGTCGCGTTCAGCCGGCGCTTTACCGGATGGAGATCGAGGTTACGGCGGGCAGGGCGCCGGTGTTCACGCTGCCGGAGCGCCGCTCCTGACTCTCTGCTACCTCGCGTGACTCCCTCCTAGGAGATCGTCAGGACCGGCTGGCCGGCTCCGCTGGCCGCACGCACGCTCATCCGCGCCGCAACGGTCCTTGCCAGGTTCTGGAGGGCGATCGCCGCAAGCCCCGGTTCGCGCTGGGCCACCGCCGGGACCCCGACATCGCCGCCCTGTCGAACGGTCACATCGAGGGGAATCGAACCGAGGAATTCAATGTCGTGCTCGCGCGCGAAGCGCTCGCCACCACCGCGCCCGAAGATGTCGATGACGTCGCCGCAATGCGGGCAGACAAGGCCGCTCATGTTCTCGACGATGCCGATGACCGGCACGCTCATCCGCTTGAACATCGCGAGCGCCTTCTCGACATCAAGCAGGGCGACCTCCTGGGGCGTCGTCACCAGCACGGATCCCGAGATCGGCACGGCCTGGGCGAGGGTCAGCTGGGCATCGGAGGTCCCCGGCGGCAGATCGATCACCAGATAGTCCAGCTCGCCCCATTCCACGTCCCGGAGGAATTGCTGGATCGCGCCGCCGACGAGCGGTCCGCGCCAGATGATGGGCTGGCCCGCCGGCACGAAGAACTGGATCGAGATCGCCTTCACGCCGTGCCGCTCGAGCGGCAGGATCTTCTCGTCCTTGCTCTTCCCGGGTTGCCCGTCAAGGCCGAGCATGATCGGGACGTTCGGGCCCGTGATGTCGGCATCGAGGAGCCCGACTGCGGCCCCGTCGCGAGCCAGCGCCACGGCGAGGTTGACGGCCACGGTGCTCTTCCCGACACCGCCTTTGCCGGACGCGACGGCAATTACGTTCTTGACCCCGGGGAGGAGCTGCTCCGCCGTGCGTGGCGTCGCGCGGCGAACCATCGACCCCCAGGTGAGTTCAATCGTCTCAACGCCGATTGGGTCGAGTGCCGTGTGCACGCGCGATTCGATCTCGTCCTTGAGCGGGCACGCCGGCGTTGTCAGCTCGATGGTGAAGGCGACGGCGCCACCGTCGATGATCAGGTCCTTGATCATGTTGCGGGTCACGAGGTCTCCGCCGAGCTCCGGTTCCTGGACCGTGCTCAGGGCGGCCATGACAGCGGCTTCGGTGACCTGGGACATGCGATCCTCGGCTGCAACTGGATTTCCGACGGGTTTGGCGTCGATATCGTAGCCCCGACCTTCAGGTTGTGCCGCCGCGCGCCCGGTGAGGGGCGCCCGGGGCGTCGGTCGTCGCGCCCG
This sequence comes from Chloroflexota bacterium, assembly GCA_031369685.1. Taxonomy (GTDB): domain Bacteria; phylum Chloroflexota; class Limnocylindria; order Limnocylindrales; family CSP1-4; genus UBA5189. Next base: position 7,225 of record JANMPD010000046.1, on the reverse strand, counting down.
ATCCGGAAGCTGCCGCGGCCCAGGAGCCGGGCGATGATAGGTTCGCGATGGCAAGAACGGCGATCTGCCGCCCAATCGGGCCCCGATTCGTGCGAAATTCGCACGTTGAGCAGGCACAAATGCTGCGGTGCGAGGTTTGACACGACCACTTGCGCCCGCCTATGCTCGAACCACGCGCGTTGCCCCGTTTGCGGACCGGCGTGTGGCGCCGACAGTTACGACCCGCAGTTCGGAGGATCGACACGAGCGTGCCCGAGGTCGAAGTCCGCTTGACCCAGGTCTACAAGGCCTTCGGGGACGACGCCGCCGGTCGGCGCGTCGCAAAGTACATCCAGCCGGATGAGAGCGGACTGATCGTCGCCGTGGATCACATCGACCTCGAAGTCCAGGACGGCGAGTTCTTCAGCCTCCTCGGTCCGTCTGGCTGCGGCAAGACGACCACCCTCCGCATGATCGGCGGGTTCGAGCAGCCAACGTCGGGCAAGATCGAGCTGGCCGGCCAGGACGTGACCTGGCTGCCGCCATACCAGCGCAACGTGAACACGGTCTTCCAGAACTACGCCCTGTTCCCGCATCTGAGCATCTTCGACAACGTCGCCTTCGGCCTTCGTCGCCGTCATATCGAGGAAGCCGAGGTCAGGAAGCGCGTCACCGAGATGCTCGCACTCGTCGAGCTTCCGGGCTATGAGCGTCGCAAGCCGGGTCAGATTTCAGGCGGCCAGGCACAGCGCGTGGCCCTCGCCCGCGCCCTGGTGAACAAGCCTTCCGTGCTCCTGCTGGATGAACCGCTCGGCGCACTCGACCTGAAGTTGCGCAAGCAGATGCAGGTGGAGCTGAAGCGCATCCAGCAAGAGGTCGGAATCACGTTCATCTACGTGACGCACGATCAGGAGGAGGCGATGACGATGTCCGATCGGATCGCCGTCATGAACCGAGGCAAGTACGAGCAGCTCGGGGATCCGGAGACGCTCTACGAGCGCCCCTCGACCGAATTCGTGGCCGGCTTCCTCGGCGTGAGCAACCTCCTGCCGGCAACCCTGGGCGGGGCGCACGGCGACATGGTCTCCGCCACGCTCGCGGATGGTGTCGTGGTCCGGGTGCCGACGGCAGCCGTGAACGGGGAGTCCCACATCAAGGTCGGCGTCCGACCCGAGAAGATCCGACTCCACGCCGACGAGGAGTCCGTACCCGACCAGGCCAACCGGCTCAAGGGCCAAGTCGTGGACGCGTCGTACCTCGGCGCTTCCACCAGCTACATCATCAAGTCACCCAGTGGGGCTCGATTGACGGTGTTCGAGCAGAACATCGGTCGGGCGTCGCGCGGGTCCCTCCACCAGCCCGGCCAGGAGGTTCACCTGAGCTGGGCGCCTGAGCACACGTTTGCGGTGCCAACCGATCCATCGAACCCGACGCCATCGCCCGACGTCGGCTGACGTCGAACCGTCAGCCCTGAGGAGGAGCCACGCATGAACGATCTCGACAGCCTGATCCGGAAGGCGCCCGTCACCCGACGCGTCTTCATCCAGGGCACGACCCTCGCCGGCGTTGCCGGCTTCCTGGCCGCGTGCGGAGCGGGCAGCTCGCCGAAGCCGACTTCAGACGCGATCACGGGACCATTGAACTTCGCGAACTGGCCCGCCTACATCGACCTGACCGAGGACGAGAGTTCGTCCCCGACGCTTACCGATTTCAAGGCGAAGTACGGGATCGAAGTCAACTACAAGGAAGATATCGAGGCGAACGAAGACTTCTACGCAACCCTTGCCCCGCTCCTCGGGGCCGGCCTCGACTCCGGTTGGGACATCATCGTGTTGACGGACTACATGGCAGCACGCGTTGTGCGTGCCGGGTGGATCGAGGAGATCAACGCGGCCAACACGCCGACGGCCCACGCCAACATCCGCGACGAGCTCAAGGGTCTGGCGTGGGATCCGGACATGAAGATGCACTTTCCCTGGCAGTCCGGCGCGACCGGCGTCGGCTACAACCTGAAGTCAACGGGGCGCGACCTGACCAAGGTTGACGACCTGTTCGATCCTGCCTTCAAGGGCAAGGTCACGATGCTGACCGGGTACGCCGACACCTTCTCCCTGGTCGGGCTGTTGCTCAAGGCCAAGGGCGATATCAGCAAACTCCCGGCGGACATGTCCTACGAGGACGCGCAGAAGGTCCACGACTTCATCAAGCCCTACGTTGACAGCGGCCACGTGCGCAAGTTCACCGGCAACGAGTACCTCCAGGACTTCGGCTCGGGCGACACCTGGGCAGCCATGGTCTGGTCCGGCGACCTTGCCTCGTCGGGTGGCGAGGACGATCGATTTGCATTCCCGGTGGAAGGCACGATCATCTGGACGGACAACATGCTGATTCCGAAGGGCGCCAAGCACAAGGGTGCCGCCGAGGCGATGATCGACTTCGTCTACGACGTCAAGAACGCCGCGCGACTGGCGGCCTGGATCTACTACATCTCGCCAGTCAAGGGCGTGGCCGACGAGATCGCCAAGACAGATGCTGTTCTCGCGGCGAACGAGCTGCTCTTCCCGTCAGCGGCGACCGCCAAGAACATGTTCCCGCAGCCGGCGCTCGAGGATGCCGACGACATCAAGTGGGCGGACCTCGCCTCCAATCTCGAGGGCGCGTAGTCCCAGGTCACCGAACCGCGACCGGGAAACCGGCCGCGGTTCATCTCGTCATGGGGAGGGCAGCATGCGGAAGACGCTCCGGAGTCGGCGCGCCATTCCCTATCTGCTCATGGCTCCGGGCCTCTTGTGGCTCCTCCTGTTCTTCGTCATCCCGAACCTCCAGATGCTCCTGTTCAGCCTGTCCGAAGGAACGCTCCGGACCGGCTTCACGACGCCGCCTGAAGTCTTCGATTGGGAGAACTTCACCGGCGGGATCGACCAGTTCTCGGGCAACTTCCGGAATTCGATCGTGTATGGCGGCCTGGCCACGATCCTGTGCTTCCTGATCGGCTACCCGCTCGCCTATTCGATCGCGTTCAAGGGTGGCCGCTGGAAGAGCCTGCTCCTGTTCATGGTCATCGCACCGTTTTTCACAAGCTTCCTGATCCGGACCATCAGCTGGAAGATCATCCTCGGTAATGACGGACCCCTGCTCGGGCTGATCCGGGACGGGCTCGGCCTGGTGCCCGCGAATTTCAGCATCCTCGGGACACCGCTCGCCGTGGTCGGCGGTCTTACCTACCAGTTCCTGCCGTTCATGGTCCTGCCGCTGTACATCTCAATTGACAAGGTCGATCGCCGGCTGATCGAGGCGGCCCAGGATCTGTATGCAGGCCCGTGGCGTCGGGGCGGCGCCATCGTCGGTGGTGTCGCTGGAGCGCTGCTCCTGATCGCCCTTCAGCTGGGCCTCGGCTACACCAGCGCGACGGGCGAGGCGGCTACGCTGACCGGCCTCGTCGTCGGCATCCTGATCGGCGCCGGCGTCGGGGGCGTTGTTGGCGGGTTCCTCGTCAGCCAGTCGTTCATCCGCGTGACGTTTCCTCTCTCGTTGCCCGGCGTGTTCGCAGCCTCGATCCTGACGTTCATCCCGGCGATCGGCGACTACGTCAATGCTCAACTGCTCGGCAGCCCCACGACGCAGATGATCGGGAATGTCATCCAGGGCCGGTTCCTCACCCAGAACGACTACCCGATTGCTGCCGCGCTCGCGTTCATCCTGATGGCCGGAATCCTGCTCTCGATCGCGCTCTACGCGCGCCTCCTCGGGACCGAGGAACTGACCGGTGGCACGGCATGAGCACGTCGTCGGCGCTGGGGCGGTCGTCGGCGCTGGGACGATTGCAGGGCATGCCCGGCGGGCAGCGGAGGAACCGGTTTGCGGCGTTCCTCGACCGCTGGCTCCTGAAGCTCCTCACGGTCGTGGCCATCGGTTACCTGATGCTGCCGGTCGCGGTCATGATCATCTTCTCGTTCAACAAGCCCCAGGGGAAGTTCAACTTCGTATGGGCCGAGTTCTCGATCGATGCATGGTTGACGCCGCTCAACCGGCCCGGCCTGGCCGACGCTCTCGGGACGTCGATCCTCGTCGCAGCGATCGCCACCCTCATCGCGACCATCCTCGGCACGCTGATCGCCCTGGCCCTGGTGCGTTATGCATTCCGGGGCAAGAACGCAACCAACCTGTTCATCTTCATCCCGATGGCGACGCCCGAAATCGTGCTCGGGGCAAGCCTGCTGTCGATCTTCGTCGCAACGGCGACGCAGGAGCCGTTCAGATCGATCATTCCGCCGGGCATCTTTTTCCCGCTCGGGCTCAACACCATCATCATCGCCCACGTGATGTTCAACATCAGTTACGTGGTGGTCACCGTGAAGGCGCGGATCCAGGGTTTCGATCGCAACCTCGAGGAAGCGGCGATGGATCTCGGTGCGAACGAGTGGGTCACGTTCTGGAAGGTCACGTTTCCCCTGATCCGACCGGGGATTATCGCGGCCGCACTGCTCGCCTTCTCGCTGTCCATTGACGACTTCATCATCACCAACTTCACGTCGGGCCTGGTGAACACCTTCCCGGTGTGGGTGTGGGGCACCATCCGGAACAACCTCCCGCCCCAGGTCCACGTCATCGGGACGGCGATCTTCCTGATTGCCGTCGGCGGCGTGGCTTTCGGCACCTGGTTCCAGTCGCGCAGTGGCAAAGTCGCCCCGATTCGAGCTCGCTAATCTCGGCGCTGGTTCGCCCGGACACCTATCCTTGAGCAACATGCAGGAGCATCACCCATGACCCCCGCGCCCGGGTCTTCCGTCGGCCATCCCGTTCCCGATCACTCGGTGGTTCCGCCCGTGTGGGGCCGGATCACCAATATCGACGTCGATCATGGCGTAGGTTCGTGGCTGGTCACGCCCGATGGCGATCGGTACCTGGACTATTCCTCCGGGATCGGCGTCACCAACACCGGACATGCTCACCCGCGGGTGGTCGCGGCCGTTCAGGCCCAGGCCGCCAAGCTGCTCCACGGCCAGCAGAACATCGTCTACCACGAGCCGGGCCTTCGGCTCTACGAGCGCCTGTCGAGGCTCCTGCCGGACGGTCCATGGGGAGCGTTCCTGTCGAACTCGGGGGCCGAGGCCGTGGAGGCGGCGGTCAAGCTGGCACGGGTGGCGACGGGCCGGCCGGTGATCATCAGTTTCCGCGGCGGGTTCCATGGTCGGACGGCCCAGACGATGGCCCTCACGACGGCCAAGGACGTGTACCGCGCGGCCTTCGAGCCGCTGCCGGGTTCGATCTACCACACCAAGTTCCCGTACTGCTACCAGGCGGCCGGCGGCGGGCACGCTCCCGACGCCAACTGCACCTGCGACTGGGAGGCCGAGCTCGATCTGCTCTTCCACCAGGTCATCTATCCCAACCGCGTGGCCGCGATCATCGTGGAGCCGGTCCAGGGCGAGGGTGGCTACATCGTCCCGCCGCCGACCTTCCTGCCCCGGCTCCGGGAGATCACCCGCCAGCACGGGATCCTCCTCATCGCCGACGAGGTGCAGACGGGCTTCGGGCGGACCGGCGAGATGTTCGCCGTGCAGCACTGGGGCGTCGAGCCGGACATCCTGGTGATGGCCAAGGGCATCGCCTCGGGCATGCCCCTGTCCGGGATCCTCGCCCGGCAGGAGATCCTCGCTGCCTTTGCCCCAGGAACCCACGGTGGCACCTATGGCGGCAACATCGTGTCCTGTGCCGCTGCGCTGGCCACGCTCGATGTCATCGAGGACGAGGACCTCATCGCCAATGCTCGAGCCCGTGGGGCACAGCTCGCGGGCGGCCTGCGCGAGCTCCAGGCCGATCATCCCGTCCTCGGCGACGTGCGCGGACTCGGCTGCATGGTGGCCATGGAACTGGTCAAGCCCGAGGTCGGCGATGGGCGCACGCCCGACACGGATCTCGCCAAGCGGGTCATCGCCGGTGCCCTGGACCGAAAGCTCATCGTGCTGTCGGCGGGCTCGTACGGCAATGTCTCGCGGATCATCCCGCCCCTGGTGACAACCGCCGACGAGGTCGATCAGGCCCTGTCCATCCTCGAAGACAGCCTTCGGGCGGCGGGCGGGTGAGGTCAGGAGCCTCGGATCCCATCGACAGCCTGTCGGCCGACGCCCGGGCACGACTCGATCGTTTCGCGGCCGCGTTCGAATCCCTCGACAGCGACCTGTACACCGTCTTCGCCGCGTCGTCGCTGGATCCGGATGACCGCCTCGCGGCGTTGGCCCGGGTCCAGGAGTTGATCGGGACGGGTGCGCGCCGGGCCGGGGTCCTCGCCGCCCTGACGGAGTTCCGCGAGTTCGCGGTCCAGGCGGCAACCGCTGCCCTGGGCGGTGCGAATGCCGCCCTCCTGACGCGCACCAACGTGGCGACCCCCGAGGATCGCGTTCGGTTCCTGGCGTCGCTCGAGCTCGCTGTCGTGACCGTGATCCTGTGGGACGAGATTGAACCGGACGAGCGGGAGCAGCTGCTGGGTCCATGGGCCGAGATGGCGACCCGGGCTGCCGAGGTCGAGGCGCGCTGACCGTGGCCGCTCGGCCCGAGCCAATAACGGCCGATGAGATCGAGGTCCTGCCCGCGACCCCGGCGCGCTGGCCCGATGTGGTCACGCTTCTCGGCGGAGCAACCGAACGCGGCTGCTGGTGCCAGAGCTGGCGCGGCTCGGCAGCGGCGCGCGGGTTCTCGGGTCCGGCAGCCAATCGCGACGCCCTCGAGGCGCAGATCCTCGAGGCGCAGATCGGCGACGGGGGGTTCGCGCCGGGCCTCATCGCGTATGTCGACGGGCGGCCCGTCGGATGGTGCGGGCTCGGCCCCCGGGCGGCGATGCCGCGCCTCATCAACTCGCGAACGATCCCCAACGCGGACGCGCTGCCGGTCTGGTCCATCGGCTGTTTCGTCGTCCGGCCCGGATATCGACGTCGAGGCGTCGCCCGGGCGCTCCTCCTGGGTGCCGTTGCGTACGCACGCGCACGAGGAGCGCCGGGGATCGAGGCCTATCCGATCGATCCGGCCGGGGCACGGGTCTCGACGTCATTCGGGTTCGTCGGGTTCACCTCGATGTTCGAGGGAGCGGGCTTCCGGCGCGTCCTGCTGACCGATGCCCACAGCGCGGGCCTGCCACGCTGGCTCATGCGGCTCGAGTTCGAGTGACAACCCCGGATCATTCGTCGAGGCCGACCATGGCCGGCCTCGGCCGGGCGCAGGCTCGCGCCGGGTTCCCGCCGTGGCGCAG
>JANMPD010000043.1:0-15489 GCA_031369685.1 Chloroflexota bacterium | reverse complement strand
TACTTGAGGAGGTGCGCTCCGCCGCCGGCCGCGAGACGTTGCGCCACGTCGGCGGGAAGCCCGACGGCCCCGTCAATCTCGCCGAGGCCCCAGGCCGAGGTCAACGCATCGACGTCCGGGTAGAACCGAAAGTCGATCCCGTCGAGATACGGCAACGCGGCCCCGCCCGGCGCTGTGGCGGTCGGTGTCGCGAGCGAATCGGTCGGCGGTGGGGATGCCGCATTCGGTCCCTCCGGTTCGCCGGGCTGGACATCGCTGATATACGGCACGAGCAGCGCGTGGGCGTCATCCAGCGCCGACAGCCGGAAGGCCCCGGACCCCACCGGCTTGCGGCCAAAGGGATCGGTCGGCAAGTCCCCGGGCGCGACACCCGAGAGCAGATGCGCCGGCGCGATCTCCTGCGTCACTGCCTGCAGGAAGCCGCCGAGCGGCGTGGCGAGGGTCAGGGTGACGGTCTGAACATCGGCAGCGGTAGCGGTGACTTCCCGCCAGGACGAGGCGCCCGGGCCGGCATATGCCGGATCACTGAGCGCGCCGACGGTGAACAGGACGTCCTCGGACGTGATCGGCTCGCCATCCTGCCAGGTCAGACCGGGCCGCAGATGGAAGGTCCACGCCGCGCCGCTCGCGTCAACGGTCCAGTGATCGGCGAGATCGCCGACCAGCGTGTCATCGGGTCCGAGCCGGACGAGCCCCCGGAAGAGCAACGAAACGATCTGCCGTTCCGCCACCGATTGCGCGCTGAACGGGCTGACCGACAGCGCGCCGCCGATGATCCCCTCGACGTATGGATCGGCCGGTGCGGGGGTGGTGTTCGGCGTCGCATTCGGGCCGCCCGATGAGAACGACGGAGCGATGACCACGCCGGTCAGGCCGACCAGAACCAGGGACAGGATTCCGATGACTGCCCGATCTCGAATATGCATCGCGTTCAATCCGCGAGTCGCCCGACGGGCCGGCTAGGCCGCCGTGGTGTCGAGCAGGTACGCCGTCATCGAGAACAGCACGAACAGCACGAGCAAGGCGATGGTGAACTGCCAGAGACGCCGCTCGATCCCGCGACGGCTGCGATAGACGGCTGAATCGCCACCGAACGCGCCCGAAAGCCCGGCCCCGCGCGCCTGGAGGATCACCGACAGGATCAGCGCGACGGAAACGATCAACTGGCCCGCAGCCAGAACGGGATTCACGGGTTTGGACCTCCAAAGTGACAGCGACGGATGGTAGCACAGGGTGACCGGCGCCCCGGTGAAGGAGGCTGCTCGAGGACCAGGTCAGGCGCTCGGCGTCATGGCCTCGGGGCCAGGAGTGAGTGGCCCGAAATCTCGGGCCATGTCGGCAGTCCGCCCAGCTCGAGCAGCGTTGGCGCCACATCGGCAAGGACGCCGTCCTCGAGGCGACGACCGTCGACGGCCCGGCCGACGATCAGGAACGGCACCGGGTTCAGCGAATGCGCCGTAACCGGCCGCCCGTCGGCATCGCGAAGTTCATCGGCGTTGCCGTGGTCGGCGGTGATGGCAAGGATCGCCCCAGGCCCCTCCCGATCCCCACGCTCGACGGCATCGATCGCGGCGACGAGCCGGCCGAGACACGCATCAATGACCTCGAGCGCTTCGATGGTGGCCCGCCAGTTGCCCGTGTGGCCGACCATATCGGGGTTCGCGAAGTTGGCGACGATCACGTCGTGCTCACCACGCGTGATCGCGTCGACGATCGCATCCGTGACACCGGTGGCACTCATGGCTGGATCGAGATCGTAGGTCGCGACATGCGGGCTGGGGACCAGGATCCGATCCTCGCCCGGATGCGGGGCCTCCCTTCCGCCGTTGAAGAAGTAGGTCACGTGCGCGTACTTCTCGGTCTCCGCGACGTGCAGCTGACGGAGACCCGCCTCGGACCATGCGTCGGCCAGGGAACGCGCCTCCTCCGGCGGGAAGGCCACCGCGACCGGCAACCCCTCCTCGTACGCCGTCATCGTCGTCACCGCCAGGTCGCGCGGAGCGGGTGCACCGTCCGGTGCCGATCGATCGAAGGCGCCGAACTCGGCGTCCGCGAGCGCGTGGGTCAATTGGCGAGCCCGATCGGCTCGAAAGTTCAGGTGGATGATCGCCTCGCCATCGCGCAGTCCCCCATCGCCGCCCTCGATGACGGTGGGCCGGACGAATTCGTCCGTTTCGTCGCGCCCGTATGCGTTCGTGATGGCTCCCGTCGCCGTCGCCGCGCTGAGCCCCACACCATGGACGATCGCGTCGTAACCGGCCTCGACGCGGTCCCAGCGCTGATCGCGATCCATGGCGAAGTACCGCCCACCGACCGAAGCGATCCGGACGTCCGGATGCGCGGCTTCGAGCCTGCCTTCGAGATCGATGACAAACCCCAACGCCGAGCGTGGCGGCGTGTCTCGTCCGTCCAGGAGCGCGTGGACCCGAACGGACGGCACGCCGCGGGCAGCGGCAAGTTCAACCAGGGCCACGAGATGCCGGTCATTCGCGTGGACCCCGCCCGGGCCGATGAGGCCGACGATCGACAACCGCCCCGTGGTCGCCCGCGCGCGGTCGCAGGCCGCGATCAACGCGGGTCGCTCGAAGAACGTGCCATCGGCGATGGCCGCATCGATCCGCGGAAGGTCCTGAAGGACCGGTCTGCCCGCCCCGATGTTGAGGTGACCGACTTCGGAGTTCCCCATCTGGCCCGCGGGCAGGCCGACGGCCGCCTCCGAAGCCCCGAGCACGCTGTGTGGCCAGCGTTCGAGGAGGCTGGCCCAGACGGGCATCCTGGCCGCCCTGATGGCGTCGGCGTCGGGGTTTCGGCCGATCCCGAAGCCGTCGAGGACGATGAGAACGATGGGACGCGGCGGTCGACGGGGCGAGGTCACTCGAGACGCGCGGCTTCGGGAGCGCCGGATGGTTCGTCGGACGGCCCCGCCGGGCGAGGTCCGACACGGACGATCCCGCGCGCCGCCGCGGTCAAGCCGGCTCGGGCCACGATCCCCGCCATCTCGTCGACCTTGAGGGAGGCGCCACCGACGAGAGCGCCGTCGATGGATGGCTCGGTCAGGAATGCATCGATGTTGGCCGACGTCACCGAGCCCCCATACAGGACCGGGATCGTGTCGCCATCGATGGACAGGCCCCCCAGGACGCGCCGGATCGTGGTCGCCATCGCGGCAGCGTCCGAACCCAGGGCATTCCGGCCGGTGCCGATGGCCCAGACCGGCTCATAGGCGATCGTCAGCCACGGAAGGTCGGACCCGCCGGCGTCCCACGACGGGATCTGCGCACCGGTGAGCGCACCGGTGAGCGCACCGGTGAGCGCGCCGTGGATCTGCGTCATGACGACGTCGTCCGCACGGCCGGCCTCACGTTCCTCGAGGGTCTCGCCCACGCACAGGATCGGGCGGATGCCCGCGGCCCAGGCGTTCGCGAGCTTCGCGGCAATCTGCGCGTCCGTCTCGCCGGCATCACGTCGCCGTTCCGAGTGGCCCACGATCACCCAGGTCACGAGTCCCTTCAGCATCGGGGCCGAGACCTCACCGGTATGGGCGCCCGCCAGCGAGTGATGGACGTTCTGCGCTCCGACCAAAACCCCGGAGCCGTCGGGTGCCGTCACGGCAGACGACGCCAGGGCGCCGACGACCGCGTCGAGACAGACGAAGGGCGGGCAGAGGATCCGGACCACGCCGTCCACCTTCGTCCGGGTTCCGATGGCGACCGCGAGCTGACCCGCATCGGCCGGCGTTGAGTGCATCTTCCAGTTGGCGGCGATGATCACGTTGCGCATGACTGAATCATGCCAGAGGCGCGGATGAAGCCTCATCGCGCATCGCGAGGCGTTCGACCCGCTCGAGCGCACGCTGCACGCCCGATCGATGCAACCCGAGGCGCTCGGCAAGGTCGGCCAACGTGGCCTCCGGCGTTTCGCGCCTGGCATCGGCCACCGCGCGGACCACGTAGGGCTGTTCTCCGAGTCGTCCATCGGCTTCGAGTTGATCGATCGCCGCCAGCTGCCTGCCCGCCGCCGCGACCGATCGCTGGAGATTCGAGGACTCGGCATTGAGAATTCGATTGAGCTCGCCACGCATCGCCCGTGAGACCTGGCGCGCCTCGAGTTCCAGGAGCGCCGCCCCGGCGCCGATCCGGCGCAGGAAGAGACCCACGACCTCGCCGCTCTTCCAGGTCACGACGCCACGGCCGCGGCGGACCCGCCAGGACGCCGGCATCCCTGCGTCCCCGACCCACGCGGCGAGCTGGGGCGCTTCCTCCGGTCGCACGACGAACTCGAGATGGGTCCGCGCCCCGGCAATGCTGAGCGAACCGTAGGCCAGGAACCGTCCCCGCAGATAGGCCATCCGGCAGTGCTCCGGTGACGCGGGCCAGTCGAATGGACCCTCGTCGGTCGGGACGCCGCGACGATCAAGGCGGAGTGCGAGCCGCGCCAGAACCGGATCCCGCCTGGGCGCGGGTGCCGCGCCGGTCGCGAATGGACCCAGGCCGAGGCCCCGCCACTCCGCCGCGATGTCACACCTCCGGGGCGGCTCGATCGAAGCGAGCTCGGCCCGCAAAGCGGCCACAAGATCACGATCGATCGAGGTCATTCGCGCGATGCGATCACTCGGTCTCGCCTCGCCGTCAGGCCGACCTGGCCACGGTCGTTCGGCGCCGTGCCGATGGGTCCTGCTCCAGGACGCGGAGCACGGCCGCGGCCAGCCGCGCCGGATCGTGATGGTGGGCGTTCACCGCATCCACGACGTTCTCGGTGACGAGTACGGGCACCGGATCCACCGCCGGCGGCCAGCGCAGGCGCACGGACTCCGCGATCCAGTCGTGCGGGACGCGTGCGTCGAAACGGTCATTGGCGAGCACCACATCGACGAGACCTGGGCTGGTATGCGCGATCAGGGCCTCGAGGTGATCCGCCAGGTCGTAACCGGCCGTCTCGCCGGCCTGCGTCGCCACGTTACAGATGTAGATCCGCACGGCCGTCGTGGCCAGGATCGCGGCCCGGATCTCCTGAACCAGGAGGACCGGGAGCAGGCTCGTGAACAGGCTTCCCGGACCCATGACGACGAGGTCGGCTTCGGCAATCGCCGCGAGCGCGTCAGCCGACGGGGTGACGTCCGGCGGGGTGATCCAGACACGCTCGATTCCGGGCGTTCGCATGACGTGCGACTGGCCCGAGACCACCACCCCGTTTCGGGTCCGAGCGTGCAGGTTGATCGGCGTCGGCGACACGGGGAGCACCTGGCCGCGGACCGCGAGGACGCGGTTCATCCGCCGGACGGCAGCCTCGAAGTCGCCGCCCTCGACGGCCGTCAGGGCGGCGATCAGGAGATTGCCGATGGCATGACCGCCGAGGCCACCCGGCTCGGTCTCGATCGGTTCTCCGTCCGAGGATTGGCCCCCGGGAAACCGATAGCCCAGGAAATCGCGCATCAGCGGCTCGGCATCGGCCAAGGCGGCAATGCAGCTCCGGATATCGCCCACCGCCGGAATGCCGAGTTCGTCCCGGAGTGCCCCGGACGAACCTCCGTCGTCGGCCACCGTGACGATCGCGGTGATGTTGCCGGTGTGCTCCTTCAGGCCCCGGAGAAGGGCCGACAACCCGGTTCCGCCACCGATCGCCACGATCTTCGGCCCGCGCGCGAGCAGCCGCTTCCGGTACAGCAGCTCGCCCAGCGATTCGTCCACGTCGGTGGCTCGGAGCGGCTCGGTGACCGCCCGGATCACCCGCACGCCACCAGCGGCCACGAGCGTGACGCCGAGCACGCCGACGATCAGGCCACGCAGCGGATACGGCAGGAATTGGAGCGTGACGGCGTCGAGGATGCCGCCCGCCAGCCCGCCGGGGTGGACCGTTGCCGTTGCCTGCCGCACGACGTGGGCGACGGCCAGCGCCAGCAGGAACAACCCCACGAAGACGACGCCGAGCCAGCGCTTGATCCCGATCCCGGGTTGCAGCCACCGGCGGAGGTTCATGGGCGCGCCAGCTCGCGATGGAAGACGCCCACGGGGCCGTGGCCTTCGACACGGAGCCAGGTCGCGAGCTCCTCGGTCAGGACGATCGATCGATGCTGCCCGCCGGTACACCCGATGGCGATCGTGAGGCGGCTCTTGCCCTCCTCCTGGAAGGCCGGGATGGTAAAGGCGAGCAGGGGCTTCAGCAGCGCCAGAAACTCCCCGGTGGCCGACTGTCCGAGGACGAAGTCACGAACCGGCTCGGTCAGCCCGGAATGCTCGCGCAGCTCAGGAACGTAGTACGGGTTCTGGAGGAAACGCGCGTCGAACACGAGGTCGGCTTCGAGTGGGACGCCGAACTTGAACCCGAAGCTCAGCAACTGGATTGCCATCCGATCGGGCTCGAGGTCCCCGAGCCGGGCGAACAGGCGCTCGCGCAGGTCACGAAGCGGCAGATCCGAGGTATCGATCACGACGTCGGCCTCGGATCGGACACCATCGAGCATGACGCGCTCATCGGCGATCGCCGATGCGACGCCGCGGCTCTCGCCGAGTGGGTGGCGGTGGCGGGTCTCCGAGAAGCGGCGGATCAACACCTCGTCGCGCGCCTCGAGGAAGAAGACCTGTGGGCGAATGCCCCGACCCTCCAGGGCGCCACGCATGGCCCGGTAGGCCGACTCGGCATCGCCGGCACGAACGTCCAGGACGATGGCGACCCGCCCGTACCGGGCTCGGTCCGTCGTCACGAGTTCGGCGAGGTTCGGCAGCAATTCGCCGGGCAGGTTGTCGACGACGATGTAGTTGAGATCCTCGAAGAACTTCGCGGCCGCGGTCTTCCCGCCGCCCGACAATCCGCTCAGGATCACGACATGGGAGTCGCCCACATCTGGATCCGGGCTGTCATACGTGGCCGGTGGATCGGCGGGTGTGGGCTCAACTGGGTCCATGCCGGTCAGTCTACCCCGCGTCTGAAACCGCTCAGCGGCCGCTCCGACGGATCACGATGACCGTTCCCTCGAACAACACGTAGAGCGTCAGGCCGAGGACGACGGGGCTGACCAGATCGCCACCTGGTGTCGCCACCGCGGCGAAGATCGCGATGCCGAGGATGATGAGGCGGCGGGATCGGGTCAGCCGTTCCGAGGTCACGATCCCCACCCGCGAGAGTCCCACGAGCAGGATCGGGAACTCCATCAGCAGGCCGAAGGCCAGGAACATGGTGCTGACGAAGTCGAAGTATTCGCGGGCCGTCAGCAGCGGCTTCAGGTCGGGCGTCTGGAAGGCCAACAGGAACGTCGCCGCGAACGGGAGGATGAGGTAGGCAATGGACACGCCCACGACGAAGAACAGGAGGGCGGCGGGGATCCAGGGCAGGATCGATCGGCGCTCGGACGCCGTCAGGCCGGGTGCGATGAACCGCCAGACCTGCCACAGGATCACCGGCATCGCGATGATCACGCCGGCAACGAGGGCAATCCGGATCCGGATCGCGAACGGATCGCCGATTCCGTTGTAGTAGAGGGTGAGGTCCTCTGGCAGCGGCGCGCTCAGGAACGCGATGATCTGCTCGCCGTAGATGAATCCAACGGCGGCGCCGATGCCAACGCCCAGGAGTGCCCAGGCGATCCGGTTGCGGAGCTCGGCGAGGTGGTCGACCAGCGACATCGCAAGCGCCGGCTCGGTGGCCTCGGGGCCGACGACGGACACGTCGGAAGCCAGATTCGGTTCGTCGAGAACCGTGCCCGCCTTCGGCTCGTCGGATGCGTCGTGCGGTGCCGAAGAGGGCGTTGCCTGATCGTCGTCCATGCGGTGGGCGATCGGGCTAGCGCCCGATCAGGATGCCGGCGTCTCGGGTCCGGAGCCGGAAGCGGCGTCCACGGACGCTGCGTCGGGGGTCGGTGCCGGTGTCGGTCCCCTCAGCACGTTCGGCTGCGGCGCCGCCGGAACGATCGGGTCGATGCTGGCCGCTTCCTTGACGTCGGATGCCGCCTTCCGGAACTCGCGGATGCTCTTGCCGAGCGCCGTGCCGACTTCGGGCAGCTTGCCCGGGCCGAGGATCAGCAGGGCGATGACCAGGATGATGATCAGTTCGGTGGGACCGAGGTTTGGGATGAACGGCATGGTGGTTGCAGACCCAAGTTGGAGCCGGGGCGCAAGTGCCTCGGAACGGCCGCTAGGTTAGCACAGGGAGTCGCCCGGCCCACTCGGCGGCCGCGGCCCTGAGACGTTCGGCAGGGTCCGGATGACCGGTGGAATCGTCGGCGTTTGCGGCGCCGGAGACGTCGGCGTTTGCGCCGCCGGAGATCCCGCGCGAGACGTTGACCAGCAGCCCTCCGCCCGGCAACCAACCGGGTGCCGACGCTGAGGCTGGCCCGGACCGCAGGACCGCGCCGATGTCACCACCCTGGGCACCGACGCCGGGAACCAGAAAGGCCAGGCCCGGGGCGACGGCGCGAATGCGTTCCAGCTCGTCCGGCGCCGTTGCTCCGACGACGAGGCCGACGGTTCCACCCGGTCCCCAGCTGCTCGCCCGACGCGCGACTCGTGCGTACAGTGGTTCCGACGGCGCGATGCCGTCGCCCGCCAGGATGAGGTCCTGGAGCTCGCCGGCGCCCGGATTCGAGGTCCGGCAGAGAACGTAGGCAAAGCGATCGAGGCGCTCCAGCAGGGGGTCCACCGCCTCGGATCCGAGGTACGGGTTCACCGTCACCGCGTCTGCGCCGAGCGCATCGAACAGGGCCACCGCCTGGCGGGCGGCCGTTGAGCCGATGTCACCGCGCTTGGCGTCGGCAATCACGGGGATTCCAGCCGGGATGGCGGCGCGGATCCGCTCGAGCGCGGCCATGCCTGCGCTTCCGTAGGCCTCGAAGAACGCGAGGTTCGGCTTGACCGCAGCCGCGTACGGGCTCGCGACCTCAACCAGCAGGCGTGCGAACGACTCCAGGCCCGCGAGGTTCCGGGCAAACCCGCTCGGCAGGGACCCGGTCTCGGGATCGATCCCGAGACACAGGACCGATCCGACCTCGATGCTCCGTGCCGAGAGCCGCTCGAGGTAGGTCGACGTCGGCGATGCCGTCACGGCGCGGTGGAGGCGCTCGGCAGGTCGCCCCCGGATCCGGGTGCCGTGACCGTTGGGACCGGGGTCGGTGTCGGCGCGGGTGTCGGAAGAAGCTCGGCCGGGATCCACCAGCCCGGTCGCGAGGCCGCATCGAGGCCGGCGGCAATCGTGAGGGCAAGCGGATCGCCCTTGAGGGCCGGCAGGCTCGTGACGTCGAGATTGGCCAACCACAGATCCGTCACGCCCCCATCGATGGACAGGTACGCGATGGCATCACCGGCCGGCGACCAGACGGGATCGAAGCTGCGTTCGTCGCTGGTGACGCGCAGGAGCTCGGTGCCGCGCAGCGCGTCGAGGATCACCACGTCGGTCCCGAACGAAGTCGTCCGGGTGGCGGCCAGGAAACGGCCATCCGGCGACCAGGCCGGCGACGTGTATCCGGGACCCGTGATGGCGGCTGCCTTTTCGGTCGTGAAGTCGTAGCGCATGATCACCGGCGCGCCACGACCTCCGTCACGGGCGTTCTTCACGAAGGCGAGGTATCGGCCATCCGGTGAGAACGCCGGATCCTGGTGCCCGAGCGGCGAGGTCTGTGGAGCGTTGAGGGCCGTCAGCTTGCCGGTCGCGGGGTCGAATTCCTTGAGCACGACATCGCTCTTGGACGGGTCCGGACCATCGGTCACCACCACGATCCGGCTGCCGTCCGGCGAGACCTCTGGCTGGCGCAGGAAGTAGGACCAGCTGTACTGACCGGACACGATCTTGCCAAGCAGCAACCGTTCGGGCTCGCCGGTCCCGTCCACCCGGATGCGCATGAGGCTCGGGGTCGAGAGCCGGTACCGACGAGCCTGCCCGTTGATGCGCCAGCGGCCGCCTTCATCGACCGTCCGGATGAAGTAGATCCACTGGCCGTCGGCTGAGAACGACGCCATCGAGTCGTGGCCACCCGAGGTGATGGCGGTCGCCGTCGCGCCGTGCTGGAGCCAGAGGTTGCCGGCCTTCACGTACAGGATCGAGCCGAGGACGTCCGATCTCGGATCCACGACGACGATGTTCGAGGGCGTTGCGGTCCGGAGCGGACCGCCGTCCGGGCCGCCGTTTCCGCCGTTTCCGCCGGGGATCGGGAGGCGGCCCGTCAGCAGCGAGAAGCTCAGGACCGCGATTACGAGGAGGCCGGCGGCGGCAGCCAGGTCGGCCCGCGGGGCTCCTGCGCGGCTCGGCCCGCGGGGCGTCCGGCTCGGCCCGCGGGGCTCCACGCTCGGGCGACGTCGCTGGTTCACGAGTCCGTCCCGGGGGTGGTGCCGGCCCGGGTCACGAAGCCTGGGTTTTCGGCGCCGACCACCACCGCGGGTTCGACGACAAGGCGACCAGGGCCAACGGCCATGAGCTCAGGAGCCCGCTCCGTCGCAGGCTCCCGCCCGGGCAGCGGCTGGCCTGCGGGAGCATGGAGCCCTTCCGATGCGACATCGCGGATATCGAGCTGGAGCGACTCGACGCCACCGAACCCGCGGCTCACCAGTCGCGCAACCACATCCACACGATCCCCTTCATGGACCTGCGTGGCGAGTTCCGGCCATCCGAATGCAATCCCGTCCAGTACGTCGAGGCGGCGCTTGAGCACGAGTTGCGTATGGCCTCCACTGGCCTCTCGAGCTCGCGTGACGGTGAGCCCGAGGACGGCGACGAGGGGTTCGGGGTTGCCGACGCCCCACGGCCCGAGGCTCGCAATCCCCGTATGGAGACGATAGTCGACATCGAGTGCGGGCAGCGCCAGGTCGATGTTGAGGACGGACCTCGGATCCCGAGGTTCGGCCTGACCTGCGAGGTCCATGAACCGCGCGCGGAAGGCGGCCCAGTTCTCCGCGAGGATCTCGAACCCCGCGGCACCGGCATGGCCGCCGTGGCGGATCAGCAGGTCCCCGCACGCCGCCAGGGTGTCAGCGAGGTGCAGCGTTCCGTCACCGCGACAGGAGGCACGCACGACATCCCCGAGCTCCGCCCCGACGATGGCCGCGCGCCCACGTTCGTCGGCGAGTCGGGCAGCAACGAGCCCGACCACACCGACGGGCCAGGGCCCGCGGACGATGGTCGCTGGCGCGTCATCGACCGCATCCGGCGACGTCCTGGCCTCCGCCACGGCCTGTTTCGTCAGGTCTCGCCGCTGGAGGTTCGCCGTTTCGAGGACCGTCGCGAGGCCCGCCGCCTCCTCGGGGTCATCGGTCAGGAGAAGCCGCGCGGCATCCATCGCCTCCCCCACTCGACCCGCCGCGTTGAGGCGCGGAGCGATGGCGAAAGACAGCGTTTCGACGTCAACCGCAACGGGGGCCACGTTGGCCCGCGCCAGGAGCGCGGCGAGACCGGGACGGGGCGACGTCCGGAGGCGCTCAAGGCCGAGGCGGACGATCGAGCGGTTCTCACCGAGGATCGGTGCAACATCCGCGATCGTCCCGATCGCCGCAAGCTCGGCGAGGGCCAACACCTCGGGCACATCCCCGAGCAGCAGGCGGGCCAGGGTGAACGCAATGCCGGCGCCGGACAGGCGGGTATCCGGGTAGTGGCTCTCCGGACGGTGCGCATTCACGATCGCGACCGCATTGGGAAGCTCGGGCGGGACGCGATGATGGTCCGTCACGAGGACGTCGATCCCACGGGCCTGCGCGGCGGCGATCTCAGCGATGCTGGTCGTTCCCGTGTCGACGGTCACGAGAACGCGGGCCTCCGCCTGCTCCGCCGCGTCGACGGCCGCCATCGACAATCCGTGCCCCTCCTCGAGCCGGGAGGGCACGTACGGGATGACCTCGACGCCGAAGATCCTGAGTGCGAGGGTCAGGACCGCGAGCCCGGTGATTCCGTCGGCATCGAAGTCCCCGAAGACCATCACGGTTTCCCGGCCATCCCTGGCCCGGATGATGCGCGCGCGGAACGCGGCTGCATCCGGCAGCAGGTTCGGATCGTGGAGTCCGTCCCGCGGCTCCCCCAGGTGCCGTCTCAGTGCGGCAGCGTCGGCCACGCCCCGGCTCGCCAGGAGGCGGGCGGCCCATGAACCCAGGCCCAGCGTCGCCGCGGCGGCCACGACATCCGGGGGCGGTGGCGACGACTCGGGGAAGACCCAGCGGGCCCGCGGCTGGAGCACGGACTCAGGATGCCACGGGCGGCTGCACGGCCGCTCGCCGCGGGATTACGCGGAAGCCCTGCGGACCGAGGGCGGACCGCTGATCCGACCCCGTCGGCGATCCTCGCGCTCCTGCCAGACCACGAGCAGCGGGCTCGCGTTGAAGATCGATGAGTAGGTCCCGGAGATGATGCCGATCAGGAGGGCGAGGACGAACTCCTCCGTGGCCGATCCCCCGAACAACAGCAGTGCCGTCAGGGTCAGCACGACCGTGAAGCTCGTGGTGACCGATCGCCCAAACGTCTGGAGGAGCGAGTGGTTGACGATTTCGGCGAACGGCTCACCCGCGTGGCGGACGCGGTTCTCCCGGACACGGTCGAACACGACGATCGTGTCATGGACGCTGAAGCCGATGACCGTCAGCATCGCGGTCACGAACAGGCCGTCGATCTGGACATCGAAGAACGTGCCCAGGATCGCAAAGACGCCGAGGACGACGATGACGTCGTGGAGCAGCGCCACGAGGGCCGCGACCCCCATCTTCACGTCCCGGAAGCGGAGCGTGATCCACCCGAGGATCCCGAGGCTGCCAACGAGGATGAGGATGATCGCCTGGTTGATCAGGTCCGAACTCACGACGGCGCCTATGGAACTGAGCGAGCGTTGCTCGGCAATCGGCCCGAGGGCATCCTGGAGGCCCGTCGCAATGCGCCCGATCTCGCCATCCTTCGGGACCTGCGTGTTGCCGGCGGGCGCCGCCGTAGGTGTCGCTGACGGACTCGGGGCCGCTGTCGCGGTTGGTTCGGGCGTCGGGCTCGCGGTGGACGCCGGGGAAGGCGTGGGCGTGGCCGCGGGGTTCGGGCTCGTCGATGGCCCGGGAGACGTCGGCGCAGTCGACGCCGTCGGAGCTGGGGTCGCCGAGGCCGACGGGGCGGCCGTGAGCGTCGGCACCGGCGTCGGGGACGGCTCGATCGACCGGAGATCGAGCTTGGAGAGGCGGATGTCGAAGAAACCGGCACCGGTCAGCGCCACGGTCGCGTCGGCCTGACCGAGCGTGATGAGTTCGTCGCGCACCTGCGCCGCGGTGACGTTCGGATCGGCGAACCGGATGGACCAGGTGGTTCCACCTGTGTAGTCGATCGAGAACTTCAGGCCGGCCTTGCCGCCGCTGAACGGGGTCAGCAGGATGAAGATCAGGCCCGGAATGGTGATCAGCAGCGAGAACGCGAAGTACCAGCGGCGCTTGCCGATGACATCAAACACCGGGGTTGGCTCCGCGCCGAACGCCTCGACCGGTCGGCCGATACGTGAATTCAGATTCCGAGATGCCGTACAGCCGCGCCTTGCGGGCCCATTCCTGGTTGACCACGATCCGCAGGAACGTGCGCGTCACGGTGACGGCCGTGAACATCGAAACGAGTACGCCGAGGATCAGGACGAGCGCAAAGCCCTGGATGACCGACGACCCGAAGAAGTACAGGATCGAGGCGGTGATCAGGCTCGACACGTTCGAATCGAGGATGGAGTTCCAGGCCCGCGCGAAGCCGGCCTCGATGGCCTGGGGCAGGGACTTGCCGAGCCGCAACTCTTCCTTGCTGCGTTCGAAGATCAGGATGTTGGCATCGACCGCCATGCCCACCGAGAGCACGAACCCGGCGATGCCAGCCAGCGTCAGGGTGACCGGGATGAGCCGGAAGATCGCAAACAGGACGATTGCGTAGTAGATCAGGGCGACGCTGGCCACGGCGCCCGGGAGGCGGTAGTGCAGGAGCATGAAGATCAGCACCAGGAAGACCGCGATCCCACCGGCCAGCACGCTCTTGTTGAAGAACTCGAGACCGAGCGTCGGGGCGATCGTGTCGCTCGACAGCTCCTCGACCGGGAAGGGCAGCGCGCCGAAACGCAGGACGTCAACGAGCTGCTTGGCTTCCTTCTGGGCAATACCGCCGATCGTCGCGCTGTTGCTGATCTGGACCTGCCCACCCGTGATGGCCCCTTGGATCACGGGCGACGAAATGATGGTCGAGTCGAGGACGATGGCGAATTGTTGCTTGATGTGTGCCGCGGTCCATTTCCCGAACAGGTCCGAACCGGAATTCGTCCCATCGCTCTTGAGCTGGAAGTTGACCGCTCGATTGCCCTGCGCGTCGGACCCTACGTTGGCGCTCTTGAGTTGATCGCCCGAGAAGAGAATGCAGATCTTGGTGATAATTCCGCTGGTCGGACAACTCGTGACGCCGGTGAGATCGAGGGCCTGACCCTGGGTCACCGTGGTTCCCTGCGGGATCGGCACGAAGTCCAGGCGACCCGTCGTCCCGACGAGCGCACGAACGGCCTGCGTGTCCGTGACGCCCGGGAGCTCGACGACGATCCGGTCCGTGCCACTGGTCACGACCACCGGTTCGGCAACGCCCGTCGAGTTGACCCGCTTGTCCATGATGTCGCGCACCACGGCGAGGTCGGCTGCGGTCGGGGTCTTGCCGCCGGCAGGTACGATCCGGTACTCGACCTTCAGGCCACCCTGGAGATCGAGGCCGAGCTTCGTTTCGATCGGGCGCGAGCCACTCTCGCTGTCGAGTCCGGGCAGCCGCAGTCGGGGCCAGAAGTCGATCACGAGAGCGAACACGCCGATGATGGCGATCAGGATCAGGGCAGGCCTACGCATCGACGGCGGATGATACAGGCGCGCGGGCGACGCTGCCCGACAGCGCGTTCAGGACTCGAGCCCGGCCTTGATCCGGGCCGCGAGGGCCGGCCCGATCCCGGGTAGCGCGGCGAGCTGTTCGACCGGAGCCTCGCGGATTCGTTTGACCGATCCGAACGTTCGCAGGAGCACCGCCCGGCGCCTCGGACCGACGCCCGGTAGGTCATCGAAGGCCGACCGGATCGACGCTCTTGCCCGCAATTTCCGGTGGTAGGTGATGGCGAATCGATGCGCCTCGTCGCGGAGCCGCTGAACCAGGTAGAGCGCCTGGGAGGTCGTCGGGAGGAGCACGGGTTCGGCGCGGCCGGGCAGCACGAGCTCCTCGCGTTCCTTGGCCAGGCCCGCCAGCGGCAGGTCGTGGAGCCCCAACTCATCGAGCACGATCTTGGCCGCGCTGACCTGCGCTCGTCCACCGTCGACGATGACGAGGTCGGGCATCGCCCAGCGCTGCTCCTCGGCACTCCCCTCCTCGCCCGTCTTGGCGTTCCGGAACCGGCGGTGGAGGACCTCCTGGTGACTGGCCACGTCGCTCTGGCCCTGCACGGTCTTGATCTCGAACCGCCGGTACTCGCCGGTCCGGGGCCGGCCATCCTGGAAGACCACCATGCTGCCGACGCTGTTGGTGCCCTGGAAGGTCGAGATGTCGTAGCACTCGATGCGT
>JANMPD010000041.1:0-15830 GCA_031369685.1 Chloroflexota bacterium | reverse complement strand
CCGAGCTCGAGACTGCTGGTTGCCACCAGCGCCGGGAGGCGACCGTCCTTGAGCGCCTCCTCGATTTCGAGGCGCTGTTCACGGGCGATGCTGCCGTGATGTGCGCGAACCAGTTCCTCGCCGGCCAGTTCATTGAGTCGATGGGCCAGCCGTTCGGCGAGGCGCCTGCTGTTGGTGAACACGATGGTGCTGCGGTGTGCCCGAATGAGTTCCAGGATCCGCGGGTGTATGGCCGGCCAGATGCTCGTTCGAAGGTCGTCCCGCCAGGCCGGCGCTTCGGTGACGGGCCCCGGCAGGCCGGGTGCCGCCCTCCCGGATGGGACCGTCTGTCCGAGCCGGCTCATGTCCTCGACCGGCACCACGACCTGCAGGTCGAGGACCTTGCGGGAGCCGACATCAACGACAGCCACCTCCCGTCCCGGCCCCACCCCGCCCAGGAAACGGGCAATCGTTTCGAGCGGCCGCTGGGTCGCAGACAGACCGATCCGCTGGATTGGTGGCGCGTCCGGACTTCGAAGGTGCTCGAGTCGCTCAAGGGATAGCGCCAAGTGCGCTCCACGCTTGCTGCCGGCGATCGCATGGACCTCGTCCACGATGATCGTCTCCACGTGACGAAGGCCCTCGCGGGCCGCCGAGGTCAACACGAGGTACAGGCTCTCGGGCGTGGTGACGAGGATGTCCGGCGGCGACTTGGCCAGCCGGCGTCGATCCTCCTGCGGCGTATCCCCGGTCCGAGACGCGATCGTGATGACCGGGGCGGGCTGTCCGAGCTGCTCCGCCGCAAGAGCGATTCCGTGCAGCGGAGCGCGCAGATTCCGTTCGACGTCGTAGGTCAGCGCCTTGAGGGGCGAGACGTACAGGACCCGAACGCTCCCCGGCATCGCGCGCGTTCGCGGCAGCGTTGGATCGCGGGCCAGCCGATCCAGGCACCACAGGAATGCCGCGAGGGTCTTGCCGCTCCCAGTGGGCGCGTGGATGAGGGTGTGCCGCCCGGCCGCGATCGCCGCCCAGCCCCCGACCTGGGCGGGCGTTGGACGCTCGAACGCGGATTCGAACCACGCGCGGACCGCCGGCGCAAAGGGCGCGAGCGGGTCGGAGTGGTCAGTGATCTGGGCGGACGCGGACTTCGATCGCACGGCCACGGAGTGTATCGTCCGGCACGGAGACCGACCGGATGTTCGAAGTCAATCATGGGTCGATCTGGCGCGCTCGCTCAGGACCAGGGGGCACGGCTTTCGGTCCGGACGGCATGTCCCGGGGGGCCATCGGACCATAGGTGGGCACGGGACGAGGAGCCATGATGGCGCCATCAAGCGGACCAGAATCGCACGGTGCCCCCAATACCACGAACCGCCGATACTGGTCACGGCGAGGGGCGAAGGGAAGCACAGGAAATGGGAGGAATCGGGCGATGATGAACTTCAGGAAATGGGCGACACCTCTGGCGCTGCTCGCGGCAGCCCTGGTCCTCTGGATGGCGGTCCCGATCATTGAGATCCGTCCCGAGACGCTCGGGGGAGACTCACTCCGGTCCATTGTGACCGTTGGATTCTGGATTCTGGCCATTGTGGTCATGGCGCTGCTCTTCACGGACCGAAATGCGCCCGAAGCCCAGATTGTCGAGGTCGAAGGGCCGGCGTTCACGCGGTTCCTGTTCAGCAACACCAAGGCCGGCCTCTTCTGGCTGCCGGTGCGTCTGTTCCTTGGCTTCGCGTGGATCGAGGCTGCACTGCACAAGATCACCGGTGAAGGCTGGCTGGACGGAGGCACCGCACTCCAGGGCTACTGGACGAACGCCGTGTCGATCCCGGAGAAGGGCCGACCGCCGATCTCGTTCGAGTGGTATCGCGACTTCCTCAACCTCCTGCTCAACAACGACGCGCAGACCTGGTTCGCTCCACTGATCGCCTTCGGCGAGCTCGCGGTCGGGGTCGGCCTGGTGCTCGGTGTCCTCACCGGCGCGGCCGCGTTCTTTGGAGCGCTGATGAACATGTCCTTCCTGCTTGCCGGCTCCGCGTCCACCAACCCGGTGCTGTTCACGTTTGCGATCGGCCTGATCCTGGCGTGGCGCGTCGCCGGCTACTACGGCGTCGACCGCTACCTCCTGCCGATGCTCGGAACCCCGTGGCGATCAAAGGTCTCCACGCATCCGATAAGCACGGGCGGGTAACTTCGCCCCAACCAGCAGGCTTCGGGGTCCCCCGACCTGACGCAGGCAATTCGGCCATCGGCCCGGGCCTCGTGCCCGGGTCGATCGATGTCCGGCGCCGGTTGGCCGCGAGGGTCAGCCGAGGAAGGCTCGAAGCGCGCCCGGATCAGCCGCCGCGATGTCCCCGCCAGCGCGGGTCACGCTGAAGCCCACACCCTCCAGAAGCCGACGGGCGATACGCTCGCGGATTGCCCGCGTCAGCGGTTCGATCGGGTCGCGTTCCGCCAGGGTCACGAGGGCCTCCCAGGTTTCGCCGCCGGATCCGGCCGCGAGGTGCAGGCGGAGCATCGCGCCGGCAAGGCCCGCCCGACGATGGGCCGGCGCCACGCCGACCGCAAGCAATCGACGGCGATTATCGCCGGTCCCCGCGTCCGCGACCGATACCACCGCTCCCACGACCTGCCGTCCCACGACGGCCGCCGTTACTCGAACTTCAGGGCCCGATCGCAAGGCGGCGAGCACAAGCGCATGTGCCTCGGTTGCCTCGGCTGGAGCGATCGTCCGAGGGGCAAGCGTCCAGGCACTCCAGGAGGCAGCGTCCACGTCGGCGTGGACCTGGTCTGCGCCAGGGGCGCCTCGCGCGGCCGGAGACTCTCGCGCGGCCGCGGGCTCGGGTGCAACCGCGGGCTCCGCGTCCGCCACTGCTGCCGCGATCCCGTCGGCGGCGCCGCTGCCCAGCCCAATCCACCAACCCGAATCCTGCGCCGTCCTGAGCAGTGCCGG
Source organism: Chloroflexota bacterium (assembly GCA_031369685.1). Classification (GTDB taxonomy): domain Bacteria; phylum Chloroflexota; class Limnocylindria; order Limnocylindrales; family CSP1-4; genus UBA5189. The sequence continues at coordinate 12,898 of JANMPD010000041.1, read as the reverse complement.
GACGACCAGCTCGCGGACCACCGAGGCGGTGCTGCCTGCGTTTCGATCAGCCGCCAACTGGCCAGCGTCGACCGGGAGCCCAGCGTTTGGCAGGTCCTCGAGGGAAGTCGGGGGCGGCGCCTGCCCATACCGCTCCGCGTCAGAGGCCCAGCGGGCCCGCCAGGTCTCGGGGATCGCGCCCGACGAATCACCGTGCAGCGCGGCGAGCCAGACAAGCGTCCATGTCCGCGGCACGACGCGGTAGACGTCGTAGCCGCCTCCACCGGTCGCCAGCCAGCGACCGCCGGCCCATCGATGAGCGATGGCATCGACGAGGCGGGCGGCCTTGCCCATCGCGGTCGTGGTGATCCGCAGGTTCGCGAGCGGATCCCAGGCGTGCGCGTCGGCCCCGTGCTGCGAGACAATGAGATCGGGCCCGAAGGCGGCCGCGAGCAAGGGCAGGACGCGTTCGATGGCACCGAGCCAGGCGTTCTCGCCCGTGCCCGGCTCCATCGGCAGGTTGACGGCCGTCCCGGCGGCCTCGCCCACCCCGAGTTCGTCGATGTAACCCGTTCCCGGGAACAGGGTCATACCGGACTGGTGGATCGAGAAGGTCAGCACATCCGGATCGTCCCAGTGCATCGCCTGGACCCCGTCACCATGATGGACGTCGAGATCGACGTAGAGCACCCGGAGCCCCGCCCGCCGCGCCCGGGCGATCGCCAGGGCGGGATCGTCGTAGACACAGAACCCGGAGGCACGGTCCGGCATCGCATGGTGCAGGCCCCCGCCCGGATGAAAGGCATGGGTCGTCTCGCCGGCGAGAATCGCCTCGATGGCCCCGACGCTGCCGCCGGCCACCGCGGCCGCAGCGTCATGCATGCCCGGGAACGCCGGCGTGTCGCCCGGCCCGAGTCCAGCCTCGCGAGGACCGAACGGGAAATCCCCCATCCGCCGCACGGTGCGGATGTAGGACGGATCATGGACCCACTCGAGGACGGCATCGGTTGCGGGCTCCGGGGCCAGGAGCGTGGGCGGGTCCGGGCTCATCGCCGTGAGGAGCTCGATCCCAGGGCCGAACCGCCGCGGCGTCAGGGGGTGTGACAGGCCGAGGTCGTACCGCACGGACCACGGCCCGTACACGAGGAGCGGCCGATCGGTCGCAAAGGTGGGGCGCTTCATCAGCAGGCACCATACCGCGCGCGGAAGCCGGTTCGCGCTCGCCTCGCGCCGTCTCCGCACGGTTCCCGCCGGGGTCCGTCGGGTACCATCACGGCATGCCCGACACACTGGTGGCCCTGATCATCATTCTCGTGGTCGTCCTCGTCTGGCGAGGTCCGAAGAACCTGCCCGAGATCGGGCGCATGCTCGGTCGCGGGGTCAAGAGCGCCCGGACCGAGATGAAGTCGATGCGCAAGGACGAGGACGACCCGGCGGATTCGACGGGCCAGTGACCCGGCGCGCCCAGCGAGCGGCGGACGGTGAGCAGGCCCTCGACGAGCTGCCAAATCGACCCGCCGCCGTCGATGTCGTGGCGGCGCTGTTCGTGTTCGGGGGCCTGTTCGGGCTGACCCAGCTGGCGTTCGGCGACTTCGTGATCACCGGTCAACTGCCGGCGAAGGGCCCGATCCTCGGCGTTGCTGCCCTCCTGTACACGGCCTCGATCGGTCTCGGGATCGGCATCCGGACCGGACGGGCGTGGCTGGCCGCCCTCAACCTCGCGGTCGTGTTCGCGGTCGTCTATGTCGCCGCGTTCGGGAAGCCCGTCGCGCTCGCCCTGGGCGTTGCGCATGGCGTGGCGGCGGTCCTGTTGGTCCGGGTCAGGCCCTGGTTCGCGGCGATGGCCCGCTGGCGCAACCCGGCGGTTGCGGCCGGGCCGCCACCGCAGGCCAGCCACGGGTCCGTGCCCGGGAGTCCGGCTCAGGCCTCGCGGCGCTCCGAGGCCCGGCCGTCCCGTCGCGGAGGAAGACGCCGCCCATCGGGCAGGCGATAGGCCAGAGAACCGGCGGCTGTCCCTTCCAGCGGGTCGCCGACGAGTCCTGCGTCGCCGAACGGCACGGCGTCCCCCGGCGCCAGGGCGATCCGCGGATACGGGGTCGATCCACCGTGCCCGCTCGCGACCGGTAGGCCACGGCCCGCGGCGTACAGCTCGACGCCGGCTGCCCGCTCGGGCGCGATGCCCGTCAGGGCGACGCCCACGATGCGCGCACCGCGCTCGGCCAGGATGGCATCGAGCGCGGCCATCGTCTCTCCGGTCGGGTCGGCCGGGTCGAGGAGCACGACGTCGCGCTCCCCCACGAGCCAGCCCGGTGCGGTCCGACCGGCGATCCCGCCCGCCCAACGCTGGTCGATCGTCATGAGCCCGACCTCGAAGGGACCGACGACCGGCGGCCCGACGTCCGCGCCCGGCGCAAATGTCGCCTCGATCGCCGCCCGATCGGACAGTCCGCGGAGCTGCTCGAACGAGGCGAGTGTCGGCAGGAGCATCGCCAGCGTGCCCGCGGCCGCTTCCCTGAGCGCAACTTCGGCGGTGATCCAGCCCGAGGCTGCCACCTCCGAGGACGGGGTCACGATGTCGGTTCCGGGCGGGACCATCGCCGCGAAGAAGCGAACGTCGAACCGGCGAGGCATGGATTCCGGGGTCACCCAGCGGGTCATCGGCACGAGGTCCCCGATATCGATCCGGATCCCGGTCTCCTCGAGGGTCTCCCGCACGGCCGCCACGTGATGTGCGAGCGCCATGACGGGCTCCAGCGTGCCGGCGAGACGGTCGGCGGCGGCTTCCCGGCTGAGCCCACCCGCCAACGGGTTCGCCGGGTCCGCGTCGGACGGATCCACGCGACCACCGGGGAACACGTGGACATTGGCCGCGAAGGCCATCGTCGAGGGGCGCTGCGTCAGGAGGATCTCCGGTCCGTCGGGACCGGGACGGATGAGCACGACGGTCGCGGCGGCCACCGGAACGGCACCCAGCTCACCGGGCGTGGCACGTGCGGCGCGCATCGACGCGATCGTATCGTCTCGCGGATGGGTCACAGGGCCGCCCGGGTCTCCCGGAGCTGGTCGGCCAGCGCCTCGGGGTCGGTGACCGGCAGGCGACAGGCGAAGTCGCGACAGACATACGCTGTGGGCCGGCCGCCGATCGCCGTTCGCGCTTCGAGCAGCGGCACGACGCTCGCATCGGGTGTCGCCGAGACCGCGGTCACCGAGGGCGAACCCGTGAACCGCGCCACGACCACGAGAAGTGCCCGCGTTGCTGGATCATCGGGCGCCCCGACGATGGCTACCTCGGGAACAGCGGCAAGCGAGAAGTCGATCGCACTCAGCCATCGCGCGAACGCCGTCGGGTGGCGGGTCGCGTAGGCCGTGACCGTCCGAATCGCGCGCTCGGCCTCGGTCCGGTAGCGGCCCTCCCCGGTGAGCGCAGCGAGGCGCAGCAGCAGCAGCGTCGCCACGGCATTGCCCGACGGGGTCGCGTTGTCCTGGATGTCCTTGGGCCGCGCGATGAGCTGTTCATGGTCCGATGCCGTGTCGAAGAACCCGCCGTCGGGATCGATGAACCGGGCGAGGATCTGGTCCGCGAACTGCCGGGCGATCGTGAACCAGTGCTCATCGTGGCCGGCCTCGTACAGCGCGAGCAGGCCCTCGCCGAGGACCGCGTAGTCCTCGAGAACGCCCTGACCGGTCGCCCGGCCATCCTTCCACGATCGTCCAAGGCGCCCGTCAGGTCCGAGGAGCCCGGCGGTGATGGCACGCGCTGCGGCCTCCGCGGCCTCGAGGTACCGCTTCGCCGCCGCTCGATCGTCCGCATCGCCGAGCAGGCCGAGCAACCGCGCGCCGGTCGCCAGGGCCCCGATCGCCAGGCCGTTCCAGGCCGCGAGCGCCTTGTCGTCCCGCGCGGGCTGTGAACGTGCAGCGCGAACCTCGAGGAGCTTGGCTCGGGCCGCGCCCAGGGCCCTGCGAACCTCCACTTCGGACACGCCGTACTGCTCGGCCAACTCGCGATCCGTCCGGACGCGCGAGAGGATCGTGTGCCCCTCCCAGTTCCCGCCATCGGTAACGCCGTAGGCGGTCGAGAACATCGGCGCCACGTCGCCAAGGACCGCGCGAACCTCAAGGGCATCCCAGACAAAGGTCGACCCCTCGACGCCGTCCGTATCCGCATCGAGGCTCGCTGCAAACGCGCCATCGCCGGTCGTGAACTCCCGCAGGATCGCGTCGAGCACACCACGGCCGACATCGCGATATGCCGCGTCCCCGGTTATCGCCCAGGCCCGGAGATAGACCCACGCGAGCTGCGCGTTGTCGTAGAGCATCTGCTCGAAGTGCGGCACCAGCCAGCGGGCATCGGTGGCGTAGCGGTGGAACCCGCCGCCGAGCTGATCGTGGATCCCGCCGGCCGCCATGAAATCCAGCGCCCGCCGAGCAATCGCCAGCGGACGCGAGTCGTGGGTCGCGGCCGATCGGTCCAGCAGGAAGTCGATCGTCATCGGCTGGGGGAACTTCGGAGCGCTGCCCCACCCACCCGTGGTCGCGTCGAACCCGCGGTCGATCAGCAGGACGGCCGTGTCGAGAAGATCCGGGGCTGGTGCCTCCTGTCCCGCGGGCAGTCGAGCCTGCTCCACGAGCGCGCCGACCAGCCGACCGCCGGCCTCCTCGACGTTGGCGCGGTCCGTCTGGAACGCGGTGCTCACGCCCAGGAGGACCTGGCGAAAGCTGGGCAGACCGTGACGCGGCGTGTCGGGGAAGTAGGTTCCGCCGTAGAACGGCCGGCCCTCGGGCGTCAGGAAGACCGACATCGGCCAGCCCCCGCCGCCGGTGAGGGCCTGGACGGCGCCCATGTACAGCTGATCGAGGTCCGGGCGCTCCTCGCGGTCCACCTTGATCGCCACGAACCGCTCATTGAGGACCGCCGCCGTGGCCTCGTCCTCGAACGATTCGCGCTCCATCACGTGGCACCAGTGACAGGCCGCGTAGCCGATGGACAGGAAGATCGGCCGATCCAGCAGCTTCGCGCGGGACAGCGCATCGGCGCCCCACGGATACCAGTCCACCGGGTTGTGGGCGTGCTGGAGCAGGTACGGGCTCGTCTCGCCGGCAAGGCGATTCGTGTGGCGATGCTCGGTCGATCCCTTCGCTGACATGCCCCGATGGTATGGCACCGAGCCTGTGCGCCCGTCACGGGCGGGCGGGCGGGCGGGCAGTGCGCACGGTCGCGAGGCACCCGCCGGAAATGTGCAAATACGACCCCCAGTCGTAGTACGACCAGCCGGATGCGATTTCAGGTGCAGGTACGAGCCCTGTTCGTGTTAGATGCGGTTTCGCGACCTCGGGGACGGCTACGCTCCGGACGGTGCACGCATTTCGTGCTCAACGGGCCGCGCGCGCCCGCGCATTTCGGCCCGCGTGCCCGGCGGCGCGGCACCTACCACGAGCACCTGTCGTAAATGGGGGGAATCCGCGATTCGCGAGGGTCGCTGCGGCCTCGCGCCGCTGCGCCGCTGCGCTCCTGCACCTTCGCCGAACCCGCGCTACCTTCAGCGCGATGCGCACCAATGCTCTACCCGGCTTCAAGCCCTCGGTCCACGGGTTTCGGTTCTCAAATCGATGGCCGGTGGGTCCGGCGTTCGCGTTGCGCGCCGGCTACCTGCGAATCGGCCTAGGCGAGGTGTCCGAGGGGTTGTGCGGCGGCATGTGCTTCGCCGTGGCCGATCGATACCTGGCGAACGAGCCGGCGCCTGCGGACCCGGTCGCGCCCGGCCCGGGCACACCGCTCTTTCGGGAGATCGTCCGTCGGCAGCTCGTCTCGTTCGACCGATGGGGCCTGGTTCCGGCTCGCTTCTGGCTGACCCTGCTGCGGCTCGCCATCGGGCGCTGGACCGGTTCGGCGCAGGTTGCCGAGTGGCGACGGATCTGCTCAGACATTGACGCCGGCCGACCGGCCATGGTTGGGCTCGTTCGAAGCGGGCGGATCAACCCATTCGGCCTGACGACCAACCACCAGGTCCTCGCTTATGCGTACGAGGCTTCCGCGTTGAGCGGCACGCTCCGCATCTACGACCCGAACCATCCCGGTGTGGACGACGTGGAGATCCGGATCCGGCGTACGGACGAGGCCGACGTGACGGACCGGGCCGACGAGACGGCCGCCGCGCGCCGCCCCGGCGAACCCGACAAGAACCACGTATTCACGCTGGAACAGTCGACCGGCGAGCCACTCCTGGCGCTGCTTCGGCTCCCCTACCGCAGGCCGGGCTGACCGACCCCACGCCCACGCCCGGCCCGCGCCCACTTATCCCGTGATTTCGGCCCGTTCGGCGATCACGGCCGTGCTCACGAGCATCGCCACCAGCCACACGACCACGAGCCCCAGGGCGGTATCGGCGCTCAGGGCCGTGCTGACAGAGTCAGGTCCACCAAACCCGCCGCCGCCACCGACCGCGGCATTCGACAGGTTGAAGGGCAGGTACTTGACGATATCCGGCAGGAAGATCGTGGCGAAGGCCTCGCCAAAATAGAGTGCGATGCCCACGCCGATGCCGGCCAGCTGGCTCTTCGCGACGGTCGCGACCGCGAATCCGAGGGCTGCGGTCATCGTGATCGCGATCCAGCCGCGCAGGAAGTGCTCGGGCAGCTTGTCGAGGATGGCCGTATCGCTCATCCCACTCAGGCTGATGCCCGCAATCGTCGAGCCGATTGCCGCCCCGGCGACCCCGATGAGGAACGCCAGGATGAGGCCGACGACGAGCATCGTGGCGATCGCCCCGAACGTCGAAAGCAGGTAGCGGCTCCGGCTCTCGCCGCGCGCCACGGCTGTCTTGAGCGTGCCCCAACTCCATTCCGAACCGGCGATGGCCGCGCCATAGGTAACGCCCAGCAGCCCGCCGAAGCCCAGGATGAAGCCGAGGATCTGGTCGTATGCGCCGGGAAAGGTGACCAGCAACAGCGCGTTGCGCGGCCCGCCGCCCTCGCCCCCATCGCCGCCACGAGTGGTAGCCACGGCGAGTTCGATCATGACGAGCAGCCCGGCCAGGATCCCGAGCGTCAGGAACGAGGCCATGCGCGTGGTGAGCTTGCGCAGGCCCGATACGTACAGCCTCATGCCGGGGTCTCCTCGCCGGTCGATCGGCTGGGTTCGCCGGTCGAGCGGCTCGCGGTTCGATTGATCGATGCGAACGTCCCGTCCGGATCCGACGCCGATGCACTGTCCGTCAGGGACAGGAAGAGCGCCTCGAGATCGCTGCCCGAGCTCAGCCCGGACGCATAGATGCCGACCTCGGCGAGTGCCCGGTTGATCTCGGACGATCGCTCGACGCCGACATGGATCGCGATCCAGCCAGTTCCGTCGGGGTTCGGGACGACCTGCTCCGGTTCGGCCAGGCGGCCGAGGATCTCGCGGGCGCGTTCCGTCTCTTCTGAGGCGACCCGGACCCGGACGACGCCCTGCGAGGCGAGCAGCTCGCCGATCGGGCCCTCGCGGACCAGCTTGCCCGCCGCGATGATCCCGACGATGTCGGCCATCAGCTGGACCTCGGCCAGGAGATGGCTCGAGACGAAGACCGTCTTGCCGAGGGACGCGAGATGCCGGAGTGTGTCGCGCATGGCGACGATGCCAGCCGGATCGAGCCCGTTCGCCGGCTCATCGAGGAGCAAGAGGTCCGGATCGTTGAGGAGGGCGCCGGCGATGCCGAGCCGCTGCTTCATCCCCAGCGAGTAGCGCGACACCTTGTCCCCGCCGCGCTCGCGGAGGCCGACGACCTCGAGGATCTCGTCGATCCGGGCCGCACCCCCCGGGCTGCCACTCGCGGCCAGCGCGCGCAGGTTGTCGCGACCTGACAGGTAGGGATAGAACGCAGGTGATTCAACGAGCGAACCGACCCGGAACAGGCGATGGCGGTCCCGTCGGGTGAACGGCGTCCCGAGCATCTCGACCGTGCCGCCATCGGGGTTGATGAGCCCGGTCAGCACCCGCATCGTCGTGGTCTTGCCTGCCCCGTTCGGACCGAGGAAGCCGTACACGACACCGGCGGGTACACGGAGATCGAGGCCGTCGAGCGCGAGTCGCGAGCCGTAGCTCTTGCGCAGCCCGTGCGTGGCCAGCGCGATTCCGGAAGCGGTCATCGGATCCCTTTCCACGACGGGCGTCGACGTCCCGCTCGGGTCATGGTGCCCCGAATCGCGCTGGCTTGCCGCCGGGCCGGCCGGCCATGCCCGCCTCACCGGCGCGCCGGTACCAGACCATGACCGCGATTCCGACGATGAGGCTGAGGACCGCACCGATCGCGATCGCCTCGGGCGCCCCGAGTCGCGACGCGAGTGCTCCGGCCACCAGGCCCCCAATCGGTGTCGAGCCCGCGAAAACCGTCGTGTACACGCTCATCACGCGGCCGCGAAGCTCGTCCGGGACCGTGAGCTGGATCGTGGTATTCGCGGTCGCGGCCATCGAGATGGCTCCGAGACCGGTCAGCAGCATGGCCACCAGCGACAGCACCATGGACCCGGACGCGGCCAGGACGAGCTCGGCCACGCCCGTGAGCGTGGCGCCGACGCCGATGAGCATCACCCGGTTGCTCCGCCCGAACGCGATCGAGATCGCCGCGACGAGCGAACCGAGCCCGCTCGCGGCCATGAGGAAGCCGTAACCGGTGGCCCCGACATGGAGGACGTCCTTGGCAAGCGGCGGGATCAGGACGTTGAAGTTCATCCCGAACGTCGCAACCAGGCCGATGGTCAGGATCGGGACCAGCACGGCAGGCGTGGCGCGGACGTAGGCGAGCCCGGCGCGCAGGTGCGTCATCACGTCCCCGAGCGTCGTCGGCCGAGCCAGCCGCGGCGCTCCGGCGAGCTGGTCATCGCCCATTCGGAGGTACGCCACGATCACCGCGAGGAAGCTCAGGCCGTTGATCAGGAACGCAGATGCGATGCCCGTCGCGCCGATCGTGAGCCCGGCGACGGCCGGCCCCACGACGCGGGCGCCATTGAAGACAGCCGAGTTGAGCGCGACCGCGTTGCCGATGTCCTCGCGTCCGACCATCTCGACGGCGAACGCCTGGCGCGTCGGCATGTCCACGGCGTTCACGACACCGAGCAGGAGCGCCAGCACGAGGACCTGCTCGACCCCGACGTTGTCGGTCACCGTCAGCCCGAACAGGGCGAAGGCGAGGAGCATCGAGATCGACTGGGTGACGATGAGGGTTCGTCGCTTCGGGAGTCCGTCGGCCAGCACGCCACCGAACAGCCCGAGCAGGAGGACCGGCGTGAACTGCGCCGCGGCCACCAGGCCGAGATACACCGGGTCCCCGGTGAGCTGGAGGACGAGCCAGCCCTGGGCCACGCTCTGCATCCACGTCCCGATGAGCGAGACGAGCTGGCCGGCGAAGAACAGCCGGTAGTTTCGATGGCGAAGCGCCCGCCAGCCCCGGAACTGGGCGACCGCGGCGAGGCGCGGGCCGCCGACCGTCACCGTGTTTGCTCCACGGGCGCGGGCTGTCCGTGCGCGGCCTCGTCGTGCGACGGCTCCCGGCCGGCCGTGAGATCCGCGAGATGGCGCTCGAGGTGTTCGCGACGCCTCTCGACCTCGTCGAGCATGGCGGTGATCCGCTCGGACTTGCCACGCAGGCTCGTCGCCTGCCGTTCGACCCGATCGAGGGCATCGCGCAGGATCTGTCGCCGCTCTTCGAGGTCGGGGGTGGTGCGGAACCGCTCGCGATTCCGCTCACGGGCCTCCTCATCCTCGAGCAACCGGCCGATCTCGGCGAGGCTGAATCCGTCGTCGTCACGGAGCCCGCGGATGAAGCGCAGCCGCTCGAGATCGTCATCGTCGAACAGGCGGTATGAACCCTCGGATCGCGCGGCCGGCTTGAGCAGCCCGAGTTCCTCGTAGTACCGGACCGCGCGGGCCGTCAGCCCGAGCTCCTCGGCGACCTCGGCGATCTTCAGCAGGCGAGGCGTGGCGTCTTCGGCGAATCGCGCTGCCGGCGGTTCCGGCCCCGCGGGGTCCGCGGCCGGAGCAATGGTTTCGTTCGTCACGAACCCATTCTAGCAAACCTTGCCGTTTACGTGAAGGTTAGCCTCAGGGCTCCCGTTCGCTGGATCGAGGCGCTTCGAGCGTGGCCTTCTTCGGACAGCTCCTCGGGCCATTGATCTCGGTCAGCCCGGAGCCCGGCAGAGGGGAATGTCACATTTGGTTGCCGGATTGCCCATTCCATCAAGGACGACGCGATTGCCGAGCTCCGCCTCGAGTCCCACCTGATACGAGAACGGAATTCCGACTGCACTGGAGCCCAGGGTGAGGAGCGGCCCACGACACTCGGTCCAGATCTGCACGTTCGAAGGGGATTCCACGACCTTGGCGACCGAGCATGACTCCGCAGGGCCGCCAAGTACCAGGACCCCAATGCTCTGTTGATCAAAGACCCAATAGTCGATCGCCGTGAGGCGCGTCGAATGGAGCGCCTGCGCCCATCCGAGTGCCGCGACGATCACCAGCGCCGGGACGAGGCCCCGCCTGAATCGGCTTGATCCGGAATTCGCTGCTGACATCATGAGTCGTCGACCATCCTCCGTGAACCTAGACCGGTGGCAATTCCTGGAGGTCCGTCTGTGCAGCCGCGAACAGGTCGCCGACCACGGCCACGCGGTCCGGCAGGGTCCGGATCGTCCAGCGGTCGGGGCGAAGGTCGGGGTCGTCCAACTCGTCCCAGGTGATCGGGGCCGAAACGGGGGCACCGGGCGCAGGCCGAACGGCATACGGGGCCACGAGCGTCTTGATCGAGGCGTTCTGCGTGTAGTCGAGGCGGGCCTTGCCGCCGCGATTACCCTTGGACCATTCCCACGACACGAGATCCGGGACGACCGCGCCCACGGCGCGTGACAGCTTCTCGACCCAGTCCGAGGTCTGCCCGTGGTCGTAGCGCGGCACGACCGGAACCCAGATCTGCGTCCCACGCTGCCCGGTGACCTTCGGATAGCCGCGCACGCCGAGATGCCCGAGGGCCGTCCGGAAGAGCCGGGTCAGGACGAGCGTCTCGTCCCAGGTCGTGTTCGTGCCGGGGTCAATGTCGATGAGCGCGAACGTCGGGCGCAGCGGATCGTCCAGCCTCGATGTCCACGCGTGAACCTCGAAGGCCGCCTGGTTGCCGAGCCAGCACAGCGTTCCGACCCGGTCCGCAACGACATGCTCGTTTGCGGCCCGTGCCTCGACGCCGACCTCGCGCCAGCGGCGCAGCCACTTCGGATCCGTCGGTCGAAGGTCCTTCTGCCAGAACCCGGGTTTGTCGGCCCCGTCCGGAAAGCGATGCAGGTTGAGCGGCCGCTCGGCGAGGTGCGGCAGCATCGCCGGCGCGATCAGCGCGAAATAGCGGACGAGCTCGCGCTTGGTGATCGGGCCATGCGGATCGCCGTCGCGCGCCGGGAAGATCGGTTTGTCCAGGTTCGTGAGCTTGAGATCGACCCCGCCGACGCTCCAGACGCCTTCCTTCCCGAGGGCATCGAGCGCTTCCAGCTCCTCGGGAGTCGCGGCCCACGGGTGGATGTGCGACGGCGGGGCGGGCGCGGAGGCGGCGACCGAGGCGGCTCCGGGTTTGCCCGCGGCTGCCCGTGACGGGGCTTTCTTGCCGGCGGCGTCCGCCGAGGCCCCCGAGCAGCGCGAACCGGCCGCTCCCTTCCCGCGCTGGCCACGGCCCTTGGCCGGCTCCACAGCCCCCGGGATCTCCGCCTCTGCCGCCTGGACGGCGGCCTTCGTCTCGATCGCCGATTCACGAGTCACCTCGAGCGGATCCCGTCCCATCTCGATGGCCTTGTACGATCCCTGCCGCACGATGCCATCACGGCTCCAGCCCCCGAGCTCGGCGCGGATCACCAGCTCCGGACGAACCCAGTGGACCCTCGCGAGGTCACCGCCCCAGCGACCCTTGTAGTCCTTCGGGGGCGGCGGATCGAACGGCGGCGCCTCGATCTCGAGGTCCGACAGCCGCGCCAGCAGGTCCTTGCGCGTCTTCGCGCTGATCCCGGACCCGATCTTGCCGGCGAAATGGAGGCGAGGCTCGGCGGCGGGTGACTCGGCCAGCAACTCGGCGGCGCTGCCCTTCGCCGACGGCTCGGGCGCTTCGTAGTAGCCCACGACAAGGGCGCCGAGGTCGCGGGCACTCCCCTCGCCCGGCGTCCAGCCGCCGACCACGAGTTCCTGCTCGGGCCGGATCTTGAGCTTGAGCCAGGCACGGGAGCGGTGGCCGGATTCGTAGCGCGATCGCCGGTGCTTGGCGATGGCCCCCTCGAGCCCCTGCGCGGCGCAGGCCTCGAGGAATGCGATGCCCTCGGTCTCGACGTGGCTCGCGAACCGCACCCGCGCGCTCTCGCGGATCACGGACCGCAGAAGCCGCTTCCGATCCTCCAGCGGCACCTGGAGCAGCGAGCGGCCATCGAGATAGAGGAGGTCGAAGGCCTGAAAGACGAACTCGGGCGCGGCCCGCCCGTCGGGGCCCTTGACCCCGATCCGTTCCTGGAGGAGCGCGAAGTCGGGCAGGCCGTCCTTGCCGATCGCGACGACTTCGCCGTCGACAATCGCCTCGCCCGCCGCGAGCCACGTCGGCGGGTCGAGCAGCCGCGGAAAGTAGGTCGATCCGTCCTTGCCGTTGCGGGGGAAGGTCCGGATCTTCCCTTCCCGGATGTGGGCCTGGAGCCGGTAGCCGTCCCACTTGACCTCGAACAGCCAGTCCTCGTCCCGGAACGGTCGATCGGCGAGGGTCGCGGCCATCGGTTCGATGAAGCCCGGCATCGGTGATTCGACGGCGGAACTGAGATCGATCTGGGCCGCGGCCGCGGGCGCCTCGCTGATCCAGAGCGCGTCGCGCTCGGCCTTGACCTCGTCGTTGGTCCGGCCCGTCTTCACGCTCTGGGGATGATCCTCCGCCTCCCAGCC
>JANMPD010000030.1:0-2483 GCA_031369685.1 Chloroflexota bacterium | reverse complement strand
CGCCCGAGGCGACGTCGATCGCCACGAGCTCATTCACCCACTCGCCATGTCCGGCCACGACCGTAGGATCGTGGTCCTCCCGTACGGCATACAGCCGGCCCCGCTCGACATCGTGGACCATGTCGGCGAACCGCCAGGCGCCATCCGGCGTCAACGGGACGACCTCGCCAGGCGCCACCACCCGGTTGAGGCGCCCGGTCGCGAAGTCGGACGCGATCACGAGATCGCCCGACACGAGGGTCGCCGCGCCGCCATATTCGTGGACGCGGCAGCGCACGTTGAATCCCTCGGGCGTCATCCGCGTGATGGTCCCATCGCTCTCGCGCCGCACGAGCATCTGGCGCCCGGCTTCCTCGGGCCGACCCTCGAGCCACCACCACGTGCCCCGGTGTCGGCGCAAGTCGCCCAGGAACACGACACCGTCGGTCAGCCGCTCAATCGCAAACGGCGATTCCCAGCTCCCGTAGGGCGCGACGACCCGGTCCGCCATCGATCGAATCAGGTGCCCTGGCGCCACGAGGCGACGTACGCGAGCTGCTCAGACGTCATCGCGTCGAGGGTGATGCCCATCGCCGCGAGCTTGAGCCTCGCCACCTCGGCATCGATCGCCTCCGGAACGATGTAGACCTGTGGCTCGAGCTCTGCGTAGTGGAGCGCGGCGTACTCCGCGGCAAGCGCCTGATTGGCGAAACTCATGTCCATCACGGCCGCGGGGTGGCCCTCGGCGGCTCCCAGATTGACCAGCCGACCCTCGGCCACGAGATGGACGCGCTTGCCCCCGAGATCGAATTCCTGGACGTTCTCGCGAACCACGCGGACGTGGCCCTCGGCCATCGCGCGCAACGCCGCAAGATCGAGCTCGGCGTCGAAGTGGCCCGAGTTGGCGAGCACCGCCCCGTCCTTCATGACCGCGAAATGCTCGCGCCGGAAGACGTTGACATTGCCGGTCGCGGTCACGAACAGGTCGCCCCAGGACGCGGCCTGCCCGGCGGTCATGACCTGGAACCCATCCATCAGGGCCTCGAGGGCGCGCACCGGATCCACCTCGATCACGGTCACGTGGGCGCCATGCCCGTCCATCCTCGACGCGATCCCCCGTCCGACCCAGCCGTATCCGGCAATGACCACGTTCCGGCCGGCGATCAGCAGGTTGGTGGCACGGATGATCCCATCGACGGTCGACTGGCCCGTCCCGTAGCGATTGTCGAAGAGATGCTTGGTGAGCGCCTCGTTGACCGCGATGACGGGGTACCCGAGCGCACCGTCCTTGGCCATCGCCCGAAGGCGGATGACTCCCGTTGTCGTCTCCTCGGTACCGGCGAGAACGTCCTTGACCTGGAGCGGCCGCTCCAGGTGGAGCATCGACACGAGGTCGCAACCGTCGTCCATGGTGAGCTGGGGGATCGAATCGGCGACCGTGTTGAGATGGGCGTAGTAGGTGTCCCGGTCTTCACCACGGCGGGCATAGGTCGAGATGCCGTATTCGGTCACCAGCGCGGCCGCGACGTCGTCCTGGGTCGACAGCGGGTTGGACGCCGCCAGGATCACCTCGGCCCCGGCGGCCTTGAGCGTGCGCATGAGGTTGGCAGTCTCGCTTGTGACGTGCAGGCAGGCGCCAACGCGGAGCCCGGCCAACGGCCGTTCGACCGCAAAGCGCTCGCGGATCAGGCGGAGCACCGGCATTTCCCGCTCCGCCCATTCGATCCGGCGGACACCCTCGGCGGCGCGCCCGAGATCCGTGACATCGTGCGGGGGCAGGGCGGTGGTCTGCGTAGCGGTCATCAGTTGGAGGACTCCTTGCGAGGGTTGAGGCGACGGCGAACCGTCGTGACGAGGTCAGACCATGGCGATCCGATGCGACGGGCCAGTCGCTCTTCGAATCGAACGTGCTCCGTGTAGCCGAGGTGGCGGTAGGCACTGATGGCCGGCGGGTTGTCGGCTCGAACGTTGAGGGCCACATGGTCGCACGACCGGAGTAGTTCGGCGGTCACGGCTCCGGTCACCGCCGTCGCATACCCTCGGCCGCGGAAATCGCTGTGTGTCAGCACGTTGCCAACGACGGCCATGCGTGCCGCAGGACTGGTGACATGCGTGCCGGCAGCCGCGACGAGACGTCCTCGAACACGGAGCCCGAAGTACACACCTTCGCTGATCGACTGCGGCGGCAACCACGCTCCGAACCCAAGTTGGTACAGGCGATTGAGTTCCATCGCGTCGGACGGGGCGAGCCGCTCGACGCCGGGATCGTCGGCCGGGAGGAATGTCTCCCGGTTCACGGCCATCCGGATCATCTGCGGCCCGGCGTCGAGCCGGTAGCGCCGCTGGATCGCCGGCAGGACCGCGGGAAGGGCGGCGACGTAGGCAAATCGAGGACGGATGATGTCCTGGAGGATCGCTTCGATGCCATCGTCTCGACCGATCGCGAACAAGGGCTGCGGCGACCCTCCTGAGTATTCCAGCACGATGGCGATGATCGACCCGCC
>JANMPD010000021.1:0-12900 GCA_031369685.1 Chloroflexota bacterium | reverse complement strand
CGACCTCCTGCACCCGCAGGCGGATCATCGCGGACCCGAGGATGTGCCCGGCGTCGAGGAACGTGGCGTGGATCCCGGGCGCGACCTCGATCTCCTCGTCGTAGGCCACGGTGCTGAAGTGCGGGAGCACGGCTGCGGCCTCTCGTTCCGTATACAGCGGCGCGTCGAGATCGATCAGGAGATCAGGGTGGTCCTCGTCGATGCCGGTGTCGGCGGCGGCGGCGGGGCTTGACTCGCCGGGGCCCATCGGCTCGATCGTCGTCTCGACATGCTCGCCGGTCTTGACGGAGCCCGTTGCGAAGCGGAAGTGATGATGTTCCCGCCCGTTTCCGGCATCGGCACCCGGGTCGTCCGGTCCACCGGAGCCGCCGTCCTCGTCATCGGCCTGTTCGACGGCGTCAACGTATTGCCGGGCGGCCCGTCGGTCCTCGCGGATCGCCTCCTCCGGGTGGCGCGCCTCCCATCTCGAGCCGCGCTTCGCGAATTCCTCCTGAAGGCGACCACTGTCGAGGAGGACCAGCTCGGCGAGTTCAGCGGTCGCGGCCGTGAGGTGGATCCGCCCACGGAAGCCCATCTTGACCGCGACCGGCAGCAGGCCGCAGTGGTCGAGGTGCGCATGCGTGACGAGTATGGCGTCCAGCCTGGCCGCATCGAAGCCCAGCGGGGTGCGATTCCGGACGGATTCCGTGGGCGCTCCCTGGAACATGCCGCAGTCTATGAGGATGCTCGCGCGCTCTGTCGAGAGGTGAAATCGCGAGCCGGTGACGGTGGCCGCGCCGCCCAGAAAGTGGAGCTGCATGCGCGGAGTGTGCCAGCCTGCACCCGGACCCGCTTGCGGGGCGAGATCGCTACCATCCGTTGGTGCCCGATCCCCTGCCCAACCGAACCGAGGCTGTCCCGCGGCGCCCGATCCTGCCGAGGCTCCCGGGGCTGCTCGCCGGCCTGGTAATCTTCGGGTTCGGGATTGCCCTGATGGCCCGTGCAGGCATCGGCCTCGGGCCCTGGGAGGCGTTCCACCAGGGTATCGAGTTCCATACCGGCATCCCGATGGGCACGATCTCGATCCTCCTCGGCCTGCCGATCATCGCGCTCTGGTGGCCGCTCGGTGAACGGCCGGGGATCGGGACGCTGGTCAACGTGCTGCTCATCGGCTCGGCCACGAACATCGGCAATGCCTACCTGCCCAGCCAGTCCGTGCCGATCCTCCAGTTCGTCCAGATGATTGCCGGCGTGCTCGTCATCGGCGTTGGATCCGGGCTCTATCTTGCCGCCGACCTGGGTCCCGGGCCGCGCGATGGGCTCATGGTCGGCGTCCACCACCGCTTCGGCTGGTCCATCCGCCGTTCGCGCACCGCGATCGAGGTGGCCGTGCTGGTCTTCGGCTGGGCACTCGGCGGCACGATCGGACTGGGCACCGTGGTGTTTGCATTCGGGATAGGACCGGTCGTCCAGGTCATGCTCGGCATCTTCGACCGAGAGGGTCGGGTCTCGCGGCGTCGCGAAGTCCGGGTCCTGGATGGCTCGCCGGGAACCGTCGGCGAGTAGCGGCCTGGGCGAGTAGCGGCGGCCGGAGACACCTACGATGCGGGCATGCCGTTCACGAGCGATCCGAGATTCGAACTGCTTGAAGCCGCCTACGGCACGTATCTCGAAGCGTGGGGCGCGTGGATGGTCGGGCATCATCGCGGCCTCCGCGGTGCCATCGGAGCAGGTCTCGGATCGACCCTGATCGACGCGCGGTCCCGCCTCGGGCGGTTGCTTGTCTCCGATCCCTGGGACGGCCTGACATCGGATGACGCTGCAGCGCTTCAGACCCTGCGCGCCTGCCTCCCCGACCTCGACGCGTGGGCCGAGCCGCTCGATGGCCAGGTGTTCGCCGATGCGCTGCCAGCCGAGACGCCGGAAACGGGTGTGCCCGAAACGGATGCACCCGAAGCGACCCGTGGATCCGCCGCCATCGAGACGACCCCCGGCCTTCGGCGCGCGATCTTCGACGCCTGGGGGGCCGCGATGGCAAGCCTCGAGGTCGGGGCTGAGCGGTTCGATCGCCTCACCGTGACCTCGATACTAGCTCGAGAGGACGACGCAACCCGCCGGCACAATCTTTTCCTCTCGATGGAACCCGCCTGGCGGACCCTCAACGGGGATGACGGGCCCGCGAGTCCGTACCGCCGCCTGCTGGCGGATTCGGCCGCTCGCTGGCAACACGAAGGCTCGCCGATCGATGCCAACGCAGCCGGCCTCGGGATGGATCCGGCAACCGTTGAGCCGACCATGCGCCGGATCCTCGGCGCCTTCCGGGCGGTCGCGATCGGGCCGGGTCTCCTGGAGCCCTGGGATTACCGCCATCGCGTCGGCGGTCTGGCCCGGCGCGTGGATCCGCTCGTCCCGCTCGCGCGCCTCCGCGAGATCAACGACGCGCACCTCCGGTCCATCGGCGCTGATCCGGCAACCCTCGACATTGCCTACGACATCCATCCGCGCCTTGATCGCCCGGTGATCCCAACCGCGTTCACGGTCAGCGAGGACATCGCCGTCCGCGCCGGTGACGGCACGTGGACGCCGGCGAGACCCTGGGTGTTCGCGACCTATGCGGACGGTGGGATCGGCAACCTCGAGGAGCTGCTGCACGAGAGCGGCCATGCGCTTCACTACGCCGCCATCCGGACCCGACCGGCGATGTTCAGCTGGCCCCCCGACCAGACGGCCTTCGTCGAGGCCGTGGCCGATGTCGTCGGCTGGACGATGCATGAGCCGGCGTTCCTGAAGGAACAGCTTGGTGTCGACGTCACGACCCGGGAGTCAGTGATTGCCCGGTTCGGGAGTGTCGCCCTCGACGCAGCGTGGACGCTCTTCGAAATCGAGCTCCACCGTCATCCGGACCGGTCGCCCAACCAGGTCTGGGCCGAGATCGCAGAGCGCGATCTGGGGATCAATGGGCATCCGGAGTGGTCCTGGTGGGCCGGTCGGGGCCAACTGATCGACGGACCGGGTTATCTCGCCAACTACACGCTCGGCGCGGTCGTGGTCGCGGCGGTGCGTGCCCGCGTGCGGGCGACCCGGGGCGACTGGTCTCTGGGTGATCCCGGCTGGTACGGCCACGTTTCCGACGCGCTGCTGCAATTCGGAGGTGGCCGGACGCCGGCACGTTTACTTGAGGCCTTCCTCGGTGGACCACTCACCGCCGATGCACTGATCGCGAACATCGAGGCGGGCGGCTGAGGCGTCAGGTCGCCCGACGACGCCCAATGACGACGACAAGGACCAGGAGTCCGCCGACGATGCCCGCGACGATCAACGGTCCCGCCACGGCTGCAAGGTCTGGTCCGCGCTCCCCTGGTGACAGGACACCACCGACCGGCGCTCTGACGTCGGCCGGCCGCATCGCCCCAAGGTCGATCGTGTCGACAGGCGCAGTTGCGGAACACGAGTTGTCGACAAGGTTGCCGTCCGAAATGCCCGCCGCAAAGAGATATCTCGTCCCTACGACGTACGTTCGATCGACGGATGACGCCACATTGCCGCCCGGCCCTCCAAGTACCACGACTTCAGCAGGCTGATCGGGGCCCTTCCAGACCTCGTCAACCCGGACGGTCGCCCAGCGACCCTCATTGGCGACGCTCGTGACCGTGCCGACGAACACGGCATCGGCGAGTTTCCAGCCTGCTTCCACGCTGGGTAACTGCGCACAGGACGCCGATGCCTGGCCCGGCGCCCAGAGCATGCCAGCGCCCAGGAGGACAGCTGCGGCGAGCCGAAGCGCCGTGGTGACTCGGAGTGGGCGTGCGGCGGTCCGGCCCCGGCTCATGCTTCTCGCCGCCGGGCCACGAACCAGGCCACAACGAAGGCTGAACCCGCGACGAGCCCTGCCGTGAGGATCGGCATGGCCAGGCCACCGAGGAACGCCAGCGGGTTCGGCCCGGAGGAGGCGGTTGCCACCGGCAGCGGTTTGCCCACCTCGGCCGGTCGGAGACGGGCAAGGTCGTCGGTCCAGAGCGTGGTGCTCGAGCACAGGCTGTCGGTCACTACGCCCTGGGCAAGCGAGTCGAGCTGGCCCGGAATGAACAGGTACGTCGCGCCGAGGTCGAAGAAACGGTCATGCTCGCCGGGGTCGGCGGGATTCGGGCTACCGTTGACCACGACCGGTGTCGGGACGTCGCCACGCCACACCTCGGTGACCTCGACCGTGGCGGATCGGCCCTCATTGGCTACCTCCGTGACCCGGCCCACGAAGACGAGATCCGAGAAGACGGACTTCTCGATGGGCGGCGGGGCTCCGCAATCGGAAGCGCCGGCGGTCTGGGCCAGGGCCACCGGGGCGGCGATCAGGCCGGAAGCCGCGACCAGAAGCGAAACGAGTACGCGGGCCATGACCAGATCACTGCGCATGTCTGAACGACGCGCGAAGTAGGCCTGGTGTTCCGCGATCAGCCGAACGGCAGGGCCACGACCGCGTCGACGGCGACTGCGACGAACAGCAGGGTCAGGTAGCTGATCGAGAATCGATACAGGCGAATCGCCTGCGCTGTCGATGCCTCAGGCGCCGAACCCTGTCGCCACAGCACGAAGGCACGCCACAGGAACATTCCTCCGAGGACCACCGCGGCCGCGAAATAGACCGCGCCCATCTGCGCGACGACGGCAAACACCAGTGAGATCGCAACGAGCAGGACGGTGTAGAGCGCGATCTGTCGGCTTGTTTCGGCGACGCCCTTGACCGCCGGCAGCATCGGCACGCCGGCCGCCGCGTAGTCCCCCCGCAGTCGCATGGCGAGTGCCCAGAAATGGGGCGGCGTCCAGTAGAAGACGAGCAGGAACAGCATGATCGCCGGCAGGCCGACGTTGCCGGTTACCGCGGCCCAGCCGATGACCGGGGGCAGTGCACCAGCGGCACCGCCGATGACGATGTTCTGGGGCGTGCTGCGCTTGAGCATGATCGTGTAGACGAACACGTAGAAGGCGATCGCGAGCAGGGTCAGGAAGGCTGCCAGCAGGTTCACGAACACGGTCATCAGGGCGATCGAGATGATCCCGAGCACGATCCCGAAGCCCATCGCCCGTTCCGGGGTGACGTCGTGGGCGGGTAGCGGACGACGTCGGGTACGCGTCATGCGCGCATCGATATCGCGGTCCAGGTACTGGTTGATCGCGTTTGCCGCCCCGGCGGCGAGCGTTCCGCAGACGAGTGTCCAGAAGGTCAGGCGGAGCCAGTCGAGCGGCTGGATCCCGGGCACGTCGCGGGTCGCCAGGACCATCGCCGGCAGCGTCGTGACCAGGAGGAGCTCGATGATCCGGGGCTTGGTCAGCGCGACGTAGGCCTTGATCGTGGCCCGTGTCGACGAAGGCGCGATTCCGGGTTCCGCCGGGGATTCGATTTGTCCCGGATCCGAGGCGGTCGGTAGTCCCGCATCGGTACCTCCGCTCGCGAGTCCCGGTTCAAGCCGCGCCCCGTAGTAGGCGGTCGCCGCCAGGGCCACGGACCCGCCCCAGATCAACGTCCCGAGCCCGACGTGGAGCGTCTGCGACCAGCCCGAAAGCAGCGTCAGGACCTGGAGCCCCCCGACAACGACCTGGACCAGGTACAGCACCAGGATTCCGGTGGCCATCGATTCGAGGCGCCGGACGCGTGGCGAGAGGCGCCGCGCGGCGACGGCAACGCCGACCAGGATCAGGAGCACGACGCCGGCGACGTACCGATGCAGGGCCTGCGTCGCAAACAGCGCGGCGAGGTTGGCCGGCGTGTCCTTGGCGAATGGGAACAGCCCGCCGTTCATCAGGGGCCAGTCAAGGAAGATGGCGCCGGCATTTCGGGCGGTGACATTCGAACCGAACAGCAGCAGGACGAACGTGCCGACGGCGGCGAACACGGCAAGCAGCGTGAACCGCTGGCTCGCGCCGCGACCGGGCATGCGAGCCGGATAGCTCGCTCGAACCAGCAGGAAGACGAGGATCCCCACCAGCGACATCGCGGCGGCGAGGTGGGCCGTCACGCTCTCGCCCGAGTTGCCAAGACGAACGGTCTCGCGTCCGAGATATGCCTGGAACAAGACGAGGCCCACCGCGAGAACCGACGGCCACACGAGCGACGGTCGATCGCGATGGTCGATGATCGCGAGCGCGGCCATGCCGAGGATCAGGAACCCGATGAGGGCGGCCACCGTTCGGTGGATCCACTCCACCCAGACGTGATAGTCCGCATCGAGGCCGGGCAGGAATTGACCCGGGAAGCAGCCCGGCCACGTCGGGCAGGCGACGCCCGATTCCGTCGCTCGCACGATGACCCCGACGGTGACGAGCAGGAAGGTCGTGACGACGGTTGCGGCAGCCAGGCGCTGGAAACGGGTCAAGTGACTCCGATCGGGAGGAAGTGCGTGGGCCGAGCCATTCTACGCGTCCGATGGTTCGCTCTCGGTGTGGACCGAACCGCGGGGTTGCCGAAGAAGGGCGCCACGGCGCGGAAGTGCGGCTCGCCCTACGCTCTCCCCATGCGACCAGACCTTCGCCCTCCGTGGGCCAGCCTTCTCTTCGTCATGCTCCTGGCCGCCTGCAATGGCGGCCAGCTCGTATCGAATGTCCCGACACTCGACCCCGGTAGTTCCGCGACCACCCCGGCGTCATCACCCGCAGCCGGGTGCGCCGCAGCGCCGGCACCGGCCGCCAACCTTCCGGGTTGGACCACGGCACCCGAGGCGCCGACGGTCTTTCCGGTCGTCGTCAACAGTGCGGGCAGTCTCACGTGCGGAGACAACCGGCTGCTGTTCACTTTCCTGGACGCTTCGAATCGGCCGGTGGGCGCGCCTGATCGAACGGCTTCAGTGGCACTGTTCAATCTCGGGCGAGATGGCTCGACTGCAACCGAGCGCCTTGACGGCCGCTTCGTCTGGGGGATCGAGAACGAACGAGGGTTCTACGACGCGAACGTGACATTCCCGGAGGCCGGCAGGTGGGGCGCTGAGTTCTCGACCACCGTGAACGGCGGCGCTCCGGAGCTGATCCGGATGACCTTCGACGTTGCAACCAGCTCGCCGGTCGTCCGTGTCGGCCAGCGCGCGCCGGCATCGGACACCCTGACGGCCGCGTCGGTGAACGGCGACCTGGCGCGCATCTCGACCGACGCGCACCCGGATCCGGCCTTCTTTCGAACCTCGGTCAAAAGCGCCGTGGCGTCGCACCAGCCGTTTGTGCTCATCTTCGCGACGCCGAAGTTCTGCACTTCCGCACAGTGCGGCCCGACCCTTGATCGGGTCAAGCCGCTCGCCGCGGACTTCCCGACCGTCACGTTCATTGCCGTGGAGCCGTACCTGCTGACGTACCAGAACGGCAGCCTCCAGCCGGTGCTCGACGCCGGTGGGAACCTTCAGGCGGTCCCGGCTGTTGGCGAGTGGGGACTCCTGAGCGAGCCGTGGGTGTTCGTCGTGAATCGCGACGGGATCGTAACGGCCTCGTTCGAGGGTGTCGTGGCGACCGACGAGCTCCGGGCGGCGACCGAGGCGATCAAGTAGGACCGGTTGCCGTGGGCGTGCCGAACCAGACGACGATTCTCAGCTTCCGCTCGGTTCCGGGGCATCGCTGATCCGGAATGCCTTCAGCGTCCCTCCGTCATCGCGATAGGTGACGACGATCGGCTTGGAAGACCCGACATGTTCAGCCAGGTGTCCAGGTGGAAACTCGATGCCGTTCTCGAGCGATCCCAACGAGAAGACCAGCGTCTTTCCGCCCGTCTCGCGAAGGGTGAACGAGCGAACCTCGGTCAGCGAAACGGCATCGACGGCTATGACCACGCCCGTCGCCGTCAACGTCCGCGGGCTCAAGGCAACGACGGCGACGCTCGCGCCCAGGGCGAGGACGACCGCGATCAGGACCAGCCGCAACCGCATCCGCTGGCTACCGGTTGACCGCGCCGGTACTGCCCGGCGCATGCAGCGGCGTACCGGCCGCGCAGAGCGGACAGGCCGCTCCTGCCTCATAGGTCTCGAGATCCATCGACCACAGGGCTCGGACGGGGTAGACGCGACCGGACGTCGGCGAGGTCACGGCGGCCTTGCCCCCGCTCCGATCGACGATCACGACGCACTCGACGATGTCGCCGCCCATGGCCTCAACGGCCGGAAGCATGGCCTCGAGGGATCCGCCGGTCGTGAGGATGTCGTCGACCAGGAGGACGCGCTGCGCGACCTCGATCCGGAAGCCGCGTCGGAATTCCCGATGGGAGGCGCCGTCGGTGCTGGTGACCTCCTCCGCGAAGATCGCCGGGGTCCCGAGCTGTCGACCCGTCTCGAACGCGAGGATCACGCCACCTGTCGTGGGACCCGCGACGAGATCGACGGTCGGTCGGCCCGCGCCGTCGCGGTGGCTCGCGGCGATGAACGAGCAGAGCTCGCTGGTCGCCGCGGGGTCGGACAGCACGGTGAACTTCTCGAGGTAGGTGTTGGAATGACGGCCGCTCTTGAGCAGGAAGTGGCCTTCGCGGAGGGCTCCGGAACGTCGAAACAGCGCCTCGGTCCGTCGCGCGATCTCGGCCCGGGCGACGAGTTCTACGCTCCGTTTGATCGTGGTCATGCACCCCGAGTGTAGGGCGCAGGACGGTTTCGCGGTCGGCGTCCGCGACCCCCAACAGCGCGCGCCTGGCTGTGATTCCCAGGGACGTCCCGGGAGCTGATCGACATGGCTCATCAAGCCGAGCCCATCCACGCTCGGCCGGCCATCCGAATCGACGGATCGCCCGCATGGCTACGCTCGTACGCGGCGATTCTGATCAACCAGCCCGATCGCGGCGGCCACCACCTGATCCGACCAGCTCTCTACGTGCGGCAGCGGCGGTTGGCAGCAACCTGTATAGGAAGTACCGCTAGCCGCCCTGCGGCGGGGCTGGCGGTGGCGCGTCGACGATGGTACCGGCCCCAATCGTAGCCAATCCCGGCGACGGCGCCAACAGGCGCCGAAGGATCACCCAGGCAACGACACCCAGGATCCCGAGAACGACGAGGACCGGCAGCCAGACGATCGCAAACCAGATACCCGCCGTGGCCAGGCCCTGGAGGATGTCGACGAGGCTCGCGGTCGCTCGATCGACCTGGTCCTTCGGATCAAACTTCTGCTGCGAGATGACCACCGCGGCCGTCGGCTGGAGTCCGAAACCCACGGTCAGCGTCGAAAATGACGCTTGCTCCTGGAGATGCTGCCGTTCGGCCGTGGCCTGTTCGATGTCGCCCCGGACCGTGGTCAGCTCGGCCTGGACGCTGAGCACGTCGGTGATCTTGGTCGCCTTGGTCATGATTCCCTGGAGCGCGTGTTCGGTCGCCTTCAGGTTGGTGATCCGGGCGGTGAGGTCCACCACCTGGCCGGTCACGTCCTGCGTCTGCGTCGACTCGTTGACGATCTTGATCGCGAGTGCGCGCATCGCCGTGAGCGCCGCGTCCCAACGATCCGACGGGATCCGATAGGTGACAGAAGCCGTCAGGCCGTCGCCATCACCCGTCTGCTGCGACGCACTGACATAACCGCCGAGGGCCTTGATCGCCGACGCCGCGGCATTCGCGGCCACGCCAACGTCCTTGACCTGGAGGTCCATGGTCCCGGTCTTGATGATCAGGAGGTCCGGACGGGCGGCATCGTAGAGGCGCTGCTCGTTGCCGTTACCCCCACTGGTACCCGTGCCGTTGTCATCCGGGCCGCTGGCCGGACCGGCGCTCGGAGCAGGCGCCGGCCCACCGTCAACCGCACCCCCGACCGTGCTCAGGCCCGGACCGGCGGCCGACCCGCCGGCGCAGGCAACGACAAGCATGCCAATGGCAACGAGGACCGCAAGGCGGGACATGGAGGAGAATTGGAGGGGGTAGCGGGTCGCGTTCATGCGCTCGGCGCTCCATTCGTGCTGCGGGCAGGGCCCGCGCGAGGCTGTGCCCTACCGGACGCCCCGCTCCGGCTCACAGTTCCATACCCGACCGGACCGGGATTGGTTCAGGGCCGGTACTCTACGCCCTTGGACGACGGCGCGGCAGCCCGCTTCGGAAGCGCCGTCCCCACGAACCCCATGTGGGACCGGTGTCCGTGGCGGCGGCAGGCTTCCTCGAGCTCGCTGACGAGCCGGACCGGCAGTGTCGGGTCGGCGAAGATCGCGGTTCCAACCTGGACCGCGACCGCTCCGACCGCAAGGAAATCGAGGACATCGTCGAGCCCGGTAATCCCCCCGATTGCGATCACGGGGATATCGACAACCTGGCATACCTCGTAAACCACGCGGAGCGCGACCGGCTTGATGGCCGGACCGCTCAGGCCCCCGTAGATGTTGCCGAGCAGCGGTTTCGCACGGGATCCGGCGACCGCGATCCCCGAGAGCGTGTTCACCGCGGTCAGGGCGTCGGCACCGGCATCGGCGATGGCGCGGGCAATCGGCCGGACATCGGCGACGTTCGGGGAGAGCTTCACGAGGAGCGGCAGGTCCGTTGCACGCCGGACGGCGGACGTGACGCCCGCCGCGGCTTCCGCATCGATCGCGAACTGGAGTCCGCCGCGTCCGACATTCGGGCACGAGATATTGAGCTCGATGCCGGCAACGCCCGGGATCCCGTCAAGCCGGCGGACCACCTCGACGTAGTCCCCGACCGATTCGCCCGCGACGTTCACGATCACCGGAACGCGCCAGCGCTCCCAGGTCGTCGCGTACCTGGCGATGACGGCGTCCACGCCGGGGTTCTGCAGACCGATCGAATTGAGCATCCCGCCCGGCGTCTCCGTCACGCGCGGGGTCGGATTGCCGATCCTGGGGCGGAGCGTCGTTCCCTTGCAGCAGATGCCGCCGAGAGCGTCGACATCGACGACTTCGCCGTACTCGATTCCGTACCCGAAGGTACCCGATGCGACAAGGATCGGGTTCGGGAGCGTGAGCCCACGCCCGAGATCAACCGACAGGTCGATCGGGCCGTCGAGCGGAGGGGCGCTGGCGGCCGGCCGAGGCGTAGCCGCTCGCTCAACTCCTTGTGCCGCACGCGAACTGGTGGGCAGGTGGCCGTGGCGGTGCTCGGGACCGCGCGCTGATGTCACGGTGGCCTTGCCGGTGACGACCCGTCGCTTCGCCTTCATCGACCCCACGACCCTTCCCAATCGATCTCGTCCGAAGCGAAGACAGGGCCCTCGCGGCAGACGCGCTGGGGGATGCCCGAGGTCGCCATCACCACACAGCCCAGGCAGGCCCCGACCGCACAGCCCATGCGCTGCTCCATCGAGACCTGGAGGACCGCGCGGCGCCGCGCGTTCGGCGAGCCGGCCGGGATCGATTTGCCGCCGCCTCGCTTGCGGCCGAGCTTTGCCACGCCCATGCGGTTGCTTCGCGTCGCGGCGAGGCGCGCAAGGGCCTGGAGCATCGGCTCCGGACCGCACGCGAACGCCTGGTCCGCCCAGGCCTCGTAGGCCGGGATGAGATCGGTCACGTAGCCGTGATGACCCACGGAGCCATCGTCGGTGGCGATCACGTACTCGACCTCATCGGGCAGGAGCGAGGTCGGATAGACGTCCCGCGCGCTCGCCGCCCCGAACAGGAGCGTGACCTGGCGTCCGTCACGGATCGCCTCGTCGGCCAACGAACGGACACCGGCCATGCCGAGGCCGCCGGCGATCAGGAGCAGGTGCTGGCTGCGCGGGTCCACCTCGAAGGGTCGGCCGAGCGGCCCGAGCATGTCGATGGTGTCGCCCGGTCGAAGGTGGGTGAACCACTCGGTGCCGCGACCGATGGTCCGGAAATGAAGGCTGATGGTGCCCGTGGCGACATCGGCGGTGTTGATCGAGAACGGCCGGCGCAGGACGAAGCCCGAGAGGTCGCCGGTCCGCACGTGGACGAACTGGCCGGCTCGTGATCCTGTCGCCAGGGCCGGAGCGTGATACGTCTGGAGCCACTGGCCAGGCAGGATCTCGCGGGCCTCGATCAGCTCGGCGCCGACGAGCCTCACCTTAGCTGCGCCGGATGCAGGCCGCTCCCGCGTGAGCCGGAAGGGTCTCGGGGATCACGCGTCGTTGCCGCCGGCTTCGTTGGCCGCTACCTCGGGAAACGCCTCGGCGACGGCGTCGGCGAGGTCGCCGAACACATCGGTGGGATCGTAGAACCGGACGATGGACTCGGGCGTATCCAGGTCCGTCCAGCCCGAGTCCCCCTCGGGGATGACGCGGCCCCGGAAGCCCGGCAACCCGAACTCGAGGTGCTCGTCCAGGTCATCGACGATGACGACGCTGCCGACGGTCGACATCAGGGCGTTCGCGGCATTCTCGAACTGCTCGATCAGGCCCGACTCGGCCCGCTGGCTGCGCTCCTGGAAGTCGAGGGCCAACTCGTACAGCATGACCTGGGCGCTTCGGCCGTCGGCCGGTGCGGCCCCTTCCGGCTGACCCGCCGCCCAGCGATCGGCGGCGGCGGCGTACGGGTCCGGGCCGTCGACGGTCATGATCGGGCCGTCGTCCCTGGCCCCGTCCGCCGATGCCCCTTCGGACCAGACCCCGTCACGAGCGGCATCGGCAAAGGCCGCAAAGACGTCGGCGGGGTTGTAGAGCTCCACCAGCTCACCGCCGGTCTCGATGATCTCGGTCTCGGAATGCCATTCGCCGGTCGCGTCGTCGTAGACGCGACTCCGACTCCGGAACGTGCCGTCGGGCGCGATGGCCAGGTAGTCAGGATCGTCGTCGATCAAGGTCAGCCCGCCGATCGAGGCAAGGCGATCGGACTGGTCCCGAAGGAAGCGCTCCAGTTGCTCGCCGCTGCGGACGAGGAACTCGGATCGATCCAGGGCGGCGTCCCGGGCCATTTCCGCGAGGAGTTCGTTGCGTTGACCGTCCATCACATCTCCTACCCGTGGAATTCGAGGTCGGGACCCATGCGCTCCCGGAGGAACATCGAGTGGTGGCGCTCGAAGA
>JANMPD010000006.1:0-1859 GCA_031369685.1 Chloroflexota bacterium | reverse complement strand
CTCGTCACGAAGCGGGCCCACGCCCATACCGGCGCCAAGGTCGAGTGGATCGACGCGAACACGGGCTCCAGGAAGACGGTCAAGTACCCGTCGATCTACCTGCGCGGCGAGGGTGCAAGCGCCGACATCATCTCGGTCGCGGTCGCCGGCCGTGGTCAGCACCAGGACACCGGCGCCAAGGCCGTTCACCTCGCGCCCAACACGACCTCACGGATCGTCTCCAAGTCGGTCTCGAAGGACGGCGGTCGGGCCACCTATCGCGGGCACCTCAAGGTCGCCCCGGGCGCCACCGGCGTGGTTGCCTCCGTTCGCTGCGACGCCCTGATGCTCGACGATCAGAGCCGGAGCGACACCTACCCGTACATCGACATCCAGGAAGACGACACGACGATGACCCACGAGGCCACCGTCGGGAAGATCAGCGCGGACCAGATCTTCTACCTGATGAGCCGCGGCCTGACCGAGAACGAGGCCCAGAACCTGGTCATCCAGGGCTTCCTGGAAGTGTTCACGAAGGAACTGCCGATGGAGTACGCCATCGAGTTCAACCGTCTCGTGAAGCTCGAGATGGAGGGTTCGCTCGGGTGACGCCCGAGATCACCATCGTGCCCGGGGACGTGGCCGCCACGGACTCCGGCACCGCCCGGTCGGCGCGCGCCGTGCGCCGCTCGCCCGCAGACATGCCGTTCAGTTTTGCCACCCCGGAACTCGTCGATCGCCTCGTCGCGGAGCGGGCAGAGCCAGGCTGGCTTCGGGATGAGCGTCTCGCGGCGGCTGCCGCGTACGCGGCGCTTCCCGTCGAATCGAACCAGCTCTACACCCCGTACGTGGATCTCCGCGCCGCCGACCTTGAAACCGCCGAGCCTTGGATCACCACCGCAACCTCGATCGATGGTGCCGGCGCGGTCGCGCTGCCGGACGGCGTGGACGGGATCATCGATCTTCGCGAGGACACGGTCGTCGCCGTCAGGCTCTCCGCTGCCGCCATCGAAGCAGGGGTCACGCTCGAAACGCTGGGTGCAGCCCTGTCCCGGGACCCGGAAGGCCTCCGCGCGGACCTCGAAGGCGGCTCGACGCTCCCGTCAGCCGACAAGCTCGCCCAGCTCGTTCGTGGCTTCTGGAGTCAGGGTGTACGCCTCGTCGTCCCGGATGGCATCCGCCTGGCTCATCCGATCCTCGTACGCTGGCAGAGCGGCAACGCCGACCGCGCAATGATCACTCGGACGTTCGTGCGACTTGGCGTCGGGGCGCACGCCTCCATCGTCGAGGAACAGGTCCCTTCCGGCGCCGACGTCGAGTGTGCCGAGGGCCAGACAGTCCCCCAGGGCTTCTTTCACGGCACAACCGAGATCATTCTCGGGGCCGACGCGCGCCTGTCGTTCGCCTCAATCCAGGACTTCGGGCTGCGCCAGGTTGCCTTCCAGCATCGCTACGCCCGCATCGGCGAGGCCGCTTCGCTCCACTGGGCGATGGCCCAGCTGGGTGGACGGCTCGTTCGCTCACGCGTGGACAACCGTCTCGAAGGGGATCGAAGCACCGTCGAGCAGGTCGAGATCGTGTTCGGGACGGACGAGCAACTGTTCGACCTGACGAGCTACACCACGCATCTCGGTCGTGATACCACCGGGAACCTGCTGTCGAAGGGTGCGCTCATGGATCGGGCGCGGTCCTACATGAAAGGCCTGATCACGATCGAGAAGTCGGCGGTCGGTACGGATTCGTACCTCGGCGAGTTCGGGATGAACCTGTCGAAGGCAACTCGCGCCGTCGCCATCCCGTCGCTCGAGATCGATCAGCCGGACTGCCGTCGAGCGATGCATGCGTCGTCGGTAGGGCCCATCGACCAGGGCCAGCTCTTC
>JANMPD010000339.1:0-3394 GCA_031369685.1 Chloroflexota bacterium | reverse complement strand
GATCGCGTCCGCCGTGGACATCATCGTCCAGCAGGCACGCATGAAGGACGGCACGCGCCGCATCACCCACATCACCGAAGTGCAGGGCATGGAGGGCGACGTGATCGTGATGCAGGACGTGTTCGTGTTCGAGCAGACCGGGGTGATCGACGGCAAGATCCAGGGTCGGCTCAAGCCGACCGGTATCCGGCCGAAGTTCGTCGAGCGCTTCGAGACTGAGGGCATCCACCTGCCCCAGGGCGTGTTCGGGATCTAGGGCTGGGCCTGAGGAAATATTGACGTGACCAATATGACGCTCGTCGTCGCCGCCGTTGCCGCCGTCGCGATCCTCCTGATCGCGTTCGGGATCGCTTCGAGCGGCAATAGATCCGGAGTCAGCGACCGCCTCGAGCGATACGCGTCCGGGCGCCAGGACAAGAAGAAGACAGCCAAGCCCGAGGGCCTGGCCGAACTCATCGCCCAGAGCACGGCCCTTGCCTCGCTCAACAAGGCGGTCGAGCAGCGTGACTTCGGGGCGAACCTCGCCCGGGAGCTGGCTCGCGCGGACCTCAAGCTCAAGGTCTCCGAGTACCTCGGCATCTGGGCAGCCACGACCGTGGGCACGCCGGTGGTGTTCTTCTTCCTCGGCTTCGTGATCTCGAGCCTGCAGAGCCCGATCGCCCTGATCGGCGGGCTGATCCTCGGGTTCGTGGCCCCGCGGATCTGGCTGGGACGTCGCAAGTCCGGCCGCCTGGGCGCCTTCAACAAGCAGCTCCCGGACACCATCACGCTCATCGCCAACGCACTCCGGGCCGGTTCATCCTTCCTCCAGGCCATCGAGCTGGTGGTCCGCGAATCACGGCCGCCGGTCGCGACCGAATTCGGACGCGTCATCCGCGAGGTCAACCTCGGCCTCCCGTTCGATACCGCCATGGAGAACATGGTTCGCCGAATGCGTTCGGACGACTTCGAACTGATGGCCACGGCCATCAATATCCAGCACTCCGTGGGCGGCAATCTCGCCGAGATCCTCGACTCGATCGCGTTCACGATTCGCGAACGGGTCCGGATCAAGGGTGAGATTCGCACCCTGACCGCGCAGCAGCGCCTGTCCGGCTACGTGGTCGGGCTCCTGCCCTTCGGCCTTGCCGGGTTCATCTATCTCGCCGCGCCGTCCTTCTTCGATCCGATGTTCGACTCGAAGGTGGCGGTCGGCGGCCTGCCCGCCGGCATCATCATCCTGGGCTTCGGTGTCGTGATGATGATGGTGGGCTTCTTCGCGATCCAGAAGATCGTGGACATCGAGGTCTAGCGATGCCCCTACCCCTGCCCCTGATCGTTGCCATCGTCGCCGCCCTGGCCATCGTCCTGATCGCCTATGGGATCGCGGGCAGCGCGCCGGTAGATCCTGTCCAGGCCCGGCTGACCCAGCTCGGTGCGAGCCAGGCACGGACGCTCGAGGAAATGGAACTCCAGCTTCCCTTCTTCGATCGGACCGTCAAGCCCCTGGCTGCCCGCCTCTCGGCGAAGGTCTCACGAAGCACCTCGACCAGCCTCACGGAGCGGACCGAGCGGCGCCTCGCGCTGGCCGGCAATCCCGGCGACATGCGGACGGCCGACTGGCTCGGCATCAAGGCCATTTCCGCGATCGTCGTGGCCGGCAGCATGTTCGTGGTCCTCGGCCTGCTCGGCCAGAACATCTTCGGGGGCATCGCCTTCGGCCTGGTCGGGATCGGCTTCGGCTACATCCTTCCGGAGTTCTGGCTGGGCGGCAAGGTCAAGGCGCGCCGGAAGGCGATCCTGCTCCAGATCCCCGATGCTCTCGACCTCCTGACCATCTCCGTTCGTGCCGGCCTCGGGTTCGACGCCGCGCTCGGCAAGGTCGTCGAGAAGATGGAAGGGCCGTTGATCGACGAGTTCCGTCGGGCCCTCGCCGAGGTCCGCGTCGGCAAGGTCCGCCGCGAGGCGTTGCGGGACATCATTCCCCGGACCGAAGTCCAGCCCCTGACGAACTTCGTCGGCGCGATCATCCAGGCCGAGCAGCTCGGCGTGTCGATCTCGAAGGTCCTGCAGGTTCAGTCCGAACAGCTGCGCATCGAGCGCCGGCAGCGGGCCGAAGAGCAGGCCGCCCAGGCGCCGATCAAGATGCTCTTCCCGCTCGTTGGCTGCATCTTCCCTTCGCTGTTCATCGTCATCCTCGGGCCGGCCATCATCCTGATCATCGGCAACCTCGGCGCGACGAACCAGTAGGTCGCCCGTGGGCGCGCGCAACCTGACGCGCAATTCGGTCCTCGCCGATCGGGTCGAGGTCGCCGATACGCTGTGGACACGGTTCATGGGCCTCATGGCTCGTCCATCGATCGATCGCGGATTCGGGCTGTGGTTGACCGGCACGAACGGGATCCACATGTTCTTCATGCGTTTCGCGATCGATGCCGTGTTCCTCGGCAAGCCGGGTCCGGACGGAGCCCGTGAGGTCCTGGCGGCACGACGCGGCGTGCGGCCCTGGGTGGGCCTCGTCCCGCTGATCCGCGGCGCCGACGGTTGTCTCGAGCTGCCCGTCGGGGCGATCGAAGCATCCGGGACGCTGGCCGGAGACCGGATCCGCATATCGTGAGCGCCGCCGTGCGCTGGGCTGGTCGGGTGAGCGCGGCGTAATTCCGGGCTGATCGCCGGCGATGCCGTCCGGCCGATGATCGCTCGATGTCGACTCTCCAGCGCGTCGTACAGCGAATCAGCACGGTCACCGGCCGGGCACTGGACCTTGCCCTGCCCTCGATGTGTGCTGGGTGCGGCCGGGAGGGCCTGGCCCTCTGCGCGGACTGTGAGCCGGTCCTGGACCTTAGAGCGCTTCGACCGCCCGGCACCCCGATCGGGATGCCCGGTGAGACACCAGCGCCGCTCGCCCAGATCGAGTGGTGCACCGGGTTCACCGGCGTGACGCGGCGGGCCCTCCATCACCTGAAGTACGCGGGCGATCGCCGCGTGGCCGTACCGCTCGGTCGGGCGGTCGCCCGTCGCTGGGCCCGGGCCGGCGTCGGTGGTGACGTGCTGGTTCCGGTGCCGGCATCAGCGGATCGGGTGCGGGATCGCGGCTACGACCAGGCCGCCCTCATCGCGCGGGCAACCGGAGCGGCCCTCGGATTACCCGTCCACCTCGACCTCCTCGAACGCACGCGCCAGACCGCCGCCCAGTTCGACCTGGACCGCACGCGCCGGGCCCACAACGTCCGAGGGGCGTTCCGGGTTCGCACGGGCGCCGAATGGCCCGTAGGATCCGGTCCGGAGGGCGCTCCGTGGATCGTGCTGGTCGACGACGTCCTGACCACGGGCAGCACCCTCGCGGCCTGTGCGCGGGCGCTGCTCGACGCCGGGGCGTTCGCCGTATCCGCGGTGACCGTGGCGCGGGAACGAT
>JANMPD010000323.1:0-18857 GCA_031369685.1 Chloroflexota bacterium | reverse complement strand
GCGAGCAGCGCCGGGCTCGGCGATGGCGCGATCGTCGGCTGGCCGCCGATGCCGCCATTCCGCGGCAGGAATTGGTAGCCGACGACGGCCACGACGAGGATCGCTGCAGCCGCAGCCAAAAGCTTCGCGTAGGTATTCATAGGGTTTGTCCTCCACGCCGGCCACCAAGACCGGCGCTGTGGCGTCGTGTCCACCTCGTCGAGGGCGCGCAGGAGCACGCGCTCGGCGTTCTCGTGCGTTTCCTCGCGAAGCCACGACAGGACGATGCGCGTGCCGGGGTCGCGTTCAGTGGTCATCGGATTGCCTCCGCTGCCGCCGGACGCGCCTCGGCATCGAGTGCCGCCCGCATGGCGCGCATCGCGTGATGAAGTCGGGAGTAGACGGTGCCGATCGGGATCTCCAGGATCTGGGCCACCCGTTCGAGCGGAAGGTCGGCGTAGTGATGCAGCACCAGAACGGTCCGGTGGTCCACCGACAGGCGTCGGATGGCCGTCTCGAGCTGGTCCCGCTGGATGATCGCGTCGAACCCCCCGGAGTCCGACGGCTCGTCAGCCGGCAGGATCCGCAGGTTCGGTGACGAGGCGCGCGACCGGCGTCCCTCCGCGTAACAGGCACGCACAAGAAGCCGGTACGACCAAGCGTCAAAGCGCGCCGGGTCGCGAAGTTGCGGCAGATCCCGCCAGATCGCGACCAGCGCCTGCTGTGTCGCATCCTCGGCGAGATAGATGTCGCGCAGGATCCTGCGCGACACGGAGAGGAACCTCGTCGCGAGGTCGGCGGCGACCAGCCCGAAGGCTTCCCTGTCGCCGTGCTGGGCCTGCTTCACGAGTTCGGTGTCCACGCCCCTCATCCGCAACGTGGCGACGGTTGCATCCGACGCCTTCGTAGGGTATGGGTCTGCGACGCGTGTGGGGCCTTCAAAGTTCGATCGCCCCCCTTGGATTCGATCGCCCTTCTGACGCTCCTGCTCGTGGTGGCCGCGATCGCGGGTGCTGCGGCGGCAAATGCAGCCCAGGTGACCGCGGATCCATACGGGTGATCTGGTTGAGAATCAAGAGACCCGCCTCTGAGGGCGGGCCTTCGTCCGGGTGAGTCAGATGGCCATCCCGAAAGTGAGTCAGACGCCCGAAGGGTCCTGCCCATCGCGGACCTATCGCCTTCTGGGTGGCTCTCGCTCTAGGCCGGGGTCGACCGCGTGGATGGTGATCCAAGCGTGTCCAGTATCGTGTACAACTCCTCTCGCTCGGTGGCATTGAGCGCGCGGAATGGCGGGCGCAGGACGCCGCCTTCCAGGCCCGCGTACTCCAGGCACGCCTTGAGGACGCTGACCCAGGAGAATGCCGTCGTTGAGGTTGGGTGCGAGTCCATGAACTCGATGATCCGCCGCACCTTGGCGCGGCTGCGCTCGGCCTCTTCGTACGCCCCACGCTCAAGCAGCCCCCAGTACTGCATCTCGAGTTCAGGCCACCATGGCGCGTGCTCGCTGGCGAAGCCGGCAGCGCCATACATGTGGCCGGCGGCCAGCGCGTAGCCCCCAGACGAGTCAATGTAGGCAAAACGATCAGCGAACCGGTCCAGGATCTGGAAGATGTCGGTGACCGAGGACAACCCGACGTGCTTGATCGCGACGACGTTCGGGATCTCGAGGAGCCGCTCGATGAGGGCCGGCCGCATGCCTGCGTTGGAGTAGGGGCCACGGAATAGCTGCTCGTACAACATGATCCCTACGTCAACGGAACGCGAGAAGCGCTCGTACCAGTCGATGATGGCCTCGTCGTTAAGCGTGTAGTACACGGGTGGCGCCATCATTACGGCTACGGCGCCGGCTCGACGGGCGCCCTCGGCGACAGCGGCGGCAACGCGAAAGTCGTTCGAGTTGACGCCAGCAACGACCGGGAGCGTGCCGTCCGATCCCCGGATCGCGGCACGAACCACCTCCGCATTCTCATCCGGGGAGAGCGTGACGTACTCACCATCCCCGCAGGGAGCGATGATGAACCCAGTCCCCCGCCCGAATCCTCGGTTCATCATCGCGCGCACGTTCCGCTCGATGGCATCGGGGTTCAATGAGAAGTCCTCGTAGAAGATCGAGGGCACCAAGGCCGCCGGCCCTCGGAGGCTGCTACGAACCGCATCCCAGTCCATTCCGCTCTGTCCTTGTCTGTCACGGCTACCTGATGGAAACGTCATACATCATACGATAGCCGCTTCATGGGTCAACCCCTATCAATGCACCGAGCTGGATGCAGATGGCGGATTGTCATCTGTCGGATGTGCTACGGTCCCGGTATACGTCGTATGTATGCGAGGCAGATGTCCGCGCGGCTTGGGCTGGCGGTGCGCACGGAGCGCCGATCATCGGGAGGTTCACATGCGATGTATGGGCTGGGCCGCGTGGTGACCGCCGAGCCGGCCGCCCGCTCCCGCCGGGTCGGGCGCCGCCTCGCCGAGACCGTCCTTGACAGCCTCGTCAGGCAGATCGTCACCGGCGCCTATCAGGAAGGCGACATGCTGCCGCCGGAACCGATGCTCTGCGAGGAGTTCGGTGTCAGCAGGACCACGATCCGCGAAGCAGCGAAGATCCTCGACAGCATGGGTCTCGTCCGGATCGTCCAGGGCCGCGGTTCGACAGTTATGCCTCAGGCGACTTGGAACGGCCTGGATCCGATGATCATCGCCGTGCAGGTCGAACACGATGAGACCGGCCAGGTCTTCGAGGAGCTCAACCTTGTGCGCCTTGCCCTCGAGTCCGAGATGGCCGCCCAAGCAGCCATCCACCTCACGCTCGAATTTGAGCAGCAGATGCGTGCGGTGCAGGCTCAGTCAGCCGAGAACTTCTCCAACCCGGACCGCCACAGCGAATTGGATTTCGAGTTCCACCGGCTAATCACCGAGGCATCCGGGAACCGGTTCGCCCGCGGGATCATGGCGTCATATGCTGGACCGCTCCATGCGAGCCGGCGCATTACGGATAGGGCCCCGGACTCGATCGAGCGCGGCCAGGCCATCCACGACGAGATCCTCGCGGCCATTGTCGACCGCGATCCAAGTCTGGCTCGACAAAAGATGCACGACCACCTAACCGGGCTGTGGGAGGAGATCCAGACCACAAAGAGCATGCGGCGTCCCGCGATCAGGCCTGAGTCGGGTTGAGCGGCCGGGGCCGCCCGCCAAAATCAGGCGCACGGCCCGGCAGGGCCGGCCGGCGACCCTAGACTCCGAGCGGCAGGTGGCCGGTGTCACGCGACCCTCGCACGGTTCGAGGAGTTTCGTGATCGGGTTACGGATGCTATGCGGGTAGCGTCGCTCGAAGGGCACGCCGTACGTGTCGTGCGGCCTCTTCGAACATGGGCGGTGGCAGGTCGCGGAGAGGGGGCCGGACCTTGCCGAGCGGTCTGCCGGCGATCCGCATGGACTCCTTGATCACCTGGATGCCGCGGCCCGATGTCTCAGCGTAGGTCAGAAACGGATGAAGCTCGCGATAGAGTTCTCTCGCGCGCACGAAGTCCCGTTGACCCACGGCGAGGTCGAACAGCGCAGCACACTGCGCGGCAATGACGTTGGCGGTGCCGGAGATCCACCCAGTTGCACCGCACACGAACTGCTCGAGCGCCTGGTTATCCTGGCCGCTTAGAACGCCAACCCGGCCCTCTGTGCACTCAAGGATCCGAGTCACCCGGGCGCTGTCGCCCGATGTCTCCTTGACGTACTCGACGCGCGGCAGCTTCGACAGGCGGCCAAACAGCTCAGGCGACGCGTCGATGCCGGTTGTACCGGGGTTGTTGTAGATCACAATAGGCAGCCGGACGGCACTCGAGATATCGGCATAGTGCTCAAACAGTTCGTCCTCGCTCGGGCTCGAGTAAAACGGGTGCGTGATCATGAGGCCATCGGCACCCGCGTCCTCGGCGAATCGGGAGTTCTCGATCACGTGATGCGTAGCGTTTGCCGAGCAGCCGGCGACGACTGGGACCCGCCCCGCAACGTGGTCCACAGTCACCGTGACAACCTGTCGGTACTCGGCGGGATCCAGCGTCATGACCTCCCCGGTGCTTCCAGCCGTGACGAAGCCCCTGACTCCTGCGTCGATCAGCGCGTCGATGTGCGTCCGGAGCGCTGCCACGTTGATCTGGCCCGCCTCGTCCATTGGCGTCAATAGTGCGACAAGAACTCCAGTGAGCCTGACCATGACCAAATTCCTTTCTGCTCTCTCAGCGATCGGGCGCGGCTAACTGAAGAAAGCGATCCGACTGGGCGATCGCCTCAGCCAACCGTTCCAGGCGACCGACCCGACTAGCGCTTCGAAGTTGGGCCGCGCCAAGGACGAATCGTATGATGACTCATCTGGTCGAGCAATCATATGACGACGATGCCGTGCGGCTGCGCGCTGCGGTTCGAGACCCGGTCCCACGCTGGTGGCCCGAACTGTTGGCGGGCAGTCAGGTAGGTCACTTGGATCCAGCCGTTCGATCGGGGCGAGGCGGCCACGGCCATCGAGCGCTTCTGCGCGCCGGAATCCCACATATAGGGTTCGGGCGAGTATTGACACCTGTGTCGTCATACGTATGCTGTTTCGACATGGCAGCACGGAGGAGGTTACGGATGAATGGTTCTCTTCGGTCTACGCGGCTCGGAGCGCTCTTTGGCACAGCGGCCATCGTCTTCGCTGCATGCGGGGGCGCAGCGTCTGCCCCGCCGGCAGCATCCCCAACACAGGCGGCGGCGAGCGTCACGCCCTCGGCCGCGAGCGTTTCATTCAAATTGACCTACGGCATCCTCAACTCGTTCACCGGTGATCTCTCGGTCGTCGGCCCGCCCTGGGATAAGGCAGCCCGCCTCGGCGTCCAGACCATCAACGATGCACTCGTCGCGACTGGTCTCCAGAACTCGATCACCATCGACGCGAAGACCGAAGACGACACTGGAAACGGGACGGCGGCAGCGGAAGCAGCCACCAAGCTGATCAAGATCGACGGTGCGACGGTCATCATCGGACCGTGCTGCAGCGGCGTTACCGTGGCGATCGGAACCGCCACCACGATCCCTGCCGGGATCCCGGTGTTCACGATGGGCACCTCCCCGACCGTCACGGCGCTCGTGGACAACGGAACGGTCTTCCGGACGGTCCCCTCAGATGCCCTGCAGG
Organism: Chloroflexota bacterium; assembly: GCA_031369685.1. GTDB lineage: Bacteria > Chloroflexota > Limnocylindria > Limnocylindrales > CSP1-4 > UBA5189. The sequence continues at coordinate 13,711 of JANMPD010000323.1, read as the reverse complement.
GTCAGGTCCTGGCTCAGGTCGTGGCGAAGGCCCTCGGAACTGGCGCCAAGGTCAACATCGGCGCCCGGAACGACGACTACGGCACCGGCCTGTCGGGGACGTTCGCGGCGGCCTACGAGGCCCTCGGTGGTACGGTCGGCGAAACCGTCCTCTGGAACCCAGAGGCAACGTCCTTCGACACCGACGCTCAGAAAGTCGTCAGCGGTGATCCGGCCGGCTGGGTCTTCTTCGAGTACTCCGGGACGTGGCCGAAGATCCAGCCCGCCCTCGAGCGGACCGGCAAATGGGATGCGGCGCGAAGTTTTGGTGGTGACACGTTCTCAGACTCCGAGGCGACCCCTGCCGGCATGCACGGGACAATCGCAACGGTCAAGGGCGGCACCGGCTATCCGTTCTTCAAAGCTGCCTGGGATGCCAGCCCGATCACCGACGTCAAGTACTACGGCTCGTTTGAGCCGCAGGCCTTCGACGACGTGATCGTCGCCTTCCTGGCCGCCTTGGCTGCCGGATCTTCCGATCCCGCGAAGATCACCGAGAACGTCAACCGGGTCGCGAATGCACCCGGAACGCAATACGGTCCAGACAAGTTGGCGGATGCCATCAAGGCGGTCCTCGCCGGCGACGACATCGACTACATCGGGGCAACTGGTCCGGTGGACTTCGATGCGAACGGTGATCCTACGATTGCCCTGTTCGACGTTTGGCAGGCTACCGGGGGCGGCAAGCAGACGGTCGTGGAGACGGTCTCCTTCGGCAAGTAGCCCGGTCGGCCACCTCTTGACCGTCTGGGCGCAGGCTCGACTTGACGTTCCGCGTGGCGAGCGTGGCGTGCTTCGACCTCATCCGGCTCCCGTCGGGGGCCGGATGAGGTCGACGATGTAAAGGGCCACCATGCAAGAACTCATCCAGCTGCTCGCCAATGGAGTCATCGTCGGGTCGATCATCGCGCTGGGTGCGATTGGGATCACGCTCGTCTTCGGCATTCTCGACATCGGCAGTTTCGCCCACGGCGACTACATGACGTTCGGCGCCTACGGTGCGTTCGGGGCAATCGCGGCGTCCGGCCTGCCCTTTCCAGCGGCTCTTGTCGTGGCCGCGCTCGCCACTGCGCTGCTGGGCATCTTCATCGATGTTGCCGTACTTCGGTGGTTCCAAAACAAGGGTCCGGACTCGATGATCATCGTGACCCTCGGTGTGGCTCTCATCCTCAGACACGTGATCTACTTCGTCGCGGGGTCGGCGCCTCGCGCCTATCCGATCGACGTCACCACCGTCCTCGACCTCGGGTTGATCCGAATATCGATCGTGCAACTCACGGTGGTCGTCGCCGCGGTCGTCGTCATCGTCATCACGGCCTGGTTTCTCGCAAACACTTCGCTCGGAAAGTCCATGCGTGCCGTTGCCGACAACCGTGACCTCGCAGCTGTTGCCGGCGTCAACATCCGACGTGTCCGCTGGTCCACGTGGTTCGTGAGCTCGGCCCTCGCGGGTGTTGGGGGCACCCTGCTGGCGCTCAGTCAGGCCTCGTTCAATCCAGAACTCGGCTGGACGATTCTCCTGATGCTATTTACAGCCTCTATCCTGGGCGGCCTCCGAAGTGCTTACGGCACCCTCGCAGGGGCGCTCATCGTCGGCATCGCGATGGAAACATCGACCTGGAGTGGCTTCTTCGGTGGTCTTGACGGCGTCTACAAGCCGATCATCGCGTTCCTGATCCTCATCGGCATGCTGATGATCCGTCCGCAAGGGTTGTTCGGCAAGGCTCGGCTGGTATGAGCGAGTTCCTGAACCCAGACTTCTGGGCCTTCGTCCTGGTGATCGCCGGGATCTACTCGATCTTCTCGTTGGGACTGCAGCTGCAGTTCGGCTTCGGCGGACTGCTGAACTTCGGCCAGGTGGGGTTCAGCCTCGTTGCCGCCTACACCATGGCGATCCTCGTAGCGCGCTACGGCGTCGACCTGTGGCTAGCCTCAGTGATCGCGATCGGCTTTTCGATGGTCGCTGGTGCCGTCGTCGCGATCCCCACTCTCCGGCTGCGGGCTTTCTATCTCGGCATCGTCTCTCTCGCGATGAGCGAGATCCTGCGCTATCTCGCCTTGAACCTCCAGGGTCTGACCGGCGGGCCGCTCGGCTCCCCGGGCATCAACGGCCCAGGCCATGTCGCGCAGTACACAAACCAGTGGTTCTTGATGCTGGATTCCATCCGGGAGCGGCTCGAGCCCGTGCTCGGCGCCATGGCGACTCGAGATGTCGCGACCCTCCTCGTGGTGTGGATCGTCGCGTTTGCGCTGATCGGCTTGCTCGAGATCCTGGTCCGCTCCCCGTGGGGCCGTGCGCTGAAAGCGATCCGCGAAGACGAGGACGCGGCAGCTGCGATGGGCAAAGACGTCTTCATGTTCAAGCTCCAGGTTTTCATCGTCGGGGCGGCAATCGGCGGGCTTGCCGGCATTTTCCTTGCCCTCCAGCTATCGGCCTTCGTAGCCAACGACTTCAAGCCGATCCTCACGTTCTACGGCTTCGTGATCGTGATCCTTGCTGGCACCGCCCGCATGGCGGCCGTCCCGATCGGAGGACTGGTCTTCGCATTCATCTTCGCGGGCACTCGGTTCTTCACCTTCGCTCCTTTTGACGTTCTCTCGTCTGCCGAGCGCTCGTACGTTCGGTTGATCCTCATCGGCGTGATCCTCATTCTGCTGATGCGCTTTCGGCCACAGGGGCTCTTCGGGCGCAAAGAGGAACTCATGTTGTGATGTCGTCCACGCCGTTCTTCCACGTCGAGGGTCTCGAGAAGCGCTTTGGCGGGTTCCGGGCGGTCGCCGGGACCTCATTCAAGATCGAGGACGGTTCCATCACGGCGCTGATTGGTCCGAACGGGGCCGGCAAGACGACCGTGTTCAACCTCATTTCCGCGTTCTTGACGCTTGATTCCGGACTGATCGAGTTTCGTGGTAGCAGGGTCGATGGGCGGCGGCCGCACCAGGTGTCCCGTCTTGGGATCGGCCGTACGTTTCAGACCACCAGAGTGCTCCGCAAGCTGTCGGTTCTCGACAATGTGTGCGTGGCCGCGCAGAACCAGCCGGGCGAGCGACTGAGGGGGGCGATGTTTCGCCCGCGGTACCAGCGCTCCGAGGCAGACGTGAACCGGCGAGCCTTGGAGCTTCTCGACCTCGTGGGGCTCTCAGCGATGGCCAGGGAGTATGCGGCGACCCTCTCGGGGGGGCAGCGTAAGTTGCTGGAGTTCGCAAGGGTCATGATGCAGGAGCCAAGCTTGGTGCTCCTTGACGAGCCGACCGCGGGCGTCCTCCCGACGCTGGGTCAGACGCTGATCGAACACGTCAAGACACAGCGCAGAGACCGCGGAACCACGTTCATGATCATCGAGCACAATATGGACGTCGTCATGAGCGTGAGCGATCGCGTGATCGTCATGAACGAAGGAATGGTGATCGCAGACGGCACTCCGGGGGAGATCCAGGTCAACGAAATGGTGATCGAGGCGTATCTCGGGACCCACCATGCACCTGCGGGCCCAGCCCGCGAGCCTGTCCCGTCGGGACCCGACGATGACTGATCCTGATGTGCCAGTGGTTGTCCTGGCTGTCACCGATCTCCATGCCGGCTACATCGACTCGAAGATCCTGCACGGGGTGACCATCCAACTCGAGGCCGGCCGCCTTGTCACCGTCATCGGCCCCAACGGATCGGGAAAGTCGACGCTCCTCAAGGCCATCTACGGATTGATCAACGTAACTCACGGCAGTGTGAAGTTCACCAACGCGGGCGGACCAACCGAACTGCGAGGACGGGAACCCTACTGGATCACTTCCATCGGCATCAACTACATGCCGCAGCGTGCGAATGTGTTCGAGTCGATGTCCGTGCAGGAGAACCTCGAGATCGGGTTGATGGGTCGAGGCGGCGTCCGGCTGGCTCCGGCCGACCGCCGCCTCGCGTACGACCGGATGCTGGACTGGTTTCCGATGCTGCGCGACCGACTCAGGCAGCAGGCCGGCACGCTGTCGGGAGGCCAGCGTCAGATGGTGGCCTTGGCGCGGTCGCTGGTTTCGCAACCACGTCTGCTCCTGCTTGACGAACCTTCGGCCGCACTTGCCCCAAACGTTGTCGACGAGATTTTCGAAAAGATCGTCGAGATCCGAGATCGAGGGGTGTCGATCCTTCTCGTCGAGCAGAACGCCAGACGGGCTCTCGCCATCGCGGACTACGCCTACGTCCTTGAGTCGGGAGGGAACCGGTATGAGGGTTCGGGGAGCGCCCTCCTCCATGACCCTAACGTCATCCGGCTCTATCTCGGCGGCATGGCCAGTACTTCGCCAATAGCGTCCCCTGCGGTGTCTTCGTGACACGCTTCGCGCTCGAAGCCCGGGATCGGCGCGTCCTGAAGGGTGAGGACGGTCGAGCCCGGCAGCTCGCCATGGGGATCATTCTCGAGATGGCCGACGCGCTCGGCGCGCGTCGACTCATCGACGTTGAGTCCGTCCACGTCGATGGGTGCCTTGCCATCGGGCAGGTATCGCTCGATTTCCCTACGTATCTACTGTCGAACGGCGGAAGGGTGTGCGTTCCGACGACGCTGAATGTGGCGTCCATCGACCTGTTGCACCCCGAACTATCGGGCCGCGACGCCGCGACGTTTGATCTTGGCAAGGGGATCATGGACGCCTATCTCGCTTTGGGCTGCCAAGCCACCTGGACCTGTGCGCCCTACCAGCTCCGCGAACGGCCGAGGTTCGGATCTCACATCGCGTGGGCGGAATCCAACGCAATCGTCTTCGCCAATTCGGTTCTCGGCGCGCGGACGAACCGGTACGGCGACTTCTTCGACATCTGCGCGGCGCTCACGGGCAGGGTGCCATACGCCGGCCTCCACATACCAGAGAACCGACGGGCCCAAACCGTCTTCCGTCTCACTGGCCTGACCGACCAGCTTCTCAGGAGCGAGGCCCTCTACCCGGTACTCGGGTATCTGGTGGGGGAGCTAACGGGGACGCTCGTGCCGGCCATCGTTGGTCTGCCCAGCGCAGTCAGCGAAGACCAGCTCAAGGCACTCGGGGCGGCCGCAGCGTCGTCTGGCGCCACTGCCATGTTCCATGCGGTCGGCATCACGCCCGAGGCTCCGACGCTCGACGTCGCTCTTGCGGGCCGGCCCCCTGTGCGCCAGATCGACGTGACCCTGGACGCGCTCCGCGCCGCGCGCGAGACGCTGAGCACCCGTGAGCGAGACCAGCTCACCGGCATCTGCGTCGGTACGCCGCACTTCTCGCTGGCCGAGTTCTCCGAGCTGCGAAGGCTGTTCCGGGGTCGGAGGATCCGCAACGGCCTTCCCTTCTACGCTGCGACCGGGCGCGAGACCTACGCAGAACTCTCCGCCAGGGGTTGGCATGCTGAACTCGAGGACGTCGGGGTGGAGCTTGTGGTTGACACATGCACCTACGTGCGACCTTTCCTCGAGCTCGGATCGGGCACCGTGATGACGAACTCGGCGAAATGGGCGTACTACGCACCGATGACCTTGGGTGCCGACGTCACATTTGGAAGCCTTGCCGACTGCGTCGAATCCGCCGTCGCGGGAAGGATCGAGCGCGATGAAGGGCTCTGGCAAGGTGCTTAGGGGTCGTCCGATCGTCGCCGGTACTGCAGACGGGCCGGCTCTCGTCCTCCGGCAGCCACTTAGCCTTGCCGGCGGCATGTCCCTGAAAACGGGACAGATTGTTGACGTCCACGCGCCGCAGATCGGCGCCGTAGTGACGGGCCGGGTGCTCGTCATGCCGGTCGGGCGCGGCTCGAGCACGACGAGTACCGTGCTCGCCGAAGCGATCCGTCTGGGCATCGGACCGAGTGCGATCGTGCTGCCAGAGGTCGACCAGATCCTTGCTCTGGGTGCCATCGTCGCCCGGGAGCTCTACGGTCGCATCTGCCCGATCCTCCAGGCTGATCCGGCCGACTTCGAAGGCATCAGGACTGACGACTGGATCTCGATCCGCGATGACGGATCCTTCTCGGTCCGGCCGGGCACGGGTGACGCTGGCTGACTGATCCTGCAGGGTTCCTCCCCGGGCCCGCCAGGCGCCATGTCGAGGTGCCGGGCAGCCTCGCCCTCAGGGCCGTCCGGTCGCCGTCTCCCAGCCCAGCGACATCGTCGCCACCAGCGGCGCGCCTGACTCCACCAGCGTGTACGAGCCGTCGTTGAGGCCATTGGGAGGGCCGGTCTGCGGCTCCACGCAGATACCCTCAGGCCGCGCGGTCAGCACGACGAACCACGGTGCGTCCGACAGCACGGTGACCCGTAGCGCGTCAGGCCATGTAACCGTTGGGGCGCCGGAGAACTCAAGAAAACAGTCGTCCCAGGGCCCTTCCGGGTACGGCCGCAGGACTGTCCCGTCCGGGAGCCCGTCCTCGCCCCGGCGAAGCATGCCTCCGGCGGGCAGCCCGATCTCGGCACGTCCGCCCCGTCTCACCCCGGCTGCATCCCGGAGCTGCCAGCGGAACCAGGGATGCCACCCGGCGACCGCCGGGAACGGCTCATTGGTTGCGTGGACCTCCAGGCGGCATGTCAGGGCGTCGTCGCTCAGCACGAACTCGTGTCGGACGGATCCGCCAAAGGGCCATGGATCCACCAGTTCGGCCTCAAGCGCCACGCGGTCGGCTGACACCTCAAGTACGGTCCACGCTCGTTCCAGAAGCGTGCCGTGGATCGCGTGTGGCGGGGTCAGGTGCGCCGGAAATCGCGTGGTCTGCCCGCCCCACGCCAGGAGGCCGTCCCGGAGCCGGCCCGCCCAAGGGGCCATTGGGTAGAGCCCGCCGAAGAGGGGCCCGTTGCCCGGTCCGGCGAGCATCTCGAGGTCGTCCACGGCGAGCGAGGTGACGCGGCCGCCCAAGCCAGGTGCGCAGACGGCGGTGGCACGGCCCGACCGCAGCACGATCTGCGGGGCACTAATGGCCATGTGCAGTCTCCAGCTGGACCGGGTCGACCGGGCGGAGAAGCCAGCCGACCCAGAGGTCGCAAATGCAGGGCTTGGACGGGGACCGCCACAAGGTATGATGACTGATACGGTCATATTATGACGGGAGACCCATGGTAAACCTCGAGTTGCTGCGGCGTTTGACGTACTCGGCCGTGGTTTCGGACTGCTGCGACCAGGCCGGTTTCCGCAGCCAGGTTCTGGCCTCGGGCCTCGTCCCTATCTGGCCCGGGGCGCCGGTGATCGTTGGCTATGCCCGGCCGGTCCGTGCGATCGCCGTCTACGAGATCCCCGCCACGCCCTACGCAGCGGAGGTGGCCTTCATCGATTCGCTCTTGCCGGATGACGTCGTCGTCGCAAGCACCGACCCCGTTTGCGCCTTTTGGGGCGAGCTGTTCTCGACGGCGGCGGTGGCGCGGGGAGCCGTCGGCGCGGTGATCGACGGCTACGTGCGGGACACGTCTCGTATCCGCGAGCTCGGCTGGCCAGTCCTCGCTCGTGGGATGCAGCCGACCGATAGCCTGGGGAGGCTCTCGATCACCGATGCCAACGGACCGATCAAAATGCTGGGCGTCGTGGTGCGGCGCGGCGACTTGGTGGTCGCGGACGGCGATGGCATCGTCATCGTCCCGGCCGAGCTTGCGGATGACGTTGCGGCCCGCGCGATCGAGAAGGCGAGAACGGAGTCCAGCGCGCGGTCGATGCTCCTGGCCGGCGCCTACCTGCGTGACGCCTGGGAGCGGTTCCGGGTGCTGTGAGTAGACGATGACGATCTTCGACATCTCGATGGCCGTGTCCCCGGTGATGGCGGCCTGGCCAGGCACGACCATTCCGGTCGTCGAGTGGGAGATGCTCCTCTCCCGAGGCGACATCGCGGACGTCAGCCGCTGGACGTTGGGAGCGCACAGCGGAACGCATGTCGATGCGCCATCGCACTTCCTCCCGGGCGCACCGGGGCTCGAGGGCGTGCCGCTGGATGCGCTCGTCGGGCCTGCACGCGTCGTCGAGCTCCCGGACTCCGTGACGTCGATTCACCCCGAAGACCTGAGCGCCGTGGGCATCGCTGGCGCGGAACGGGTTCTGTTCAAGACGTCGAACTCGCGACGCCGCCTGGAAACCCCGGTCTTCGACGAGACGTACGTCGGGCTCGAGGCCGCGGCCGCCCAGTTGCTCGTCGAATGGGGCGTGCGGATGATCGGAACCGACTACATCTCCATCGAGCCGTTCGGGCGACCGACCTTTGCGGCGCACCACGTTCTCCTCGGCGCCGGGGTCGCGATCGTGGAGGGCCTGGATCTGCGAGCGGTCGAACCCGGCGACTACCGTGTGACGGTGCTGCCGCTTCGCCTCGAAGGGGCAGAGGCGGCGCCAGCACGAGCAATCCTGGAAGGACCGCTGCGGTGATGCGGGCGGTCAGGTGGCACGCCCGCGGCGATGTCCGACTCGACCTTGTCCCGGAGGCCCCGGCGCCGGGGCCGGGCGAGGTCCGAGTCCGGGTCGAGTGGTGCGGCATCTGCGGCACTGACCGCGAGGAGTGGCGGGCGGGGCCCCTGTTCATCCAGACCGGCGATCCCCACCCGCTGACGGGCACCGTTGCCCCGATCACGCTCGGCCACGAGGTGTCCGGGATCGTCACGGATGTTGGGTCCGGCGTGACCGGGTTGTCGGAGGGCCGGCTAGTCGCCCTTGACGGGTTGATCACGTGCGGCACTTGCTGGTGGTGCCTCCGGCACGAGCTGACCCTGTGTCCGCAACTTGCCTCGATCGGCCTGCATGTGGACGGTGGCCTGGCCGAGTCAATCACGGTCGCGGCCCAGATGGCGATACCGGTGCCGCCCGGCGTCGACGCGGAGACGGCGGCGCTCGCGGAACCCGTTTCGGTCGCCATCCGCGCTCTCAGGAAGGGTCGCCTCGCGAGGGGCGAGCGCGTCCTCATTCAGGGCGCGGGCATGATCGGCCTTGCCCTGATGCGGGCAGCCTTCGCATTCGGTGCCGAGACGGTGACGGTGGCCGCGCCGTCGGAGATCCGCAGACGCCAGGCCCTTGCCCTCGGTGCCACCGCGGTCGTGGATCCCACCGTCCCCGAGTTCCTCGACGAGGTTCGGGCGTTGCATTACGGGCGTGGCCCGGACGTGGTGATCGAGGCGGCCGGAACGATCCGCGCCTGTGAGCAGGCGGTCGAGGCGGCGCGGCGCGGCGGCCGCGTCGTGTTCGTCGGCCTCCCCTCCCGCATCGGCACGCTCGACTTTTTCGGGCTGGTGGCGACGGAACGGGAGCTTATCGGGTCGCTGTCCCACGTATGGGACGAAGACTTCACGGGGGCCGTCGCCATGCTGGGCGATGGCCTACTGCGGGCAGACGAGGTGGTGGCCGCGCGCATCAGCCTGGAGCGCACCGTCGACGTCGGGTTCGACTCGATGACGCGGAAGGACCTCCCCGGCGTCAAGTTCCTGGTCAGCCCGTGGATCTGATATTGCCCGCACGGAATGTCGTTGCATGCTTCGCGTGAGGGTGCGGACGACCACCGTTCGGGCGGACAAGTTGGGCGACAAGGTGACCCGCCACCTCGCGGTCCGGATCTTGGGCGCGGCATCCACGCCTGGGGAACCCACTCCGCTGCCCACGGAGCAGGAGATTTGCGTAGAGTTCGGCGTGTCGAAGACGGTCGCGCGCGAGGTCATCGCCCGGCTGAGCTCCCTGCGGCTCGTCACCGTGCGCCACGGCAAGCGCATGCAGCCCCGTCCGTCCACGGACTGGAACTACCTGGATCCCCTGATGCTGGAGCTTCAAAACGACGAAGGCCTGCGGCGCCTCGTGACCGAGCTTCACGACGCCCGCCTGCTGATCGAGCCGGAGGCCGCCGCCCGTGCCGCGGAGACGGCGACGCCCGACCAGATCGATCGCATGCGCGGCTCGCTCGCTGCCATGCGCGACACGATTGAGCATCCCGACGCATTCCTCGAGCACGACATCGCCTTCCACCAGGAGATCGTCGCCGCGGCGCAGAACCGCGTGATCTCGCACGTGATCGATGCCATCCGCGACCTGATGCGCACGAGCCGGCGGCTCACCAACGCGGTCCCGGGTGGTCTCCCGCATGCCGTCGACGATCACGCCGCCGTGCTCGCGGCCATCGAAGCGCACGATGCCGAGGCCGCGCGCGCCGCGATGCGCGAGCACATCCTGTGGGGCGCCCGGCGCGCCGGGGTTCTGCCGGGGGATTGACCCCGCGTTCATCGCGGCTGCCGGGCTCGGTGCTCGTCAGGCGAAGTCGAACAGCCCTGCCGGCTCCAGGCCGTCCGTGTACACGGTCTTGACCTGCGTGAGGAACTCCTCCGTGACGCACGATCGCGGTCTGGCCGCCGAAGTACCGCAGGATGGCGGCGGCCCGCCGCGTCTCACCGATCCTCTCGGCCAGCGTCTCGCCTCCTCGCGTGCCCGCTCCCGCCCGATCACGATGGCCCGGGCAGCCAGCAGTTCGGCGGCTCGGAAGAGGACCTCAGCGCGGGCGAGGGCGGGGGTTCGTGCCCAGGTCAGGCATGCGCAGGCTCCTCAAAGCATGTGGCGCGCGACAAGGTTCGCGACCAGCGCGCGAACGCCCATGGTCCATGGCGGCACGCGCTCGCAATGCTCGACCCAGTTCTCCAGCGTCCCGATAGGCGGGCAGCTGATTTCCACACGGTCACCTGGCTCGTGCGTGAATCCGCGGCCCGGCTCGTGCCGGTCGACCGACGGCACGTACATCGTCCCCAGGAACAGCGCAAAACCGTCCGGGTACTGGTGGTGACTGCCCGTGGCCGCCTCGACCAGGTCCAACGGGTGGCGCGAGATCTCTCCGAGCTCATTCGTCCCTTCAGTTTCGAAGCCGTCGAGCCCGCTGACGCGACACCTGATCTGCTCTTGCATGAGCGAGTCGACGGTGAACGTCTCGTCGAAGAGCCGGAACCAGGGCCCGATAGCGCAGCTGGCTGTGTTGTCCTTGGCCGCGCCGAGGAGGAGCGCGCTGCGGCCCTCGAAGTCCCGCAGATTGACATCGTTGCCCAGGGCGGCGCCCACCACACGCCGGTCGCTGGTAATCGCAAGCACGATCTCCGGCTCTGGGTTGTTCCACGACGAGTCGCTGCGGACACCGACGAGATCACCGGTGCCCACAGCCGAAAGGAGCGGCGCCTTGGTGAAGATCTCGGGATCCGGCCCGAGGCCAACCTCCATGTACTGGGACCAGAGCCCTTCGGCGCGCAGGCCGTCGGCAAGCGCGGCGGCGGCCGGGCTGCCGACCCGGACGTCCCGGAGCGAGCCACCGAGCCGGGCGTCCAGTCGCGCGCGGAGCTCCACGGCCAGGGCCGGATTGCCCCGCGCGCCCTCCTCGATCACCCGCTCCAGGAGGCTGGTCGCGAACGTCACGCCGGCGGCCTTGATCACCTGGAGGTCAACGGGTGCGAGCAGGTATGGACGATCCGGTTCGCGGTGCTCGTGGTGGGATGCCTCGAGCAGCTCCTCCGCGGACCCGAGCCGTCGAAGCGGTGCAGCGCCGGCGACATCGAGCAGGTCCGGCCGTTCGAGCAGGTCGGCCGAGGTCGGGGCGAGTGGCGAGGCGTCGAACACGAGCCCATCGCGGATCACGACTGGCGTCGGGCCGCCGAGGCCATGCGGGCACCACGAAGCCGGCAGATACGCCCGGCCGACGGCAAGACCGAGCTGCGGGTCCGTCATCGTCAGTGACTCGTCGGCTGGTACGGGTCCCAGTCCGCGCCGGGCCCGCCCGCGAGGAAATCGAGGTCGGCGCCGGTGTCTGCCTGGCGGACGTGATCCACGTACAGCCTCCCGTACCCACGGGTGAAACGCGGGCTGGGCGGCTCCCAGGCTGCGCGCCTCGCCTCGAGCTCGGCGTCATCCACGCGCAGGGTCAGTCCGCGGGCGTCGACGTCGAGTTCAATCAGGTCACCGTCGCGGACGAGGGCCAAGGGCCCGCCCACGGCGGACTCGGGCGCCACGTGGAGCACGCACGCCCCATACGCCGTCCCGCTCATCCGTGCGTCGGAGATACGGACCATGTCCCGGACGCCCGCCTGCCAGAGCTTGGCCGGGATGGGCAACTGTCCCCACTCCGGCATGCCGGGCCCGCCGACCGGTCCGCTCATGAGTTGCACCAGGACCGAATCGGGTCCGACGTCCAGCTCTGGGTCGTCGATCCTCGCCATCAGGTCCTTCTTGTCTCTGAACACGACCGCGGGACCCACATGCCGGCGTAGCGCCGGGTCCATGGCCGCCTGCTTGATGACCGCTCCGTTCGGGGCGAGGTTGCCGCGGAGGACGGCCAACCCTCCCTCAGGCGCGAGCGGCTGCACGAGGGTGCGAATCACCTCGGGATCGAGCACGTGTGCCGCGGCAATCTCCGCGCCGAGTGGTCGCCCGGTGATGGTCAGGGCCTCAAGCTCGAGCAGGGGGGAGAGCTCCTTGAGTACGGCCGGAACGCCGCCAGCGTAGAACAGCTCCTCCATCTGGTGGCGGCCGGCCGGACGCACATCGACGATCCACGGTGTGGTTCGGCTGATCGCGTCGAAGTCGTCGAGGGCCAGAGGCACTCCCGCCCGGCCGGCCAGCGCCAGCAGGTGGATGACGGCGTTGGTACTCCCGCTCACGGCGTTCAGGACCGTGACCGCGTTGCGAAAGGCGGCTGCGGTGAGAATCTCCGACGGTCGGGGTCCGCTGAGACTCGCCATCTGCACGATGCGTTCGCCAGTCTCCTCGGCGAGCGCTCCTCGCCGGCTATCGACAGCGGGGATGGCGGCGGCCCCCGGGAGCGTCATACCGAGCGACTCGGCCAGGATCGCCATCGTCGACGCCGTCCCCATGACGCCGCAATGACCGGCCGACCGGGCTACACAGGACTCGAGCTCGGCCCAGCGCTCGTCGGAGTAGTCGTCCGCACGGCGACGGTCCGAGGCGTCCCAGATGGCGCTGGCTCCGGCGAGGTCCTCGCGGCCGCGACGCCCGCGCAGCATTGGCCCACCCGTGAGGACGATCGCCGGGATGTCGGCGCTCGCCGCCGCCATGAGCAGTGCCGGCGTCGTCTTGTCGCACCCGGCGAGCAGCACCACGGCGTCGAAGGGATTGGCGCGGATCGACTCCTCCGCTTCCATGGCGAGCAGGTTCCGGTAGAGCATCGTTGTGGGCTTCATGAGCGGCTCGCTGAGCGACATCGCCGGCAGCTCGAGCGGGAAGCCGCCGGCCCGCCACACGCCGCGCTTGACCGCACCCGCGAGGTCGCGCAGGTGGGCGTTGCAGTTCGCCACCTCGCTCCACGTGTTGACGATCCCGATGACGGGACGGCCGTCGAACACCCGAGCTGAGAACCCCTGAGCTCGCGTCCACCCGCGGTGGATCAGCCCGTTGAGATCGTCGGTCCCAAACCAACGCGAGCTCCGCAGGGGAGCGTGCCGATCAACCACGCCGTCCTCCGATGTGCCAGAAACGTGCGCGGACAGCGTATCACATGGTCATAATATGACTGGCTCCTCTGGCGATTCGTCGGGTATGCGCGGCAAGCACCGGCGCCCTGCAATCGGACCAGCCGCGTCCGGACGATGTCGCGGTCGTCGAGGCGACGAGGCCGAACGTCGCGATCGTCGACATCCGCATGCCGCCGACATACACCGACGAGGGATTGCGCGTGGTCCGCACCATCCGCGCGGCCCATGGCGCATCAATCGGCCTGCTTGTCCTGTCCC
>JANMPD010000294.1:0-2102 GCA_031369685.1 Chloroflexota bacterium | reverse complement strand
TCGCTCGATCGCGGCTACGTTCCGCTGTCGGTCAAGGACTACGTGCGCGACTACTTCAGCTCACTCGAGCCACGCGAATAGCAGCGGCAGCGGCGCCCGACCGCTCCGCCCCGGAGGAACGCATGGACACGACGATCGACGCCGGCACCAAGTCCCGACTGGCGCCCGAGGCCTTCGCCGAGCGGGCGACCGCCATCGAACACGAGGTCGGGCGGGTGATCGTGGGACAGCGCGAGCTGGTTCGACAGACCGTGACCGCGCTCCTGGCCAACAGCCACGTGCTGCTGGAGGGCGTTCCGGGCCTCGGCAAGACGATGCTCGTGCGGACCATTGCCGATGTGATCGATTGCGCCTTCAGTCGCGTCCAGTTCACACCCGATCTGATGCCCGCCGACATCACCGGCACGAACATCCTCATCGAGGAGGAGGGCCGCCGGATCTTCCGGTTCCAGCCGGGCCCGATCTTCGCGAACCTGGTCCTCGCCGACGAGATCAACCGGGCGACTCCGAAGACCCAGTCATCCCTCCTCGAGGCCATGCAGGAGCATCAGGTCACCGTGGCGCGCCAGCGCTATCCGCTCGATCCCCCATTCTTCGTGCTCGCGACCCAGAACCCGCTGGAGATGGAAGGCACCTATCCCCTCCCGGAGGCCCAGCTGGACCGGTTCCTGTTCAAGGTCCATGTCCCGTTCCCGACGGAGGAGGACCTGATCACGATCATCGAACGCACCACCGGTGTCGATGCGCCGACGGCCGGCAAGGTCTGTACCGCCGTGGAGATCGTGGAGATGCAGCGGCTCGCCCGGGGCGTGCCGATCGCGCCGCACGTCACGGCCTATGCGGTGAGCCTGCTCGCGGCCACCCACCCGGACCAGCCGCGAGCGCCGCAGATCGTGCGCGAGTACGTGCGCTACGGCGGTTCGCCGCGCGGCGCCCAGGCACTCGTGACCGCGGGCAAGATTTGCGCGCTGCTCGATGGGCGCTTCAACGTTTCGATCGACGACATCCGGGCGGTTGCGCTACCCGCGCTTCGCCATCGCGTGATCCTCAACTTCGAGGGTGAAGCCGAGGGGATCACGACCGAGGCGGTCGTTCGCACCATCCTCGACGCGGTGCCCGCTCCGTCCGTCGAATAGCGCCGCGGCGCGGCGCATCAAATCGAAACCATGGACGAACCGACCGGGCTCCCGCTGCCGCCCAAGGCCACGGCGCCGCCGCGTGTCCATGCGGCCCCGGGAGCCGACGCGCCCCCGGGAGCCGACGCGCCCTTGCATCCCGAAACGCCCCCAAGGACGGGATCCGCGGGCCGTGAACGGGCCCGGACGCGGCCGGTGTTCCTGCCGTCCGACATCGATCCGACCGTGTTCGATGAGTCGTTCCTACGCCAGCTGGAACGACTCCAGGTCATGATGCGGGCCCCCGTGCGCGGCGGGCTCAAGGGTGGGCGGCGGTCCGTCAAGCGCGGACAATCCGTGGAATTCGCGGACTTCCGGGACTACTCCCTCGGGGACGACCTCCGCCAGCTGGACTGGAACGTCCTGGCTCGCCTCGAGAAGCTGTTCATCAAGCTGTACGTCGAGGAAGAGGACGTCACGATCTCGTTCCTCATCGACACCTCGGCCTCGATGGCGGCGGGCCGGCCCGGCAAGCTCCTCTTCGCCCAGCGTGCCGCGGCGGCACTCGGATACATCGGGCTGGCATCAGAGGACCGCGTGGCCGTCACGTCGCTCGGCGGACGCGTGGCTCGTCGTCAGGTGGCGCTGCGCGGCTCAGGGCGCGTCTTCCGCCTGTTGTCAGCCCTGTCGAACATCTCGATCACGGATGGCCCCACCGACCTCCAGGCCGCTGCCCGGCATGCCGGCGCCCAGCTGTCCGGCCGCGGGGTGATCGTGCTGCTGTCAGACTTGCTGGACCTGAACGCGGATCGCGTGATTCGCGAACTGGCGGCGACCGGGTCGGAGCTGATCATCCTCCACCTGCTGTCACCGCAGGAACTCGACCCGGCCATCGAGGGAGATCTGCGCCTCGTTGACGTCGAATCCGGCGATGGAATCGACGTCACGGTGGACCTCGCCACGCTCGACGGCTACAAGCAGCGCCTC
>JANMPD010000249.1:0-1673 GCA_031369685.1 Chloroflexota bacterium | reverse complement strand
AGACGATGGCCAGCTCCGAGTTCGGTGAGTCGAGCGGGAAGATGCTGGAGACGATGCTCGCGGCCCAGAAGTCGGTTCGCGACAACATGCGGACCTATCTCGAGACGATGAACGTGCCGACCCGCGAGGACATCGCCGGGCTTGGCGAGCTCGTCATCGGGCTCGAAGAAAAGATCGATCAGATCACCGATCGACTCGCCATGATCGAGGAGGCCGTTCGCGCCGTGCCCGCGGGGCCGGCAGGGCCGCGGGGGTCCGCCGGGCCGGCAGGGCCGAAGGGGTCCGCTGGGCCGAAGGGGTCCGCTGGGCCCTCAATGCGCGCCACAGCGGCAAAGCGTGCCGCGTCGGCGACTCCCGCCAAGCCCGCGACGCGTGCCAGGCCCCTCCAGAGCGTCAGGCCCGCAACGGGCACCTGATGACGACGACCCGGCCGCCGACCCGACCCGACGCCGAGACCATGTGGTCGGCGAACGATCGGGCGCGCGAGATGGCGCAGGCCATCCTCGGCTCGGTCGACGCGCCCGTCGGCCTCACCCCCAAGGAGCTGGTCTGGCGCAAGAACAAGGCGCGCCTCTACCGCTATGTCCGCTCTACGCCCGCCACCCACCGGACGCCGATCTTTCTGGTTCTGCCGCTCATCAACCGCGCCTACATCCTGGACCTGAGGCCGGGCGCGAGCTTCGTCGAATTTCTGCTGGGCCAGGGCCATGACGTCTTCCTCATCGACTGGGGCACGCCCGGGGACGAGGATCGGGGGCTCGACGTGACGACCCTCGTGACCCGCTATCTGCCGCGTGCCGCGAACGTGATCCAAAGAGTCACGGGTTCGGACCAGATGACGGTCCTTGGCTACTGCATCGGCGGCACCCTGGCGACCTGTTTCGCAGCCCTCAACCCCCAGGTCACCCGCAATCTCATCCTCCTGACCGCGCCGCTCGACTTCTCGGACGCCGGTCAGTTCGGTCGGATGACGGCGCGTGGCATCTTCCCCATCGAGCGACTGACCGAGACGTTCCCGACGGTGCCCGGAATGGTTCCGGACATCGGCTCGAAGCTGCTCAACCCGATGGCCAGCTACGTGGGCACCTATCGGGCGCTGTGGCAGAAGCTGGGCGATCCCGCCTTTGACCTTGAGGGCTGGCAGGCGATGTACCGCTGGGTGAACGACAGCGTCCCGTTTGCCGCGGCGGCATTCCGCCAGTGGATCGTCGAGTTCTACCAGGAGAACCGGCTGGCGCGCGACATGCTCGAGATGGACGGCCGGCCAGTCCGCCTGTCAGACATCCGCTGCCCGGTCCTGAACATCGCGGCGAGCCGGGATCAGATCGCGCCGCGGGCGACGACGAGCATCGTCACCGAGCGAGTGAGCAGCCGGGACGCGTCGGAGATCCTGATCGAGGGCGGGCATGTCGGGATCGTCGTCGGCCGAACGGCCAGCCAGAACCTGTGGCCAAAGGTTGGCGTCTGGCTCAGCGAGCACGACTGAAGGACGCGGGATCGGCCCATGCGCATCGTTTCAGCGGCGGAGGCCGTCGCCGGGATTGACAGCGGCGGCCATGTCTACGTCCACTGCGCGGCGGCGACGCCATCCGGTCTGCTGGATGCCCTTGTGGCGCGTGCGTCGGAGCTGCGTAACGTCGAGGTGATCCACCTCCACCTCGAGGGACCCGGCC
>JANMPD010000242.1:0-4815 GCA_031369685.1 Chloroflexota bacterium | reverse complement strand
AGCGCGACGAACAGGAAGTCCTCGAAGACCCGGTTCATGTCCACCAGGAATGCCGACGCGGGAACGAGGCCAACGCCGAGATCGAATGACGTCGACCTCAGGATGAGCCGCGAAAGCATGACCGAATCGCGGTACCGCTCGTTGAGCCGCGTAAAGACGATCGGTGGTAGTCGACGAGGGTCATAGGCAACGAGTGCGACCCCGTCGAGCCGTGCCACGATCCCTCGCAGGGCGGCCCTGCTCCGCTCCGATTTGAGCCTGAGTCTCAGGAGCCGATTAGCCGCCGCTAAAAGCAGTCGATTGACCTCGATGTCCACGGTGAAGTCGTCGTAGGTGATCTCCGCCGGGGGCCGCGCCCCAAATTGGCGTCGGATCTGATCACCTATGCGGAGGCGTCCACGGAGCGTGAGGGCCGACTCGTCGACCGTCTTGTAACCCTGTTGTACGCCCCTGGCGAGGGCCCGTCGGGCGTGCTTCACGAACGCTTGAACGATCGCCTCGACAAGGTCATCGGCGGGCTCAAGTTCGGGTCCGATGCCGAGGTCAGTGATCCGCCCGAGCGTGTACGAGAGCATGAAGAAGACGCGATCAATCGCGACTTTCGGCTCGATAACAACGTCGAGCCCGTCGAGTCGGAGCGCGCCGATCGTGGAGCCGGGCGTCAGGTCGTAGTGATCCTCGAGTCCAGCTGAGGGACGAAGGGTGACAACCTTTGAAAGTTGATCGCGCTGCCCCATCGTGAGCCGGACCCCATAGGCCGGCACGTACTCACGCAGGCTGAGAGTCGGCATCTGAGGTCAATCCGACGCCTGCCGAGAGCTCGGGCTCCGAAAGGGCATCCGCAGCCGGCGGTCCGTCCGGACCAACGGAGGTCGCGAGAGCTGGGATGGCTCCGGTGTTTCTCAGGCGCTTGAGATCGAATTCGCCTACCCGCTCAGGTGCGTCGAAGAAGTAGTCCTCAAGGAGTGGGGTGATCTCATGCGTCCAGATCCGGGCAAGTCGCGCCTCATTCAGATCTTTGTTCATGAAGAAGCTCGGCCCGATCGCCGTGTTCCTATCGTTGAGAAGCGCGTTGGCCCGATCAACGACGTCTGCAACCCAGGCCATGTCGGATCGATGTCGCAAGAGCCAGCGCCCGAGAAGGCCCTTGATCGGGTCTCGATCCGGGAAGAATGGGATGAAGGCGAACCTGCGACGCAATGCCGCATCAAGCAAGGCGATCGAGCGGTCCGCCGTGTTCATCGTCCCGATGACGCGGATGTTGGGCGGGAGCCGAAACGGTACATCGGAGTACTGCAGGCGGATCGCCTCATCGCGATATTCGAGCAGGAAATACAGCTCGCCAAAGACCTTGGCGATGTTCCCTCGGTTCAGCTCGTCGATGATCATGAAGTACTCATGCCCAGGATCCTTGGAGGCACGCTCCGCCAGGGCCTTGAACGGGCCGGGCAGCAAACCGAATCCCTGCTGACCGTCTCGGAGAACCGGCCGATATCCCTCGACAAAGTCCTCGTAGGCATACGACGGATGGAACTGGACGAGCTCGACTCGGCCCGGATCCCCGGCCAACGCGTTGGCGAGCTTCCGCGCTACGAATGTCTTGCCGGTGCCGGGCGGCCCGTACATGACCACCTGGCGCTTAGAGGCGAGGAGCTCCGCGATTTCAACGAGGTGTTGATGTTCGATGAGCAGTTCGTCGGCGAGTGCCACAAGTGGATCGCCAAACGGCGCCGGGTCTTCCCCGGTCTTCACGCTCGAGGACTCGGCGATCTCGTACTCATCCTCATCGACGTCCGTCACATTCGCGTTCTTGCGGTAGCGCTCGAATGCCGCTCGATCCTCGGGCGGCCACGCGTCGGGTGGATCCCAATTCGCGATACACCAAACCACGGACTGGGCGTCCAGCCGATCCATCAACTCGAGGCCTCGTTCGGCAGCTCGGTCACGGACGCGATCCAAGAAGGCCAGGGCCACTCGGTACATCGCGACTTCATCGCTCTCCGCACCCGGTTCGAACTTGGTGAGTCGGTAGGCAGCATGCATCGCCGCAGTGCGATATGGGGGGAAGGTGTAGGGATCCGTTCCCATGAGCAGGAAGGACGCGAGCGTCGTTCGCGCGCCCATCCCGCTTACCGCTTCCTTAGGAAGATGGGCGAGAAAGTCGCCCACACGAGACAGCGGTTCGTCGTCGCCAGCCCAGAGGCGTCGCACCAGCTTTGCCGCGCGTGGAAGATCTTCCTGGCACCACTTCAAGAATGCATCGTGCGACTGCCAGCTGGTCAGATTGTTGCCCTTTGTGAAGGCCGTCTTGAAGAACGGAAACCAATTGCCGTCTGCGATCAATTCGGACCGCGCGGCTGTCAGCCTATTGACGATCGCGAGCTTGTATGTCCGCTCCTCGGGTACGAACTCAGGCAGCCCATGGAAGCGTGATGCCCAGTAGATGAACTCGTTCAAGGGGTCATCGAACCGATACCACAGAGCGCGCACGCCATCTGTGTCGTAGAAGTCGAAATCGCTCCCAAACCTGGTACTCAGGTGGCCGCGAATCTGCGAAAGCCTGGCGTCCACGTTCGCTGACGGATCATCCACAAGATCCTTCAGGATGGCGGTTAGGCGCGTCTTGACGGACCCAGAGAAGATCCGCTCGAACGTCTCCGGAAACATGATGTGCAGAAGGCTTTCGCGTCCATAGACCCCACCTCCCTCGGTTGGAATCTGAATGACGAACTCTCGGAACTTCCAGGGATCCGCCAGAGCTGCCTCGCGTGTTGCGGCGTCGGCTTGCTTGAACCGTCGCGCAAACGCGAGGAGGAAGGACAGACTCGCCCACTTGAACAGGTTGAATCCCGGTCCACCCGATCCAACACCCTCGTCGGTGATCGCCTCGAGCTCAGGGGGCAACGCGGGGCCGTCAGGGATCCACTCGAGAATCTCACCGATCTTCTGGCGTTTGGTCGCGCCGGTGATGTTCCATCGCGCCGGGAGGAAGTAGATGAAGAGGGCTTCGGCCATCAACTGGACCGCCTCGGGGCTAGCCCCGTCCAGTTGGACCTTGAGTTTCCCTTCGAAGCTTCCGGCCCCAAGGTCCGGGTTCTCGACATAACGCTCGTTCAACTCGTCAAGTGGGCCGGCTGCCCAAATTGCTCGACCGGGCGTGAACAGCGAACCGTCATTTCGGAGTGCGAGATCGGCGAACCTCTGCGCAATGTTGTAGATCGGGCTGTCTTCGTACCGGGTCAACCTGTCCCTCCGGGTCGTGTTACCTCCACGTGAAGATCCCTCCTTTTGACCATCTAAACCATTGGGCTGCGGCATTCAGGGAAGCGAAGACCGTCTTGCCCGGGTTGGCCCCTTTGATGATCACCTCTGAGTCGACCAGAAGCTGCTTAAGCGCTTCGTAGTGAAGACCTTGCTGCTGTGGGTCGTGGCGAATTGCGAGCCTATAGGCCTCTTCAGCGAGAGCGCGGCCTGACAGACCGGGGCCTTTGGGCACCACCGGTTCGATCCACCGCCAACGGAAATGGGGAGCCAGTTCGAATAGATCCTGCCGACCGTTCAATGCCGACCGGAGGACTCGCTCCGGTGTCTTGCCGCCGACTTCGATCCCAGCATTCGTGAGGGCCGTTTGCACCTCGGCGGTTGTGAGACCGTTCTGTTCCGGATCCTGAGCTCGGCAAATCGGGTGCGCAGCCTCCGCCAGGCGGTTGCCCACAAGCCCTTCACTCATGCAGATCTCCCACGTTGTGAGCGGCCATCGAGACGATTTCTCCCACCACGGTAGCGGGCTCCAGCCGCACCCGCCAGGCCGGGACGCGGAACACCACCCAGCCACTCCGGCGCAGTTTCGTGTCGCGATAGACGTCCCTGAGGAGGCGGCTGCCGTCGGGTGAATCGTGGCTCGAGCCATCGACCTCGATGGCGATCGGAGGAACGAGATCCGGGAGCGCGATATCCACCCGCAAACCGCGAACCTCGTACTGCGAGATCGCCCGAATTCCGGTGGGGATCAAGTGCGTCAAAAGCAGTTGCTCGTCATCGGTTTCAGGCTCTCCTCCTTGCGCCATGGGGTCAGGTTCGCGAAGGCCGGCCGCATACCGGGCGAGCGCTCCGAGGAGTCCTTCCCGTGCGCGACACGCGCCTTCGTCACCGACGATCACCAACATGGAGCGAGCCCGCGTGACCGCCACGTTGAAGAGGTTCGGGTTGTTCTCAACGAATGCAACGGTGCTGGGCTGCGCCCCGCTCGAGATGACCGTCGAGAAGACGATGACATCGCGCTCATCCCCCTGAAATCCATGGGCCGTGTCGGCGATGACTTGATGGCGCTCCAACGTCGGTCCGTCGAGCCGCCGAGCGAGGGCCTCCGTGATGCGCTCCTTCTGGAGGCGGAACGGTGTAACAACGCCGATCGAGAGTGGCGGTTCGTATCCGGATGTGAAATCCGCGACGAGCTGAACAACGCGCTCGACTTCAGCCTCGTTGAAGGCGCTGCCATGCTGCGGACGGACCGACTCTCCAGCTACGTGCTCCCAGCGGACCGCAGGATGCTCCGGGTCTGTCTGGACGCGGAGTCGCTCAGGCTCAGTGAATACGCTGAGGCGACCGCCATAGAACCGATCGTTGGAAAACCCGATGATTTGTGGGTGGCTCCGATAGTGCTCATCAAGCAGAGTCATCGTCGGAAGCGCCGAGACGGTATGTCGCGCCAATGTGAACAGGGATACCTGCCGATATGAGAAGTTGACCAGCTCTTCCGGCGTCAGGTCGTTCTCTGACGCAAGCGCCTGTTCCGTGTCGCCCTTAAGGGGGGTC
>JANMPD010000201.1:0-2207 GCA_031369685.1 Chloroflexota bacterium | reverse complement strand
GAGTCGTACTCGTCTGAGGTGAGAAATATCAGGAGAAGGAACGGAAGGACCAGCACGAGCCCGAGGAGAGTGACGATCGAATAGACGACCGTTGGGCCGCGTTCGCCTCGTGCCGTGTGGGGGAGGCCCCGCTCCAGCCAGTCGTCAACGAACGCAGTGGACAGCCCGATGAGGCCGACCAGCCCGACCAGCAGACCTACCACCCTGGCGTCGTGGTTCAGGATCGCGAAGTCCGGGTTGTCGCCGATGATGACCAGCGGCGTTCCGATCAGGATCGTCGCAGTCGCTGTCAGGATGGCTCTGATCGACGTCCGCCCCGGGATCCACGGACTGACGACGACCCATAGGCCGCCGGCCATCATGCCGAAAATAACGCCGAAGAACAAGAGAAAGAGGGTTCCACCGAGCGTCATGTCGCCGATCGCGTTGCCGTTCTCCGTCAGGAACCCGGTGGCCTCCGGGTGGAAGATTGCCGCGAGTCGCATCACGATGCGACCGCCGACACCGCCGACGACGACTCCTGCGATCGCTCCGGCAAGACCGCCGCGGGTGATGTCGCGCAGAACCTCGCCCAACGGGAAGTCAAGGCTCCCAGCGATCGTCCCCGGTGCACGGATGGCACCTGGGGTACCCGTCGTCGTCGCCACGATCACACCTCAGAATTGGGTCGGCCCCGGCGCAGCTATAGCGGCTATCGATATATACGGGCAGACGGGCCCCTTGTCAACGATACTGACCGGACGTCACACGGCAGGTCACGGAATTCCCGAACCCGGGCGACGGCGCAACTGGTGAGGATCGGCCCGATGGCGCACCCGGCAGTGGACCAGCTTCGATTTGCCCGTGCCGAGTGGCGCCGCGGGCTGCGTGGCGTACCCGAGGCCGACGGAGCACGCCGTCTCGAGCCCATGAATTCGATCGGCTGGATCGTGGCGCACATGGCGTGGCACGAACAGCGCTACTGGCTCACGAGGCTCGCGGGCACGACGCCCGTCCCGGTCCTCAACGAGATTGCTGCCAACGGTGGACCGCCGACCACGCCGTCTCTGCGCGCGATGCTCGGGAAGTGGCGCACCGTGACTTCAGCGGCGGATCCGATCCTCGACGCCCTTGATGAAGCGGCAATGCACACCCCGCTCGCAGGATCGCCGACCCGCCTCATCGGTGACGCGATCCTCCGGGTGACCTACCACTACTGGTTTCACACCGGCGAGATCCTGGCAGTTCGGCAGCTCCTGAACCATGCCCGAAGACCGGAGTTCGTTGGGGACCTCGATGGCCAGGCCCCATATCGCGCTCCTGATCGCCCGTGAGCCGCGCCTACGTGCCGCAAGCCATCCTCGACGCAGCCCATGCGCGATCGACGGCCCGGGCGGAACGACGATGGGAGGACGCGGATCGACTCCGTGCCGAGATCGAGGCGGCCGGCTGGCGCGTCATCGACAGCGGCGTGAACTTCCGGCTGGAGCTGGCCGGGCTGCCGGACGTCGTTGCTGACGGCGGTGTTCGGTACGGGAGCTCGAGCGCCGTCCCGAGCCGCGCAGACGAACCGGCGTCCGCGCGCTCGACGATCGTGCTGATCGCCACCGACGCGCCAGAGCACGCGCAGACGGTCCTCGAGGCCCTCCTGGCCACGCGTCATGAGGACGATCAGATCATCGTGGTCATCGACGGACCGGAGCCTCGCCTGGATGGCATGGCGGATCGCCTGGCAGGCCGCGGTGAAATCGTCGCCACGGTCACCCGGCTCGGTGCCGGTGCGGCGTTGAACATTGCCCTGCGCCGCGCGACGGGCGCGATTGTGGTCATCCTCGGGCCGGGCGTCGAACCGACCGGCGATGATATCGTCGCGCCCCTCATCCAGGCGCTCGAGGACTCGAGCGTGGCTGTGGCTGGACGTCGAGGCCAGCGCACATCCGATCTGCGCACCGCTGTGCCCGTCACGCTGGATGGCAACGCGACGACGATCAGCGCGGATGTGATGGCGTTTCGTCGCGCTGACGGCGTCGCGGCCATGCCGGTCGACGAGGCCTTCCTGAGCCGGCGGCACCTCGATACCTGGTGGAGCCTCACCCTTCGATCCGACGATGGCCCGAACGGATCGAGACCGGCGCGGCGCGCCGTGGTGGTTGGCGACCTGCCTGTTCGCGACCTGCACGACAGGGCTGACGTCGCTCCGGCGGACCCCGAGGAGATGCGTCGGGAAC
>JANMPD010000189.1:0-1635 GCA_031369685.1 Chloroflexota bacterium | reverse complement strand
GATGCCGGCCTTGACCGATTCCGCGAGCCGGCGATGGTTGTAGTTGCAGGGCATCGTCTCGATCCAGCTCGTCCCGACGCCGACGATCGGCTTGGCAAGGTCCTCGTCCGTGAAGCCGATCGCCTTGAGCATGCCCCGCGCGGCGGGTGGCACACCGATGGAGTTCAACACGATCGCCGTCTCGGACGGCGTCTCGATGGGGACGGAGGGAATGCGCGCGTCGCTGGTCTCGCGCGAGGTCATTGCCGACTCGATCGAGCTCGTCGCGCGCGGCCATCATTTTGACGGCCTCGTCTGCCTCGTCGGCTGCGACAAGACGATCCCCGGAGCAGCGATGGCCCTTGCCCGGCTGGATGTGCCGGGCCTGATTCTGTACAACGGGACGATCTACCCCGGTCACTACAAGGGCCGTGACCTGGAGGTCGTGTCCGTCTTCGAAGCCATCGGAGCCTACCGGGCCGGCAAGATCTCGCTCGAGGAGCTGTACGACATCGAAAATGCCGCATGTCCCGGTGCCGGCGCCTGCGGTGGCCAGTTCACGGCCAACACCATGAGCGGCGCGATGGAGTTCCTGGGGCTGTCGCCCGGCGGTCTGAACGGGATACCGGCCGAGGATCCGAAGAAGGACGAGGCGGCGAAGCGAGCCGGTGAACTCGCGATGACCCTCGTCCACCACGATGTCCGGCCGTCGCATATCGTCACCCGCCGCTCGATCGAGAACGCGATCGCCTCGGTCGCGGCGACCGGCGGATCTACCAACGGCGTGCTGCATCTCCTGGCCATTGCCCACGAGTTCGGTATTCCGCTGGAGATCGACGAGTTCGGCGAGATCGCGGATCGGACCCCGGTTGTCGCCGACATGCGGCCCGGCGGCCGCTACACCGCCGCGGATATGTACGACGCCGGCGGCATTGGGCTCGTCATGCGCGAGCTCCTCAAGCGAGACCTGCTCCATGGCGACGAGAAGAACGTCGACGGACGCACCCTCCGGAAGATCGCCGCGGCGGCGGTCGCAACCGACGGACAGAAGGTCGTGGTCCCGATCGAGACCCCGATCAAGGAGGTCGGCGGGCTGACGATCCTGCGCGGATCGCTCGCTCCCGGCGGTTGTGTCGTCAAGCTCGCCGGACACGAACGGATCCAGCACCGTGGTCCGGCGCGGGTCTTCGATTCGGAGACCGACTGCTTCAAGGCCGTGTCGGCGCGCCAGATCGTGGCCGGCGACGTCGTGGTGATCCGCTATGAGGGCCCGGTCGGCGGCCCCGGCATGCAGGAAATGCTCAGCGTTACGGCGGCGCTGGTCGGAGAGGGCCTCGGCGAATCGGTGGCCCTGCTCACCGATGGACGCTTCTCGGGCGGCACCCACGGGCTGATGATCGGCCACGTCGCCCCTGAGGCGGCGCTCGGCGGACCGATTGCCCTTGTCCGCGAAGGCGACGAGATCGAGATCGACGTCACCGCCAAGCGGATGGACCTGCTCGTCGCGCCTGCGGAGCTGGAGCGACGCCGCGCCGAGTGGCGGGCGCCGGCGCCGCGCTACGCGACCGGGGTCATGGCCAAGTACGCGGCGCTCGTGTCCTCGGCGTCGGAAGGCGCCGTGACCACCGGCGAGCGGATGCGGCAGGCACTCGGGCG
>JANMPD010000087.1:0-7265 GCA_031369685.1 Chloroflexota bacterium | reverse complement strand
GAGGCGATCATCGTTGCCAACAGCACCATGCGCGATCTGTTCTTCGATCTGGATATCAGGCCGATGGGAGAGTGGCCATATCGGTCACTGACCGAGACCGCGATGCGGGAAGGGTCGGCCGCGTCAACCTGGCTGCAACGGCGGGCTCACGACATCGGACTCCTCATGAACCCATACGGTCGCGTCATCGGCGCCCCGCTCATCGCCAGTCATGTTGGAGCGGACACCGCGGCGGACCTCACGGCGACCGAGTTCGGGGAGGCGGCCGGTGTCCGGATGCTCATCGATATCGGCACCAACACCGAGGTCGTCGTCACGGATGGGAAACGCTATCTTGCGGCGTCCTGTCCGGCCGGGCCGGCGTTCGAAGGCGGCCTGATTCGCTTCGGGATGCCGGGCGCCGAGGGAGCCATCGAATCCCTGAACCTCGTCGGGGATACCTTCTCCTACGGAACGATTGGCGAATCGGCGCCGGTCGGCATCTGTGGCTCCGGCCTTGTGGACTTGTTGGCGGAGCTGCTCGAGGCGGGCTGGATGGATCCGGAGGGCCGGTTCAGAGACGGGCTCAGCGAGTTCATGATCGCTCCAGAACAGGGCATCAGTTTCTCGCGATCTGACGCCAGCCTGCTTGCTCAGGCCAAGGCGGCGAATGCCTGTGGCCAGCGCATTCTGCTGCGGCGGCTGGGAGTGCGGGCCGAGGATCTGGACCACGTCTACCTCGCGGGCGGCTTTGCAAATGCGATTGACATCCCGAATGCGATCGCCATCGGACTCCTCGCGCCGGCCCTCGCCGATCGCGTAGTGCGAGTCGGGAATGCGGCACTGCGGGGCGCGGTGGGCTTGCTGCTTTCGGCGACGCGGCGCGAATACCTCGATGCCCTGATCAGCAAGGTCGAGCATGTCGAGCTCGAAACGGAGCCGGACTTCTTCGAGTACTTCGTTGAAGGGTGCCGATTCGTTCCGCTCGCGCCATGACCGAAATCCCGGAGGGCGACCTCCAGGACGGGCAACGGGCGCGCCCCAGCGTGAGAGGAGTCACAGCTCCGTGAGCCAGTCAGCCCGCCCGTTCACGATCATCGGCGAGAACATCCACACGAGCCGGGTCGTCCGGCGCGACGGAGCCCGGATCGCGACACTGCCCGACGGGCGCGTGGCAGTCCGCGTGCCGACAGGTCCCGGCAGCGAGGAGCTGCTGCCGGTGCCCGAGGCGGTCCAGAACACGCGCGAGTTCGTCTCCGGTCGGGTCAAGCACGTCATGACGGCGGTCCTGGAAGGCCTCACCGGAGGGCCGAATGCCGGACTCGCCGCAACCTATGTGCGCTGGATGGCGTCTCGCCAGATCGTCGGCGGGGCGACATACCTGGATCTCAACGTTGATGAAGTCTCGCCGGAAGTGGACGATCGTTGTGCGGCGATGACCTGGCTGGTCAGCGTGGTCGGCCCGACGTCGTCCATCCCGCTGTCCCTCGACTCGTCCGATTCGGCTGTGATGGTGGCGGGCCTTGCGAGCTACAACCCGGCTTGGGCCAATGGTGCGGCGCCCCTTGTCAACTCGGCTTCAGTCGAGCGTCCGGATGTCCTGGCGATGGCAGTCGGCCGGGGTTCACCGGTGGTCCTTTCGTGCACTGGCGCGACCATGCCAACCGACACCGAGGAGCGGATGGTGCGCGCGATCGAGATCATCGAACTGGCCCGACGCGCGGGCCTCGCCCTGGCCGACCTGCATGTGGACCCGCTGGTCATCCCGATCGGTGTCGATGCCATGGCCGGTACGGCCTACATGGACGCCATCCGGCAGCTGCGGGAACGCTACGGGCCTGATCCGCACATCACGGGCGGCATCTCGAACATCTCCTTCGGCATGCCAAATCGACGCCTGATCAGCGATGTATTCCTCGACCTGTGCGTGGAAGCCGGCCTGGACAGCGGCATTGTCGACCCGGTTGCGGCAGACATCGGCAGGGCACTTGCACCTGATCGGTCCAGCGATCACTATCGGCTGGCCGCGGATCTTCTTCTGGGCGTCGATGCGTTCGGGGTTGAGTACCTGGAGGCCTATCGCGCCGGCAGGTTCGACGCGCCGGACTGAGCGACCTGGACGACGTCCTCGTCGTAGCTCATGGCTAGGGTCTCGCCCGGCTGCAGGATTTGATACTCCGAGTCCCAATCGCCATTGAGCAGACGTTCCACGAGGCGAAGGTCGGCGGCACGACGCTCGAACCGCCAGCCCCGCCGTTCGGCCTCCTCGCGAGCCCGATCGGCGGCGGCGTCGGCAGGGGCCAGGCCCGTATCGAGGAAGGCGCCGCGCTCGTAGCGGGTTCGCCATTCGCCGAGCGTTTCCATCAGGTAATCCGCGTTGTCGGCTCCAAACCGGGTCACGTACTCGGCTCGCGTCGCGACGACGTCATCTGCCCTGGCGGCATCGCCCAGCAGCCAGCCTTTCAGGTCGTTGCCACGTTCCATCTGGTCCTGGACGTACCAGTAGGTCCCGGGCGTGGCCTCGTGTTCGGTCGTATAGCGGTCCCGCGCGCCGAGGAAGATGGTCACGCAGTCATGGGCCCGCGGAAGGACGACCGGCACGGTCCGGGCAGTCAGGCCTGCGGTCGCCCCGCCACACAACCCGTAGGCCAGCACGATCGCCTCGACAGCCGGATCGGCGGCATCGATCTCGGCCTGAATGCGTTCTCGGAGGGTGAGGGGCTCAGCGTGAAGCGAGGCGCTGAGGTCGACGACGTTGACGGTATGGGGCGATCGGGCCGCGAAGTGGTAGACCGGCCGCGACAGGATGTCGCACGTAATCGCGAGCAGCCGCATGGCCCTTATCCGGCAGCTATCGGATCCGCGGACGCGGCCGATGCCGGGCTCGAAACGCCGGCGCGGTCGGTCGCGGCAGCCCGAGCTTCGCCTACCACGCGCAAGGCGAGGATCACGGCCGAGCCAGCATCCGGGGCCCAACCGTCGGCTCCGATCTGGTTCGCGAATTCCTTGGTCACTGCCGCGCCGCCGACGATGACCCGGAGGTTCGGCATGTCGTCGGCCGCGCGAACGGCCTCGATGACGCCACGCATGTTGCCCATCGTGGTCGTCAGGAGGGCGCTGATCCCGATGAGATCCGCCTTGTGTTCTCGAGCGGCGGCCATGAAGCGATCCACGGTGACGTTGGTTCCGAGGTCGTAGATGGCAAAGCTGGCGCCCTTGAGCATCATGCCGACGAGGTTCTTGCCGATGTCGTGGAGGTCGCCCTTGATGGTTCCCATCACCGCGATCTTGTCCGGGATGTACCCGGAGCCCACAAGGAGAGGCTCGAGCAGCGCGACCGCCGCCTTCATGGCGCGGGCGCTGATCAGCATTTCCGGGACATAGATGTCGCCGTCCTGGAAACGCTGGCCCACCACGCCCATGGCATCGGTCATGGAATCGAGCACGGTCTTTGGTGGCATCTGCTCGTCGATTGCCTGCTGGGTAACCTCGACGGCCGTCTCCCGATCGCCGACTTCCACAGCGAGTTGCAAGCGCTTCAGGTCCGCCATCGTTCGATCTTCTCCCGCGTTCGTTTGGTGGGCTTGTCAGCCGGCTGGAAATGAGCTGGTGGACGGGTCTGGCCTGACCACGAACTGGCCGGAGCCGCGATGCACTTTCGACCAGTCGCGGGCCGCGGCAGCGATGGCCTGAAGGGGCTCCTTCTTGGTGACGAGCGGCACGGAGCCTTCCGGGGCCAGCCCGTCGACGCCCTGGTCCATCAAGTCCCAGCAGGCCCTGTAGACGTCGTCGTAGGTGCCCTGGTACAGCAGCGACGGGTTGTTCAGGTTGCCCATGAGGGCCATTCGCTCACCAGCAACGACGCGTGCCTCGCGGAGGTCGACCTGGGACTCGAAGTGGAATACATCCCAGCCCGCCTCCGCGAACAGGTGGACCCGGTCAATGGTCTTGCCACAGCAGTGGAAGATGCCTGGACCGCCCATCTCCTGGGTGATCCGCTGGTGCATTTCAAGCAGGAAGTCGCGGTATGTCTCCGCGCGGCAGAGGTCTCCGGTGGTGTGGTCGGCCCACATCACCGCGTCTGCCCCCGCCTCGAATTGAGCCTGGGCCGAGGCGATGCAGGCCGGCACGAAGGCATCAAGATATCGTCGGACGCGATCCGGATCGAGCATCACTTCCATCAGGAAGTCCTCGATCCCGACCATCTGATAGGCCACCGACCATGGTCCGTAGACCTTGCCCACGATCGCAACATCCGGGTACCGCTGGCGGAGCAGCTTGATGGCACCGGTGACGGCCTTCATCGTTGGCCGCTGGAGGTAGTCCTTCGGGATCACGACCTGTTCAGGCTCGCTGATCGTGAACCTCGACGGCGACGGCCAGTTGTCCTTCTCGGCCCATTCCGTCTCCCCGCCGAGCGCGTCTGACTCGAGCTGCGAGTGGAAGACGGGCATGATCGTATCCATGCCGAAGACGTCGTGAGCAGTTGCCGCAAGGCGGGCCATCTTCTCGGCGTCGAGATGCGCCTCCGGAAACGCAGCGTCGACGAGGTCCATCATCTCGACCGTGACGACGGAGCTCAGCGTACACGCTGGAATCTTGTCCACGTGGCCGCGATACATTGCCGATAGAAACCGCCGACGAGGGGTCATCCATTCGCCGGACAGCGGGTGGGTGATCTCAGCTGGCATTGGTTGCACCCCTGTGGTTGGATTGGGCGAGACTGTAATCGTTTCTGGTGACCGTTGCAACGGCGAGGGCGAGGAATATGGTCGAGGCGGCGGGTAGCGCGAAGGTGGCAGGTAGCGCGAAGGCGGCGCCCACCGACGGCCTCGTCGTGCGCACCGTACTCGGTGACGTAGCGGCCGGCTCGCTCGGTTCGACGCTGATCCACGAGCATCTCCTCATCGACAACCCGTCATTTGTCGAGCCCTCCGATCCCGCCGAGCGGGTCCGGGCCCATGAGCCCGTCGGCCTTGCCAACCTGGGCTGGCTGCATCGGCACTGGACGAGCAACGCGGACAACCTCGTCCTCGACGATGAAGCGATGGCGGTCAGGGAGCTGGCCGGTTTTGCGCAGACCGGCGGACGGACGATCGTGGATGCAACCGTGCCTGGCATCGGCCGCGATCCCCTTGCCCTTCGGCGCATCGCCCAGGGTGCGGGCATACACATCGTGATGGGTTCCGGAGCGTACGTCGGGCCGACGCATCCGCCCGAGATCCGGGATCTCGACGCAGTCGCCCTCGCCGATCGCCTCGTCGAAGAGTGGCATCAGGGTGTCAACGGGACCGGGATCCGGCCCGGGTTCTTCGGCGAGATCGGGTGTTCGTGGCCGATCCAGGATCGAGAGCGGACGGTCGTTGCCGCGGCCGGCCGGGCGCAGCGTGCCACGGGTGCTGCCCTGATGATCCACCCCGGCCGGAATCGCGCGGCGCCGCGCGAGATCATCAGCATTCTCGAGACTGCCGATGCCAACCTCGAGCGCGTCGTCATCGCCCAACTTGACCGGACCATCACCGACACGCCCGGCCTGCTCGAGCTCGCGGCGATCGGTGTTCACCTGGAGTTCGACTGTTTCGGGCTCGAGACCTCGTACTACCCGTTCGACCCGCAGATGGCCGTCCTGAGCGACG
Organism: Chloroflexota bacterium; assembly: GCA_031369685.1. Lineage (GTDB taxonomy): Bacteria > Chloroflexota > Limnocylindria > Limnocylindrales > CSP1-4 > UBA5189. The sequence goes on along the minus strand of JANMPD010000087.1, from coordinate 1,650 downwards.
CCCAACGATTGGGGCTCGTCCGGGACCTGATCGATGCGGGACTCCTCGACCGGATCCTGCTCGCGCATGACATCTGCACCAAGCACCGGTTGTCCGCCTTCGGCGGGCACGGCTATGGCCATCTCTTCGGCGAGGTTGTGCCGTGGATGTGGCAGCGGGGTTTCAGCCCGGCGGAGACGACCGCGATCTTCGTCACCAACCCGGCGCGCCTCCTTGGCGTGCCCCGAACCTGAGGGCGCCCATGTTCTGGATCGATCACGTCGGGGTCGTGGCGAGTGATCTCGACGCGTCCGTCGCCTTCTACAGCAAGCTGTTCGGACCCCCGATCGACCGGGTGGCGTGGCGTGGCGTGCACGCGGCGAATGTCGCCCGGTTAATGGGTCAACCGCCGGGCCTGGAGCTCGATGCCGTCTTCTTCCGGATCCCGCACACGAATGCGATCTTTGAGGTCGTCCGCTTCACCGGCATCGACCAGGCGACGGTCCGGGCCGGGAACGCGGATATCGGGGCGACCCATTTCGGGTTCGCCGTCGAGGACATCGAGGAAACCGCGGCCCGCCTGGGCCTGGAGCTCAGCGGTGCACCCATGGAGCTGCCGATCGGCCCGTATCGCGGAGGGCGGAGCGTCTACCTGCGCGATCCGGATGGCGCGAGCATTCAGCTGATGCAGGTGACAGGTCGTCCGGGCCGGATGCCCGTACTCCGGCCGGGTGATCCGCCGGGCGCGTTGCCTCCTGCCTGACGACCGGCATGTCAGTTCTGGGCCTTTAACTCGGGTGCGTTTCAGGCCGGGCTGGTGGCCGTGGCCGGCGCACCCGCGCCACCCATCCCGTGCCGCTCAAGGCGCGTGATCGAGCGCGCGAGTTCCTTGATGTCGGCGAAGTTCATGATCACCAGCGGATCCGAGAGCCGACCCTCGGACACGACGTAGGCCAGATCCGCCGCCTCGAACACTTCAGGCACCTCAGTGCAGTAGATGACTACGGCGTGGCCCTCATGCGCATAGGCCCGCATGAGGCGATAGATCTCGCCCTTGGAGCCAATATCGACGCCGCGGGTCGGCTCCTCGAGGACCAGGACCTCGGGTCGCTTGACGATCGCCGCCGAGATCGCGACCTTCTGCTGGTTCCCGCCCGACAGCGAGCGGATGGGAATATGGACGGAGTCCGCCTTGACCCGGAACTGTTCTCGAAGGCTGTACGCAATGTGCGCCATCCGACCCCGACGGAGCCTCCCGCCAGTAGCCGTAATCTCGGCGCTGAGACGCGAGACCATGTTCTCGCCGATAGAGAGGTTGGAGAAGAGACTGGACTGGCGATCGGCGGAGACAAGGCCCGTCGCGCCGGCAGTCGATCGACCGCTCCGCACACCGATCTCGATCTGCCCCGAGCCCCGCTCGAATCCCGCGATCGACCGGACGAGCTCCCGGGCCCCGGATCCCTCGACGCCGACGATCGACACAATTTCGCCGGCCCGAACGTGCAGGTCGATGCTCTGGAACTCGCCCGCGGCGTGTGTCCAGTCGACAAGACGGAGCGCAGTCCGGGCGTCGTCGCCGAGGTGGACGACGATCTGCTCCTCGCCCTCACGGCTCGCCTGGCCGGTCACCAGTCCGGCCGCGATGCCCTCCTGGGTGAGAGCGTCTCCGTC
>JANMPD010000114.1:0-34650 GCA_031369685.1 Chloroflexota bacterium | reverse complement strand
CCTGAACCGCAACCCGACCGGCCGATTCGGCAAGCCAGAGGAGATCGTCGCGATGGGGATTTACCTCGCGAGCGACGAATCGCGTTGGACCAATGGCGCCTCGATGGTCATCGACGGCGGCATCACCGTGAACTACTTCTAACCGATGGCTGAGGCTTCACAGCGACGGATCGCCATCGGGGTCGATGTCGGGGGCAGCGGCGTCAAGGTTGGTGCCGTCGATGTCGACACGGGCGAGCTGGTCGGCGAACGACGTCGCGTCGCGACGCCGCAGCCATCGACGCCGGCCGCGGTCGTGCGCGTCATTGCCCGGCTGGTCGAGCGGATCGCCAAGGGCGCCGGCGCGCCCGGGGCCCCGGTGGGAGTCGGTGTTCCGAGCGTCGTGATCAATGGGGTAACGAAGTCCGCCGCCAACGTCGACGCGGGGTGGGTGGACTTCGATGCCCGGACGGCTCTGTCCGAGGCGATCGGGCGGCCCGTACGCGTCCTCAACGATGCCGATGCCGCGGGCCTCGCGGAGATGCGCTTCGGGGCGGGGGTCGGTGTACCCGGGACCGTGTTCGTCCTGACCCTGGGCACGGGTCTCGGCTCCGGCATGTTCCTCGATGGTCGCCTCGTGCCCAACACCGAGCTCGGCCACATGGAGATCCGCGGCAGGGATGCCGAGCGCCGGTCGGCGGCGGTTGCGCGCACCCGTCGCGGGCTGTCCTGGAAGGCGTGGGCTCTCGATCTCGACGAACATCTCCAGGCCATCGACCGGCTCTTCTCGCCGGACCTCATCATCCTGGGTGGCGGGGTTTCGAAGAGCGCGGACCGGTTCCTGGGCCGGCTCACGGTTCGCCCGCGGGTGGTTGCCGCCGTCCTTCGGAATGACGCCGGCATCGTCGGCGCGGCCATGGCGGCTGCGGAGGGCGGACTCGTTTCCTGATCGACGGCCGATCCGACATCGCAGTCGGGATCATGGCACCGTGGGCTGTCGAGCATGCCGCGACCGCTGACGATTCGGGCCCTTTCGGGCAGCCCGAGGAAATCCTGCCGTCGGACGTCGTGACCGCGACTATGTCGCACCACGACCTGGCAGGGCTGGGCGCCGTCAAGCGTCACGAACGCGTCATCGTGCCGTCATGGCCTCCGGTCGACAATCCGGGCTCCACTTCTAGAACCAAACAGGAGTCCCGAGACCATGGATCTATCCCGACGAATCAGCCCACGGATCGCATTCGCCGCCGCAGCGATGCTGACGCTCGCCGCGTGCAGCGGCGGCGCCCAGGCAAGTCCGACATCCGCCCCGCCGGCGGCCACCCTGGCTCCAAGCGAGCCGGCGATGCAGGTCATGGCGAAAGGCGATCTTCACGATGTTGATGGCTCGGCCTCAGGCGTCGCCGAGCTCGTTGCCCTTCCCGGCGGCATGTATGAGGTCATCCTCGACACGTTCTCGATCGATTCCATCGCCCATACGAACGTCGTCCTCGTTGCCAACACGGACGTGACGAAAACGGCCGACATCGACAAGTCGAAGGTCCTCGATCTCGGGCCGCTCAAGAGCAAGGACGGGATGCAGACCTACGCGATCCCGGCCAGCATGGCATCCGCCGTGATGGGCGGGTATCACACCGTGGTGATCTGGGATACGGAGATGGCCCACGCGATCGCCGCGGCACCCCTGAAGTAGCCGGGGCGGGCCGGCAACGAGACTCGGGTTGGGGCGAACGGCGTGCGGGGTATCATCGGTGGACTCCATCGACCCACCGCAACCGCCCCGTCGGGGCACCACCCGAGGTTCCTGTGATGGCCATCGACCAAACCGCGTCGGCCGCTATCAGCGCGATGAAGATGATGATCGGCGGCCAGTCCGTCGACGCAGCCGACGGGCAGACCTTCGAGATCGCTAACCCGGCGACCGGCGCCGTCATTGCGACGGCTCCGCTCGGAGGCAAGACCGACGTGGACCTTGCGGTCGCGGCTGCCCAGAAGGCGTTCGAGGACCCGAAGGGCTGGGCGAACTGGGCCGCCGGCAAGCGCGGCCGGACCCTCGCCAAGTTCGCGGCGCTCATCAAGGAAAACAGCGAGGAACTCGCCTGGCTCGAAACGCGCAACGTCGGCAAGCCCATCGGTTCGTCGCGGGGCGAGATCATCGGCGCGAGCCTCGTCTTCGACTATTACGCGGGGGCGGCGAACAAGGTCTTCGGCCAGACGATCCCGGTCTCCAAGCCGGGCCTGGACCTGACTCTGCGCGAGCCCATCGGGGTCGTGGGCCTGATCGTCCCGTGGAACTTCCCGCTCCTCATGGCCAGCTGGAAGCTCGGTCCGGCGCTCGCAGCGGGCAATACCTGCATCCTCAAGCCCGCCAGCCTGTCCCCGATGACGGCCCTCCGGATCGGCGAACTGGCACTCGAAGCCGGGATCCCGGCCGGGGTGCTGAACGTGGTCACCGGACCCGGCGGCACGGCCGGAGCCGCGATCGCTGCCCATCCCGGAATCGGGAAGGTCGCCTTCACGGGCGAGACCACGACCGGCCAGGAGATCATGCGCCTGGCCTCAAACAACGTGAAGAAGATCAGCCTCGAGCTCGGTGGCAAGAGCCCCAACGTCATCTACGCCGACGCCAACCTCGAGCGGTTCGCCTCGGAATCGCCGTACTCGGTCTTCGACAACTGCGGCCAGGATTGCTGCGCTCGCAGTCGAATCCTCGTCGAGCGGTCCGTCCACGACCAGGTCGTGGAACTCTTCGCCGCCGCGACACGGAAGGTAAAGGTCGGCAACCCGGAGGACGAGGCGACCGAGGTCGGCACGCTCGTGAGCTTCAAGCAGCGCGATCGCGTTCGCGACTACATCGAGATCGGCCTCGGCGAGGGCGCGACCCTCGTCGTCGGCGGCGATGCACCCGATGACGCGGCCCTCGCGGGCGGGGCCTACCTGATGCCGGCGGTCTTCGACGGTGTCAACAACGACATGCGCATCGCCCGGGAGGAGATCTTCGGCCCGGTCGTGTCGATCATCCCGTTCGATACCGAGGAGGAGGCCATCCGGCTGGCCAATGCCACGCCGTACGGACTCTCCGGCTCGGTCTGGAGCAGCGACATCGGCAAGGCGCTTCGGACCGCGAAGGGCATCCAGGCGGGTGTCCTGTCGATCAACTCGAACAGCAGCGTCCACACGGAGGCGCCGTTCGGTGGCTACAAGATGTCCGGGATTGGCCGGGAGCTCGGCATGTCGGCGATCGAGCTGTACACCGAGACCAAGAACATCTTCATCGACATTCGGCCATAGGCGAGCGACCATGGCTGCGCGACTGAGCCCCGCCAGTCGATGATCGACCCGCGGGACGACGGCGCCGTGATCTACGAGGAGTCACCGCTCGATTCGGTCGATTTCACGCCCCGGATCGTCCGATCGGGCCAGAGGGGCGGTCTCGTCGCGGCGGCGCTGGCGATCACGCTTGTGGGTCTGGTGGGTTTTGGCGTGCTCGCCGGTCGGAACGAAGTCGGGTCAGGGCCGGAGGCAGCTGTGGCATCGGGTCTCGCGGCGGTGGAATCAGCCCCGACCTGGGGTGCGGCCGTCAGCCCCGTTCCCAGCGGCGCGCCAGGTTCGCGGGCACCGACCTGGCCACCATCGCGTGGATTTGTCTATCTCGGCGGCATCATCGACCTCCGATGGCCCGTCCCGTCCGCGGTCGACGAGAACCTCACGTCGATCGATGTCGAAGGAACGGTGCTCGTTCGAGCGGCTCGCATTGACATCACGCTGCGAAGCGGCAGCACCCGGATCATCGACCGAACGTCGATCGACGTCCACGACCCGGACGGTGGAATCCGGCCGGTGCGAGCGCCGACGTTCATGACCTCGTTCGACCTTCCGGCACCCCGGACCGGAGAAACCCTGTGGGTCCTGGTCACTGCCTACAACGAGGAGGGAGCCCAGATCGGTGCGGCGCGCCGACCCATCTTCACCGGTCGCCAGCCTGGGGCTTAGGGCGCCTCGAGCGAGTGCGGCGAGCTCAGCGACCGCGCGCGAACTCAGCTCCCGCCCGCGAACTCCGGCGGATCAACGGTCGGATGGTGGCGGGCGAGCCAGTCCACGAGCGCCCAATGGGTGGTCTTGAACGCGAGTTCGGGCCAGGGCAGCTCCCCAGGATCGAAGGACCTGATCTCGAGGGCCTCAGTCGTCAGGGTTGGCGCCCCGCCGATCACGCCGGCCTCGAACACGAGGACCACGACCGCAGCCTCGAGGCGCGTGTACAGGCCAACAATTTGGCCCGGCTGGATCAGGAGTCCGGTCTCCTCCATGGCCTCGCGCACGGCAGCCTCGTTCACCGTCTCGTCGATCTCGAGGAAACCGCCTGGCTGGGCCCACAGCCCGAGTCCCGGCTCGATGCCCCGGCGAATGAGGATGACCTTCCCGTCATCCGCGATCGGCAGCACCGTCACGACGAGTCGCGGATTGACGTAGGCGATGTGCCCACAGCCGGGGCAGTGGCTCCGATGCCGATCCTCCCCATCGATGGCGCCGAACCGTAATGCCGTCCCGCAGCGGGAGCAGAACCGGATCGAGTCGGCCAGCCAGCCCGGGGTTCCGTGTCCCGAATCGATATCGGTCGAGCGACCATCCGGTCCGCGCTGCGAGCCAGGTTCGCCGCGTTCGTGGGTCATGCCTGAAGGGCCAGCACCGCCGCCGCGGCGAAGACGAGCATCCCGATCCCGGCGGCCACGAGCCACGCGAGTCGGAACAGGCCGCGATTGCGATTGATCGGCATCCATGTCCAGGCCGATCGCCAGATCCGGAGCGATGCATCGGCGGTCGTGAGGATCAGGAGCGGCGCTCCGACCAGGATGCACAGCTTGACCAGCGGGCTGGCGAGGGTCGAGCCGGTCTCCAGCGCTGTGATCGCGACGGCCCCGGCAACGAGCGCGACGGCCGAGATGTTGATGTACTGGGCCTGGAGGGGGGTCGGGGCGATCTCGGGGACCGATCTCGGCGTGGGCGTCGGGCCGGCCGGCTGCGGACCCGGGACGGCCTGGCGCTCCAGGACCGGCACTCCGGGTTCCCAGCGAGAATCATCCATCGGCCGAGTGTAACGGGCGGTACGATCCGGACCATGGATCGCCTGTTCAACTTCTATCGAACCACGTCGGCCGTGGAACCCATCGTCTCCCTGCTCATCGCCAACCTGATCCCGCTCGTCGGGGTGGTCTTGTGGGGCTGGGATCTGTGGACGATCCTCGCCCTGTACTGGGCAGAGAACGGGATCATCGGGATCTTCAACGTCGCGAAGATCCTGCGCGCCGAAGGGGATCCTGCCCTGCCCGTCGGGGGTGCGTCCGGCTCAGTGCGGCCGCTCATTGGATGCGGGCGCTTCGCGATGGCCGGGTTCTTCGTCGTCCACTACGGCCTGTTCTGGCTTGGGCACGGCGTCTTCGTCCTGTACGTCTTGCCGGCGTTCGGTGGCACGGGCGTCCCGTTCGATGGAATCGCCGCCGACAGGAACCTCGTGCTGTACGGTGCCATCGGGCTGGCCATCAGCCACGGCATCTCGTTCTGGTTCAACTACATCGGTCGCGGTGAGTACCGGCGAGCGTCAGCCGCGCGGCTCGTGGGTGCTCCATATGCCCGGGTTGTCGTGCTCCACCTGACGATCATCCTCGGTGCATTCGTGTCCGTGTTCCTCGGATCGCCGATCGGCGCGCTCATCGTCCTCGTCCTCCTGAAGACGGGGCTGGACCTTGCGCTCCATCGGCGCGAGCATCTGGGGCTCGCTGACCAGCGAACCTGATTCGGCGAGCAAGCGACCCCTTCAGACGCGGCGGCCATCTGCGTGGGATGGGCCGTCCACGGGGGCGTCGCAGGTCGGGCAGAACCAATGCGCTTCAAGGGCTGTCCCGCAGGCGTCGTGCCGGAGCGAGGCATGCTCCCCGGTCGATGGATCGAGCGCGGCCCCCCAGTCGGCCAGGAGTCGGAGCGCGCCGGCGAGCGACCGACCCTCCGTCGTCAATCGGTACTCGAAGCGCGGAGGCCGTTCCACGTAAGCGGTCGCCACCAGCAGGCCGTCGACCTCGAGGCGCCGGAGTCGCTCCGCGAGGATATTCGGCGCGATCCCGGCGACCGCGACCTGAAGGTCCCCGTAGCGCATCGGGCCGGTGAGCAGCGCCTCCACGATTCGGGGGCTCCAGCGATCACCGATCCTCGCCAACGCCGCACTGAGCGGCGTGGCGTGGCTGGGCGCCCGGGCGACGGATTGACGGGAATCAGGGCGGGGCATGGGCCAATGGTAGGCGACCCGTGGGCTGGCACTTGCGGTCGGGCGATGTGGGGTGTAGGTTGTCACTTGCATTTCGCAAGTAATAGGCCATCACCCGATACAACGCACGGTCACGAGGAGTCGCCCGCCATGAACCTGCTCCAGGATCTGTCCAACGCCATCGCAACCGCAGCCACTGCTGCCTCTCCAGGCATCGTCGGGATCGGTGCACGCCTGCGCGGCTCCGGGGTCGTGGTGGCCGATGGCCGCGTCCTGACCAACGCGCACAACCTGCGCGGCGACGAAGTGACCGTGACGTTTGCCGATGGGCGATCGGTCCGTGGCCGCGTCGCGGGCACGGACCTCGATGGCGACCTCGCCGTGATCGACGTCGACACGGCCGGGATCCCGTCGATCGCCTGGGCGCAGGCCCAGGCCGTTGTGGGAAGCGTGGTGTTCGGGCTGTCGGCAACGCACGGTGGTCCGGCGCGCGTGACCGTCGGAACCGTATCGGCCGTGAACCGCGCGTTCCGCGGCCCGGGCGGACGACGCATCTCGGGCAGCATCGAGCACACGGCGCCGATGGCCGCGGGGTCGTCGGGCGGCCCGATCGTGGACGCCTCGGGTGAGCTGGTCGGACTCAACACCCATCGCATCGGCGAGGGCTTCTATCTCGCTCGCCAGGCCGATGCGGATCTGCGCGAGCGCGTCGAGGCGCTGTCGGCTGGACGGTCCGTGGAGCGGCCGCGCCTCGGCGTCGAGGTGGCCCCGAGCCACGTCGCCCGGCGGCTCCGCCGTTCGGTCGGACTTCCGGAGCGTGACGGCCTCCTGGTTCGAGGCATCGAAGACGGCTCCCCCGCGGCGGGCGCCGGAATCAGGGAGGGAGACCTCATCGTCCGGATCGCCGGTGCCGACGTCGCCGACGCGGACAGCCTCCTCGATGCCATGGCCGGCGCGAAGGGCAGTGTCGAGGTCGTCGTGGTTCGAGGCGCCGAGGAGCTGACGCTCACTGCGGACCTGGAGTAGCCCTGGGAGTCGGCTCCCCACCGGCGCGGTTACGCTCGATCGTCAGAACGTAGGGCCGCAGCGCCGCCTCGAGGGCGGAAGCGAGCGATGCGCTGAACGTTGCGGACAGGTGGTGGTTGTCGCGATAGAGGATCATCCCGTCGCGCGCCATCTGGCAGGGCATCGCGGGGCAGATCGCAACGATGAGATCCAGGATCGGGTCGCCCGACTCTTTGGCTGCAACCTGCTCTCGGACCGCGAACGAGTCGCTGAAGGCCGGGTCCCGCTTGATCGCGCAGGGCCGGATGTCGGTGACATGCGCAGCCAGGCAGGCCGGAATGTCGTAGTCGACCCGCGGGTTGTCCATCATCAGGAGGACCAGACCCGGGAGCTTGTCGAGCGACCGGCCAATGGCCTCGCCCTCGAGCGTCAGGTCGCGATTGGCGACGTCCGTCGGCAGGATCCCCATGTGACTCATGGAAACGACGGTGATGTCCGGCGGCCTGGCCTGCAGGGTCGCGATGACGTTGTCGCGCCAGACGGCGCACTCTCTGTACTCGCGCTTGAGGTCGAGGTGCTGGACGGCCACGTCCATGAACGGGCACGAGAGCTTGACGTACGGAACGAGCCGCCAGCCGCGAGCCGTCGCGAGTGCCTCGAAGGCGGGCATCCATTGGGCGGCGTGCGAGTCACCAACGAGCGCGACGGTCAGGTCACCGCGCTTGTTGCCGTAGACGCAGGCCGGGGGCTTCGTCACGGCAACCTGGGCCCCGCAGCCGTCATGCCAGACCGATTCGGCGTCGAGCCGCGCATTTCTCAGGGATGGCCGGGCATGCGCCGGTAGCGGCAGCTTGCCCGCGACGGCCAGGTCCGGGATCTGGTCCCACGTGATTGGACCGGCACTCGGCGTCGGGCTGTCCGTCGGGACCTGCGTGGCACCGGCAGCCGACGGAGTCGCCGAGGGCCCGTCGTCGCTGGGCACGGGGCTCACAAGGCCCGGGGTCGGCGTCGCCTCGTCCGCCGCTCGGGCGAGGTCATCGATGGCCCGGGTACTCCCGACGTCCAGGGCTCCCGCGAGGACCACGACCGCGGCGATCGCCGCCGCCCCGGCCGGCAGGACGCGACGCGGACGAGCCAGGGCGAATGAGCCCCGGCGGAAGGGCTCCTCGATGAAGCGCCAGCTGGCGGCGGCCACCCCGATGGCGGCGAGAGCCAGGAGCATCCGCACGGCCAGGTCCAGGGGCGCGCCGAGGGCAAGCGCCGGCAGGATGAGGATCGGCCAGTGCCAGAGGTACAGGGAGTAGCTGATTCGTCCAAGGAAGCGGATCGGTGCCGTCGAGAGCAGGACGCCCGGGCCGTTGGCCACGGGACCGGAAATGATGAGGATCACGGCGGCGACGGTTGGCGCGACGGCCGGGAAGCCCGGGTACGCCAGGTCCGACGAAATGAGGAGCGCGCTCACCACGAGGCCCACCAGCGCGCCCCAGCCGGCGACGGCGAGCACGGCCTTCGGAAGCCGATCGACGTTCACCACGCCGACGGCCAGGAGGCCGCCCGCGGCCAGCTGCCAGGCCCGGCCCGGCAGTGAGTAGAACGCCCAGTTCGTGACTGACTGGGTCAGCCAGAGGTTGGCTCCGAAGGACGCGACGAGCACCACGGCAAGGGCCAGGGTCACGCGCCGTCGTCCGCCTCCGGCCACCAGGAAGAGGATTGCCGGCCACACGAGGTAGAACTGTTCCTCGACCCCGAGGGACCAGAAGTGCAAAAAGGGCGACGGCTGGGTGACCGTCGTGAAGTAATCACCGGCGGCCAGGGCGAACCTGATGTTGGCCACGGAGAGCGCTGCCGACGCGCCGTCGGCCATGACCTCGGGGCGGTCCAGGACGCCGAGCAGGACGTACGCGGCGACGAAGGTGACCATCAGGACGGCCACCGCGGCCGGCAGGAGGCGACGAACGCGCCTGGCGTAGAAGCGAGCGTAGGAGACGCGCCCGGATCGCCCGTGCTCGCGGAGCAGCAGCCCGGTGATCAGGAATCCGCTGATGACGAAGAAGACATCGACGCCGATGAACCCACCGGCAACCGGCAACCCGGCATGGAAGAGGACCACGAGCAGGACCGCGACGCCGCGCAGGCCCTCGACATCGGGGCGGAAGGTGGCATCACTCCCGCGAGCGAGGGGGCTCTCAGCGGGGCGGTCTGTCGTCACGACGATCGAGATCCCGTTCGGTGGTCGCCATGATGCCCCGGATCACAGGGTCTCCGCGTTCGAGGGGTCGTCCATGACCATCCTGGTCTGGTCCGCGCGGTACGCCTCGAGGCGCGCGGCGAGCGCAGAATCGCCCAGGGCCAGGATCTCGATGGCGAGGATCGCTGCATTCTCAGCGTTCCCGATGGCCACCGTCGCGACCGGAATGCCGCGCGGCATCTGGACGATCGACAGGAGGGAATCGAGCCCACCGAGATGCTGGGTCGGGATCGGGACGCCGATCACCGGCAGCATGGTCTTCGAGGCCAGCATCCCGGGCAGGTGTGCGGCGCCGCCGGCGCCGGCGATGATGACCTGGATCCCGCGCCCGGCGGCGCTTTCCGCATAGGCGAACAGGTGATCCGGGCTTCGGTGGGCCGAAACGACCCGCAACTCGCACGGCACGTCGAGCATCTCGAGCATGGCGGTCGCTCGCTCCAGGATCGGAAAGTCGGAACGGCTCCCGCCCACCACGCCGACCATTGCCCCCTTTGCCACGTTCAGCCACCCTCCTGCGTCGTGTCCGCCCATTGCATGTGCCCCGCGGCCTCACGCGCGATGGCGAGCGCCTCGTCGACGGTCGAGGCCACCGCCGTCACGTGTCCCATCTTGCGTCGCTCGAAGACTCGGCGCTTGTCATAGACATGGACATGGACGTCTTCCAGCTCGAGGGCACGGTCCAGGCCCGCGGGCCGGGCATCCCGGTCCGCTCCGGAACCGAGGAGGTTCACCGTCGCCGCGCCGCCGCCCCGGAGGTCGGTGGATCCCAACGTGAGACCACAGATCGCGCGGACGTGCTGTTCGAATTGGCTGGTCACGGCACCCTCGATGCTCCAGTGGCCGCTGTTGTGCACCCGTGGGGCGAGCTCGTTCACGACCAGGCTCCCATCGGGCATGAGAAACAACTCCGCGGTCAGCAGCCCCACCATGCCCATGCCGATCGCCAGGTCCGTGCCGAGCGCCAGGGCCCGGGCAGCGACGGTCTCGGGGATCCGGGCGGGCGTCGACGACTCGATCAGGATGCCCCGATCATGCTGATTGCGAGCCACCGGAAAACCGCGGGTTGTGCCGTCAACGGCCCGCGCCACGATGATCGACAGCTCGGCCGCAAACGGGAGTTCTCGTTCCAGGAGCAGCGGCCGTTCATGGGCCATCTCGGCCACGACCATCGCCTCGGCTGCGGGGGTGTCTTCGGCGCCCGCGATCCTGAGCTGGCTTCGTCCGTCGTATCCACCGAGCGACGCCTTGAGGCGGAGGGGCATGCCCAGCTCCCCGACGGCCACGTGGAGGTCGGCGACGGACCGGACTTCTCGCCACGGGGCAATGACGGCGCCGTTCGCCTCGAGGAATCGGCGTTCGGCCAGTCGATCCTGGGTCAGCTTGAGCGCGTAGGGCCCGGGCCGGATCGGGGCACCCCCGGTATCGAGGGCCTGGACCAGCCCGAGGGAGACATGTTCGAGTTCGTATGTGATCACGGAGCACTGCGCGGCCATGCGCCGGGCGGCATCGACGTCATCGTAGGCGCCGATCTCGAGGCGGTCGGCGACCGCAGCAGCCGGACATTCCGGATCCGGGTCCAGGACGGCGACCCGGTAGCCCATTGTGCGCGCCGACAGGGCGAGCATTCGCCCGAGTTGCCCGCCGCCGATGATCCCGATGGTTGCGGGTGGTGGGATGGCCGGGCTCCTGAACCCGAGCGCCTTGTAGACCCCGAGGATCCAGGTCGTCTTCGAATGCGTATAGCGATAGCCGTCAACCGAGGAGCCGCCCGTGATCGTGGTCTTGAGGTCGGCGTACTGGCGCATCAGCTCGGGATCGTTGCGCAGGGCGTCGCGAAAGGCGATGTCGCGCCGGGAATCGCCACCGGTCGGCTGAACGTGGAAGTGGATCCGGAACTCGTCGCCATCGACGAGGACGGCGCCGACGAGCATCGGCCGGGTCGGCGGCCACGGGTCGGGTCCCGGCTGATCCTGGAAGCCGAGCTCGTGGAGGACGGCCACGATCCGGGGGATCGAAGCGGGGTTAGTCTCGACCGACAGGTCCACGATGCCCTTGCCCGGCAACCCCGGCACCGCTGTGCTCCCGATGTGTTCGACGACGAGCTCCGGCCGCCGCGCCTGGATCATCGCCGCGATGTCGCGCGCCACGTCGACGGTACGCGGATCCCAGTCCGAAACGTGGGCCACGCGGCGCTCGTACGGAAGGATGGCCGGTTCGGGACGGGGATCGGGAGTTGTCACGAGGTGGAAGTGTAGGCTGTGGGCGATGGCAGGCGATCCGGGGTTCGGCAAACGCGACCGGCTGCCGGTGATCCTGGATGTCGATACCGGCATCGACGACGCCCTCGCGCTCCTGTATGCCTGCGCCTCACCGGAGATCGACCTCTTGGCCGTGACCTGCGTCGCGGGCAACGTGCCCCTCGATGCGGTGGTGGCGAATACGCTCGCGGTCCTCGAGCTCGCCGGCCGCGGCGATGTCCCGGTCCACGCCGGCGCCGATCGGCCGCTCGTCAAGTACCTCACGACGACCGAGGAGACGCACGGACCCGAAGGCATCGGGTACGCGATCCGGCCGCAAGCGAACCGAGGTCCGACGAGCCACGAGGCCGCCACGGCCATCGTCGACCTCGCTGGTGCACGGCCGAGCGAGGTTCAGCTCGTGACGCTCGGGCCACTGACCAATCTCTCCTGGGCTCTCACCCGGGAGGCCCGTCTGCCGTCACTCCTCCGCGGCTGGACGATGATGGGGGGCGCCTTCGGTGTTCCGGGCAACACGACCCCCACCAGCGAGTGGAACGTCCATGTGGACCCGGACGCGCTCGAGGATTGCCTCGGACATTGGGAGGTCTGGCTCCAGCCAGGTACCACCCCAACGGCACGGCGACCCGTGGCGATGGGCCTGAACGTGACCGAACAGATCCTGTTCCTGCCGCGCCACCTCGTCGCACTCGCGCGCCGGGCAGGCTGCGCCGAATTCGATGCCGATGCCCTCGTCGATGCGGCGTCACTCATGCTGCCCAGTGGTTCCGTCGCGACCAACCCGATCCTCCGATTCGTCGCGGATGCGCTGCGTTTCTACTTCGAGTTCCATGCCACGAACGACGGCTTCTACGGTGCGTTCATCCACGATCCATTCGTCGTCGCGGCGACGCTCGATCCATCCCTCATCGAGACACGGCCTCTCACGGTCGATGTCGAGCTCGGCCCGGGACTTGCGCATGGCATGACGGTGGCCGATTGGCGCGGTGCCTGGTCACGTGCGCCCAATTTCGACGTCGCGGTCAAGGCCGAGCCAGATGCGTTCCTCGATCGCCTGGTGGACCGGATCGGGGGCCTCGCCGCACGGGCGGCAACGCCCTGAGCTTTCGTGCCGGCTATGGCTCCCGGTTGAACCAAACCCCTCCCGGACCCGTGTAGCTGGCGCCCTCGCCCCAGGCCGCGATGGTCTTGCCGGTCGAGGTGATCGCGATCTCGCCGTAGTCGCCGTAGACCTCGAGGAATCCGGCTGCGGTCTTGTACGCCGTGCCACCCGTGGCGTCGGAGATCCGGACCGCTGCGCTCCACGTGGCCCCGCCATCGATTGATCGACGGTAGTACACGTTCCAGACATCGGGATTGGCGCCCGTCGTCTGGAAGTAGAACGCCCGGAAATCGCCCGATCCCCGTCCTTCGACGGCGGGAGCGACGGATTCCTCGCCGACCACCGACAGGGTGACCGGCGCGCCCCAGGTCGCTCCACGGTTCGTGGAGTTGACCGACGCGATGGTCTGTAGTCCACCGGTCACCGCTGCCCCGTCGTAGAGCACGACTACCCGGCCGGTGCCATCGACGCTGATGGCGCTGTGCGCGAGGTAGTAGTCCGGGGTGCACCCCGCCGCCACACAGGCAATTCCAGGCTGGACCGAGGCGACGAAGCGGTCCGTGAAGGTGACGCCCCTGTCGGTCGACACGTACAAGTGCTCCTCGATGGCGCCCGTCGGCGTCGTGCCCTTGTTCCCACCACCGCCGTAGAGCAACGAGGTCTCGGCGAAGTAGACCGTACCGTCGGAGGCGACGTCGGCATCGAACGCGAAGATGTAGCGCGCGCTGTCCGTCAGCTTTCGCTGCACCCACGTGGCGCCGAAATCGTGCGACTGGGCGACCCACGGATCGCCCCCGGTCGGGCCGTTGAAACTGACGTAGACATCACGGCCATCGTCGCTCATCGCGATCACCGGCTTGTCGTTCCAACTGACGGTGCCGTACGTCTTGACCGGCGCGGACCAGGTGGACCCGTGGTTCGTGGACTTCACGAACATGACGTTATAACCGTTCATGTACAGCGCATAGACCGCACCCGTGTTGGGCACGACCTCGATGATCGGGTCGAACTGGCCGGAGCCCTTGCACGCGCACAGCGGGACGCCTTCTGTCCAGGTTGCGCCACCATCGGCACTGAGCTCGAGCGCGATCCACGGGCTCGGGCAGTTGCCCGGGCAGGGCTTCGAGGTGGCATAGCGGGTTGTCAACAGATAGACCCACGGGGCGCTCGGGTCGGCGGCGATCGCCGGCTCCCAGTCGTCGGCGACCGTGTCGACGATCTGCTCGCCGGCCCAGCCCGCGACCGGCGCATTGTTGGTCGGCCCGGTCTGGCCGGCCTTGCCCGCGGCGCGGGCCGCCGTATAGGCCTCGCGTCGTTCGGCTGCCCGCTCGGCCTGCTCAGCCGCCTCCGGGTTGACTTCTACCTTCGGCCCGCCACGGGCCAGATCGGACGGCCCGCCCGCGCCGCGGAGGGAGCCGTTGACGACGATCACCGATCCGATGAAGGCGAACGATGCGATCAAGGTCAATCCGACCCGCAGGAACGCAGTCCGAGCCATGGCTCCCCCTTCGATCCGAGCCACCGTGCGAACGGCGACCAACCCGCCGAGTGTAAGCGTGAGCCGGGTCGGCAGGACAGCCCGTTTCACGGTTCGCATGCCCGTGCGGTGCCTCCGCGCACCGGTTCTTGTGGGCCGGGCAGACGGACGTCAGCTCGTCGTGACGCCGACCTCGAACACCTGTTCATCGACGATCCGCCAGGCTCGCAGGCCGGCTCCGCCGGTCACCGGATCGGCCTCGTCCGGATGGAGCGACACCAGGAGGTACAGCGCGTCGGGGTAGAACGCCAACCCGATATCGGTCGGCGATGGACGAGCCGGCGATGCGACATGCGAGTGGACGATCGCCCAGAACACCTCGTCTGCGTCATCAGTGTCGATGGTCGCGCGGAGGAGGTCATCGGAATCGATCTCGTAGCGGTACGGCGAGGCGGCTCGGTTGCGGGTCGGCATCCAGCGCAGCGCAAGGCCGCCATCCGCGGCCGGCCGGTCGCCGATGATCAGGCCACAGGCCTCGTTCGGGAGAGCCGCGCGAGCGTGGGCGACGATCGCCTCGCGCATCGCTGCCGAGATGGTCACCGATGCCGGGCTGGAGCCGCTCACCACCAGTTGACGCCGCCCTCGAGATCCGACTCCATGTCGTCGAGGTCGCGGGCGTACGTGCCGACCGAGAGGTACTTCCAGCCACCGTCCGGGAGGATGGCCACGATCGTTCCCGCAGGCATGTCCCGCGCGACGCGCGCGGCCGCGACCAGCACGGCACCGGACGAGGGTCCGGCGAAGATGCCCTCCAGCGCGATGAGATCGCGGACCGCGGCAATCGCGTCCCGGTTCGAGATGAGGTACTTGGCGTCGAGGAGGGATGGATCGAGGATCTCTGGCACGAATCCTTCGTCGAGCGAACGGAGTCCCTGGACGGCCTCGCCGGGCAGGGGTTCGGCGGCAATGATCCGGACGTCGGGCTTGGCCCGGCCGAAGAAGCGGGCCACGCCCATGAGCGTGCCGCCGGTCCCGAGTCCCGCCACGACGGCATCGACCTCGGGGCAGTCGGCGAGGATCTCGGGGGCCGTGGTCTCCTCGTGGGCCCGCGGATTGGCCTCGTTGCCGTACTGGTAGGGCATCACGAATCGCGGGTCACGGGCAACGAGTTCCTTGGCTAGGACGATCGCGCCATTGGACCCGAGTCGACCGGGCGAATCGATGATCTCCGCCCCGAACAGGGCGGCCATCTGGCGGCGCTCCAGGGTGACGTTGTCGGGCATGACCAGGGCCACCCGATAGCCCTTCCGGCGAGCGATCATCGCCAGCGCAATCCCCGTATTCCCGGATGTCGGCTCGAGGATGATCGAGCCCGGGCCGAGTGAGCCGCGCGCCTCGAGATCCTCGATCAAGGCGCGTGCCACGCGGTCCTTGACCGACCCGCTCGGGTTGAGGAACTCGAGCTTGGCGTAGATGCGAACCGCCGGGTTCGGGGACATCGACGGTATCGCCACCAGCGGCGTATGGCCGATCGCATCGAGGATGCTCTCGTACCTGCCACCGTGCGGCACCAGGTCCGCATGGGCCTGGGCGTGCGATGGCGCCGGGCCGGGCGACGGCGCGGGCCGGGCTCGCTCAGAGCGGGGCTGCGGCACGACCGAGCCCGTGTCGCCCCGGTTCGACGTCCCCGGCGCTCGGAGCGCCGCCATCGTCAGCCGCCCGCCATCGCCGGCAGGAGTCGCACCTCGTCTCGATCCGCGACGGGCGTCGCGAGCCCATCGAGGTAGCGGACATCCTGGCCGTTGACGTACACGTTGACGAACCGGTTGAGGTCGCCCTCGGCGGTGAGCAGCTGGCCCCCGAGGCCCGGGTGGCGCTCGAGGAGGGCATGGACCAGTTCGCCGACGGTGGTGCCGGCGAGTTCGAGCGACTTGGCGCCGGCGACCGAGGGTCGCAGCACCGTGGGAATGAACACCGTACTCATGCGCGTGCCTCTGGGGTGGTGCCGAAGGACCCGCCGAACCCGGTACCACCGAGCGCGAATGGGGCGTCGGTCGGGAATGCCGACAGGGTCGGGGCGTCGCCGCGATCGCGGGCGGCGCGGGCGTCGTCGGAGCAGACCGGGCAGGTCGGATCGCGACGCAGCGTCAGCTCGGTGAACTCGGCCTCGAGGGCATCGAACAGGAGCAGCCGGCCCGCCAGAGTCGTCCCGATCCCGAGGAGGACCTTGAGGACCTCATTGGCCTGGAGCAGGCCCATGATCCCGGGCACGACGCCGAGGACGCCGGCCACGGAGCAGCCCGGCGCAAGCTCGGGGGGCGGCGGGGTCGGGTAGAGGCACCGATAGCACGGGCCCTCATAGGGGATGAACGTCGTCAGCTGGCCCTCGAACCGGAAGACCGAGGCGTGGATGACCGGGATCCCGGCCGCAACCGCGGCGTCGTTCAGGAGGTACCGCGTCTCGAAGGTGTCGGTTCCGTCGAGGATCGCGTCGTAGCCGGAGATGATCCGCTCGACATTGCTGCCGACGAGCATCTCTTCGTGCGGGATGACCGTGACGTCGGGATTGAGTGCCTGAATGGTCTTGCGGGCACTCTCGACCTTCTTCTCGCCAACGCGATCCGTCGTGTGGAGGATCTGGCGCTGGAGGTTCGAGACATCCACGACATCGAAGTCAATGATCCCGAGCGTGCCGACGCCGGCTGCCGCCAGGTAGAGCGCCGCCGGGCTGCCGAGGCCGCCGGCCCCCACGAGGAGGACCTTCGATTCGAGCAGTCTGGCCTGACCCTTCGTCCCGACCTCGGGGATCAGCAGATGGCGGCTGTACCGCTGCTGCTGGGCCTTCGAGAGGACAACCGGGGCCTGCCACGGGAGCCCGGCCGACTTCCAGGACTGGAAGCCACCGGACATCGAGATGGGATTGGCGTAGCCGAGCTGTCGGAGCGTCTGGGCAGCGAACGCGGAACGGACGCCGCCGGCGCAGTACAGGACGACCGGCGCGTCCCGATCCGGGACGGCCGCCTCGACCTGCTGCTCGAGATACGAGCGGCTGATGTGCAGGGCGCCTGGGATGAACCCCTGCTCCCACTCCGAGGCCTCGCGAACGTCGACGAACGTCACGCCCTGGGCGCGGAGGCGTTCGGCCTCCGCCGGGTTCACCTCGCTGATCGAGGCCTTGGCCTCGCGCAGGAGGTCCGAATATGACTTGGTCATGCGGTCCTTCCGGTCTCCTTCGACGGGTCCGGAACGTAGCGGAGGTACGGCCGCTCCGCCCGCCACCCATCCGGGAACTTCTCGCGCGCCTGCTCATCGCTGAGCGACGCAAGGATGATCACATCGTCCCCGTGCTTCCAGTTCGCCGGCGTGGCGACCGAATTGCTCGATGTCAGCTTGAGCGAGTCCACCACGCGGAGGAGCTCGTCGAAGTTTCGGCCGGTGCTGGCCGGGTAGGTCAGCGACAGGCGGACCTTTTTGGCGTTGTCGATGACGAACACGGAGCGGACGGTCTGGGTTGCCTCGGCATTCGGGTGGATCATGTCGTACGCCTCGGCGACGGCCCGGTTCTTGTCGGCGATGATCGGGAAGTTCAGCGCCACGCCCTGGGTCGCCTCGATGTCCCGGGACCAGCCCTCGTGGTCCTCGACGCCGTCCACGCTGAGGCCGAGGACCTTGACGCCGCGCTTGTCGAACTCGCCCTTGAGCTTCGCAACGGCACCGAGCTCAGTGGTGCAGACCGGGGTGAAGTCCTTGGGATGGCTGAACAGGATCGCCCAGTCGTCACCGATCCACTCGTGGAATCGGATCTCCCCTTCGGTAGAGGCGGCGGTGAAATCGGGGGCGATATCGCCCAATCGGAGGGTCATGGAAATGGTGCTCCTGGTCTAAATGCATGAGACGGGCAAGCCGAGGCGAGTCGCCGGGGCGGGCAGGATGCGATCCGCGCGCTGGAACGCGGGCGCGAGTCAGCCGGCAATCAGGCCGGCTGCGTACACCTGCAGCGGCCCATACCCGGCATGCCGCCGTACTGGCGCGCGGTCATGCGGGCTCGCTCTGTGTGGATCGTGTCGCGTTCGCGGGCACGGATGCGGGAGTGACCTTCGCTTCGCCGGACTTGCCGGCGTCGGCGATGGCCAACTGCATGGTCTCGAGGCTCAGGAGCGCGCACTTCAGGCGCGCCGGCGAGATGTCGATCCCGAGGAGATCCAGGACGTCCTGTGATCGCATCGCCGCGGCATCGGCAATACCCTTGCCCTTGATCTCGTCGGTCAGGAGCGAGGCCGATGCCTGGCTGATCGCGCAGCCCCGACCGGTGAAACCCACGCCTGCAACCTTGCCGTTCGCGAGCCGCAGCTGAAGCGTGATTCGGTCGCCGCACAGGGGATTGGCACCCTCGTGGGACGCGTTCGCATGCTCCAGTACCCCGAAGTTATGGGGCCGCCGGTAGTGCTCGAGGATGTAGTCGCGGTAGAGATCGTCCATGTCGATCTCGGAGTGTAGCGCGAAGGCTCAATCCCGACCAGCGGAGTCGGGTATGAAAGCCAAGGTCGCGTCCTCCCGAGGGTCGCGGCCGATGCGTGCGTGATCTCGCGTTCGGAGTCGTGCGCCGCCGATCGCCGCGCCGGACCTAGCTCCCGAAGACCCGCTTGACCTCGGTGATGCCGTCGATGAGGGCGTCGATGTCGGCCCGGGTCGTGTAGACGTTGAAGCTGGCACGGGCGGTGGCCGGCAGGTCGAGTCGCTCGTGGAGGGGCATGGTGCAGTGATGCCCGGCGCGCACCGCGACGCCGGTCCGGTCCAACACCTGGGCCACGTCGTGCGGGTGGATACCCGGGATGTTGAACGGGATGACCCCGCCCCGGAGCCCGGCATCGAGCGGCCCGTACAGGTCCACATCGGGGTGCTGAGTCATCAGCTGGACCAATGCATAGCCGACGAGCTCGCGCTCGTGCTCACGGACGCGGCCCATCCCCAGGGCGGCCAGATAGTCCGCCGCCACCCCGAGGCCGATCTCGGCTGCGATGTCCGGTGTGCCGGCCTCGAACTTCCACGGGATCTCATTGAACTCGGACCGGCGAAGGTGAACCTCGCGGATCATCTCGCCACCGGACAGGAACGGCGGCATGGCCTCGAGCAGCGCTCGCCGTGCCCACAAAGCACCAGATCCCGTGGGGCCCAGCATCTTGTGCCCGGAGAAGACGTAGAAATCGGCATCGATGGCCTGGACGTCGACCGGCACATGTGGCACGGCCTGGGCGCCGTCAACCAGGACCAGCGCTCCAGCGGCGTGGGCCATCCGGGTTATCTCGGCGACCGGATTGATCGTCCCGAGCGTGTTGCTGACATGGGTGAACGCGACGAGCTTTGGCTTGAGCTTGAGGAGGACCTCGAAGACGTCGAGGCGGAGCAGGCCGTCGTCGGTGATCGGGATGAACTCGAGATCCGCGTCCTTCTCCTGGACCAGGAGCTGCCATGGCACGAGGTTGGCGTGATGCTCCATCTCGGTCAGGACGATGACGTCGCCGCGATTGATGTTCTTGCGGCCCCACGAGTAGGCCACGAGGTTGATCGCCTCGGTCGCGTTGCGGGTGAACACGACCTCGTGCCGATCCGGGGCGTTGATGAACCGCGCGACGCTCGTTCGGGCCGCCTCGTACGCTGCCGTGGAGCGCTCGCCGATCTCGTAGATCCCACGATGGACGTTGGCGTTGTACTCGCGGTAATAGGTGTCCATCGCATCGATCACGACCTGCGGCTTCTGGCTCGTGGACGCCGAGTCGAGGTAGACCAGCGGCTTTCCGTGCGAAGTCGTCGTGCCGAGAATCGGGAAATCGGCGCGGATCATTTCGGGGACCAGGCGACCATCACGGATCCGCGGGTCGGCTGCGGATCCGGCGGCGGGATCGGTAGAGGATTCCGGCCCCCCCGGGTCGGTCGTCAGGGTCATCGTCGATGCCTCCGTCAGTGGGCCAGCACGGCCGGCTCGTCGAGCCGGAGGGCGTCGTCGGGAACGTCGACATCGAGGCCGTTCTCGCGAAGGATCGGGCCGTAGCCCTCGTCCTCGAGTCGAATGGCCAGGTCGCGCCCGCCCGAGGTGACGATCCGGCCCTGGGCGAGGACGTGGACGAAGTCCGGCTTGATGTGGTTCAGCAGGCGCTGGTAGTGGGTGATCAGGAGGATGCCGAGGTCCGGGTTGAGCATCGCGTTGACGCCTTCGGCGACGATCCGCAGGGCATCGATGTCGAGGCCCGAATCGGTCTCATCGAGGATCGCCAGCTGCGGCTCGAGCATCGCCATCTGGAGCATCTCGAGGCGCTTCTTCTCGCCGCCCGAGAAGCCGTCGTTGACGTACCGCGAGACGAAGGCCTCGTCCATCTTCAGGAGGGCGAGCTTCTCGCGCATCTTGCGTCGGAATTCGAGCATGGACACGCCGCCCTTGATCGCATCGGTCGGATCGATGTCCGGGTTCTTGTCGATCCCCTGGAGCTTGGCGTTGAGCGCGCTCCGGATGAAGCTGGCTACGCTGAGGCCGGGGACTGCCGTCGGGTACTGGAACGCGAGGAACATGCCGAGGCGGCTGCGCTTGTCGGCCGACAGGGCCAGCACGTCGCGACCCATCCAGGTCACCTCGCCAGACTTGATGACGTAGGCCGGGTGACCCATCAGGGCATAGGCGAGGGTCGTCTTGCCAGAGCCGTTGGGGCCCATGATCGCGTGGACCTCGCCCGGGCCGACCTCGAGGTCGATGCCCTGGAGGATTTCCTTATCCGGCGCGGCCAGCGGCGCGACGCGGAGGCCGCGGATGCGAAGGGTTCGGTCGTTGGTGTCGGTGCTCACGAGCGGGTCACGGCTCCTTGCAAATTCTTGGGGTTTGCCGGTCCCTCGGGGCTTATCGGCGGCAGCCGGAGGGGCACGAGGTCGGCCAGGGTCATGCCCTCGAGCGCGCCGACGATGGCGTCCCGAACGCGGACCCAGAGGATGTTGACGGTGCAGTTCGACGCTCGATCACACAGCGTGGCGTGCTCCGGATCATCCGACGCGCAGATCATCGGCGCGATCGGACCCTCAAGCGCGCGCAGAACGTCGCTCATCCTGATATCCGATGGTGGGCGCCCGAGTTCGTAGCCGCCATGGGCGCCGCGCGTCGAGACCACGAGCCCGGCATCGCGCAGCCCCATCGCGAGCTGCTCGAGGTAGGCGCGGGGCAGGTCCTCCTCGGCCGCGATCTCGGCGAGGCTGGCCGGCCCGGTCCCGAAATGCCGCCCGAGCTGGACCATGAGCCGTACGCCGTACTCGCCCTTCGTGCTGAAGGACACGGCGCCGGAACCATGGAAAGTGGGTCTCGTGCTCAGGGTGACGTTCCTCGGATCTCGGGTCGGCAGGGACCCTTGTCGAGCCCCGCTATATCCGACCTATCTGGTCGGGATTAGTCTAGGTCGTCGGTCGGCGAGGCGTCAATCGCGGGCCGGGGAAGTAGTCTGGTCTGGACGTTGAGCGTAGCCGCAGCCCGCAAGGCGCCTAGGATGCAGTCCGCGTAGCCCGCTCGCGGCGTCGCGAGCCTCAGCGTCGCCACGTCGTCGTTTGGTTCCTTCCGGTTTTGTCCGGTCGCGAATTGCATGCACCAACATCGTAGAAGGAGCCGATAGATGCCATCGTGGCGGGCGGCTCTCAGACTCCTGAGTTCCGCTCGACGTCGAGCTCGGTCGCTCATCGTCATGCCGGTCATCCTGGCCGTATTGGGTTGTGCCCCAATGGCACCGTCACAGGTGACCGAGACTCCATCGATCCCTGCCGACGTGATGACCGCTGCCCTCGCGTTCCGCGCTCAGTTCGGGCTCCGGAGCGACCCGGCGTGGGTAGAGGCGGTTGAGCACGATCCCGATGCTTCGGCACGAGCATTCGGCGTACGTCTATTGCCAGCCGAACTCGCCGACCTCGAGGCACGGGCCCGAAATGCCAACGCCGTCGTGCCGGTGGTGCAGGCCTATGGGCTACAGCACGTTGACGTGTACGGCGGGTCCTACATCGACCAGGAGCACGGTGGTCAGGTAGTCGTCCTCGTCACCGATGAGCCGGCGAGCCACATTGCGGCGCTGGCCCAGCAACTTCATCCGTCGGCGAACTGGACCGTGCGGCAGGTTGCATTCTCTCAGGCGATGCTTGAGGCGCTCCACGAACGAATCAATGCGGACATCCCATGGTTCGAAGCCAATGGGATCGCGCTCGGATCCGTGGCGACCGACGTGCCCGGGAATCAGGTCGAACTCGTGTTCTTCGCGTCGGACCCATTCGGCGGCGACCGTATCAGGGAGCACCTGGGCGCCGGTCGGATGCTGAACCTCGTCCTGGATCGGAATGTCGTCGCACGGCTCCCGAGGGGTAGCCTGCGCGGGCGCGTCGTCAGTTCCAGCGGTTCGTCTGTTGCGGATCTCCTCATCAATGCGATCGGCGACATTGGGAAAGCGGAGCCGGACGGTGGGATCGCCTACGGTACCGACACCGACGGTATTTTCCTCATTCCGAGCCTGCCGGCGATGACCTGGGAGGTACAGGCACTCATCGGGGTCCCGGGGGCCGATTGGCGCGTGCTGGGCACGACCCGGGTCGCTGTCGGCGGCAATGCCACGTCTGTCGTGATCATCAACGTCCCATAGCGCCCTGGTTTCCGCCAGGCGTGGGGGTCCGCGCCGCCCCGACCGCCGTGGCGGCGTCGCCGGGCCGCCCGGAGTTTCGGTGTCGGGGGGCTGTTGAGGTAGAACTACGACGCTCGCGGGCTTTGGACATCCTCGCAGCCGGCGATCCCCGACGTCGTGAATCGACAGAGCGCGGGAAACAAAGCCCCACGAGCAATGAACACGATCAACGCTGGACCTTCGTCGCCGGTGGGCGCCCTCACCAGCACGATGTCGGCCGGGTTCACGTCAGTCAGCGCAAACAGATCGGCACCGCGGAACCGCGCATCGGCGGCATCCTCTGCCACCCCAACCTTGATGAGATCGGCTGCTTGCACTTTGAGGGGTATGACCGCTCCTCGGTAGCGCTGCCCGCCAAACGTCAGCCAGCTCACCTCGTCAGGACCCTCGAGAGCGCAGCCAGCCAGCGTTACGAGGAGAGCTAGCGCGATCGCCAATGCAGTTCTCACCGCGTCAAGTGGTCAGCCGGCTCGCCGCGGATCCAGGCAACGTCCGGCTCCCAGCTGTCCACGACCGTGCCGTGCCCTCGCTGTCGGGCGGCCGCCTCGAAGTGCCGGAAGACCGCTCGCTGCATGTCCGCTGTGGGGCAGGTCGCGATCTGGTCGACCAAGCTGACGATGTCGCCGAACGCGAGGGGTCGGACCTCAGTTTCGTGCCGGAGCCACTTGTTGAACGGCCGAACCCGCCCTTCGAAGGCAAAGACCGCCTCGAGCAGTGGCCCGATCGATTCGATGGCGTCGAGCCTGCCTTCGACCTCTCTACCGGCTTCGAGGTTTCGGAGCGAGCGCACCAGCGAGTTGATGTAGCCGTCCACGCGGGCCGCCCCAAGCGCCTCCGCCTCCTCCGGGCGCAGCGTTCGCTTCTCCTTGACCAGGCGCGCAATCTCGCCGTCAAGCCGATCGAGGACGACTTGGACGCCAAGGAAAGCGGCACGATTCCAGGCGTCCACGGTCAGCCCATGCGTCCGAAACTGTCCGATGGTCATGGGCCAGGTTTCGACGGCAGACCCGTGATCGCGTCGCCAGGGAGTGGGATCCATGGCGACGATCACGAGTGCGTCGTGATCAGAGCGCGCCGTGACGAAGTGTTCGAACCCTCGTGAGCCCATGAGGACCACGCCGAGAACATCCGGGCTTGCCTCGGCTTCCACAAGGAAATGACCAAACGCCCCACGATGGGGGCCAGCCGGTCCTCGCTCGTCGCGGGCTACGGGTCCTTCAATCGACATCCCCGAAGTATCAGCGTCGAGGCCTGGATTTGGAAGGTCGTGGTCGCGTCTGGGGAGCGCATGACCGGGCATATGCCTGTCGCGGCCCGGCCCTCGGTTCGCGGCCCTCGGTTCGCGGCGGCTTCGTCCCGCCGTTCCCATAGACTCTTGTCATGCCCACACGGATCATCCTGGACGTCGATACGGGCACGGACGATGCGGTTGCGTTGATGGTGGCCGCGCTTTCACCTGACATTGACCTGGTCGGAGCGACCGCCGTCAATGGCAATACCGGTGTCGATGAAACGACGGAGAACACGCTTCGTGTGTTCGACCTGATCGCGCGACCCGACATCCCTGTCTTTCGCGGAATGGCGATGCCGATGCTGCGGCCCCAAGGCGACCGGGGGATGGCCGCGGTCATCCATCGTAACCTGCTGGATCTGCCCGCAGCCCGGACACGGGCTCGTCCGGAGCACGCGGTGGATTGGCTGGTCGATACGTACCTGGCCTCCGACGGCGACATCACGCTCGTCGCGGTCGGGCCGCTGACGAACGTTGCGATGGCACTGCTGAAGGAACCGAGGATGGCCGAGCGGATCCCGGAGATCGTCATCATGGGTGGCGCCCACGAGACTGGGAATCGCACCGCCTCGGCCGAATACAACTTCTGGGTGGATCCCGAGGCCGCCCGGATCGTCCTCGAGTGCGGCCGCCCGATCCGCATGGTCCCCCTCGATGCAACGCATCGCGCCCCGGTTTCGCTGCAAGACTGCGCACGACTTCGAGCGCTCGGAACCGCAGCTGCGGCGGCAGCGGCGGCGTTCGTCGAGCAGCGAATTCACGGTTACAACGCGACCCAGCCGATGGCCGGCGCGTCCGCCGCGCCGGTGCACGACGCCCTGGCAGTCTGCGCTGTCATCGAACCTGCCCTGCTCACGACCCGACCCATTCGGGTAGACGTCGAGACGACATCTTCGCTCGCTGCGGGCCGTACGATCTGCGATGTTCGCCCGACGCCCGACGGGGTCCCGAACGTCGAGTTCGCCTTCGACGCTGATGGGCCGCGTTTTGTGGAGATGCTCGTCGATATCCTCGGTCGGTAGATCCCGGCGCGGATGTCTGCGACCCGGCCGGGGCCGCGCGCGACCGCTAATCGACAGCTGGAACGGCCGGCGCGAAGGCCGTTGCGAAGATCTCGGCAAGCATGTCCTCGACCTCGACCGCCGCGCCGGCGGCCATCAATTCCTCGGAGCGCTCGGCGCCCAGTTTCTCGACCGACAGGATCGCCGGGTCGGGCAGATGGAGCACGGCCACGGGAGCGAGCATCACGCCCTTCTCCCGGACGAGCCGGTAGGTCGCCCCCGTGGCGCGTGCACCGAGCTCGGGGTCCCCGCTCGTGAGCAGGAGGATGGCCGCCATCCCAAGTCCGCGAGCAAGCCCCGAGGCGCTGTCGACGCTGACGAAGAACCTCAGTCCGGCGACCGTGCGCTGCCACGAGGTCGCGGGGTCACCGAGTCGGAAGGCGATGGCGGCGAGGAGGGTCATGCTATCGGCAACCTGGAGGTGCGAGGACGCGCGCTCGAATGCCTCGTAGTTCTGCAGCTCGAGTTCGTGCGCGCGTTCGTAGTCAGCAGTGAGGAACAACGCAAGGACGAGCGCCTGTCGAGCCCGGGCAATCCCGTCGTCCTGGCCCGCCGCTGTGTACAGGTCGAGCGCGATCTGCTCGTGCTCGCGGAGCATCGCCGCGTCCTTGTTCACGACGCCCAGGAACCCGATGTCGTAGTGCGCGTCGGCCATGAGAATCGGATCGTCGATCGTCGTGGCGAGGGCGAGGCGCTCCTGATAGGCGCTGCCCGCACCGGCAAAGTCGTTCATCCAGTACGCCAGGCCGCCCGCGGCCGACAGCGCGGCGACCCGGACCCGATCGTCGCCCGGCGGCACGTGGCCGAGCAGGGTGGCGAGCAACCCCCGCCCTTCCCGGAGCCGCCCGCGCTGCTGGAACCAGCGCCAGATCGAGCCGAGCATCCGAAGGCCGATGTCGGGCTGGTCGTTGGCGATAGACCAGTCGATCGCGGTCCGCATGTTGTGGTCTTCGCGATCCAGTCGGTGGATCGTGGCTTCGCCGGTCTGGGTGAGGATCGCGGGCCCGGCTGACTCCGCGATCGCCGCATACACCGCAGCGAACCCTGCCTCGACCGCCGCTCGCTCCGCGAGATCACCGAGCCGCTCGAGTGCATATTCCCGGAGAAGTGGGTGCATGCTGAACCGCGTTTCGTCAAGCGCGGCGGTGCTCGCGGTCGGTCCCTGACCTGAGAACTCGATCCGCACCAGGCTCTTGTCGGCGAGCGATTCCAGGCCCACAGCGACATCGAGTCCGAGATCCCCATCCGGGTCCGCGACGGCGTAGGCCGCCTCCGTCGTGCACCCGCCCGCGAAGACGCCGAGGCGTGCGAACAGCCGCTGTTCCGTGGGACTGAGCAGGTCATGGCTCCAGGTGATGGCGCCGCGCAGCGTCCGCTGTCGCTCGGGCATGTCGCGGGCGCCGCCGCCGAGGTCGAGGCTGTGGCCGAGGCGTTCGAGGATCATGGCCGGGCTCATGACGCGCACGCGCGCCGCGGCGAGCTCGATGGCCAGCGGCAGGCCGCCGAGCCGCTCGGCGATCGCCCGCACGGCAACGAAGGCATCGTCACCGAGTACCAGGTCAGAGCGATGCGAGCGCGCCCGATCCACGAACAACCGGACGCCGGCGTCCACATCGAGCGGCGGCACCGGGTAGCCGCGTTCGCCGGCGATCCGAAGGAGCTCGCGGCTGGTGATGACCAGGCGAACGTCCGGCGCCGACCGGACGAGCCGCGCCACGATGTCGGCGCCATCGGGCAGCAGTTGCTCGAGGTTGTCCAGGACGAGCAACGCCGAGCGATCCCGCAGGAACGCCCGGAGCGCGTCACCGAGGCCGACCTCGGGCGATTCCCGGACATCGATGGCCGAAGCGATGGCCGAGTCGATCAGGCTCGGCTCCCGGACCGCCGCGAGATCGATGAACCAGGTGCCGTGCGGAAATCGATCCCGGACCTCGCGCGCGAGACCGAGTGCGAGCCGGGTCTTGCCGCTGCCCCCGGGCCCGGTCAGGGTCACGATCCGGCTCTCCGCGAGTGCCTCGCGCAGGACCGCGATGTCGGCCTTGCGTCCGACCAGTTCCGTGACCTCGCCGGGAAGGTTCGTCGGGGCGTCGGTCGTCCGCAGGGCGCGGTCGTCGTCGGCCGCCCCCGGGCCGACCAGCCGGAACAGGTGTGCGGGCTCATCGAAATCCTTGACGGTGCGCGCCCCGGCGTCGATGAGCTCGACCGGTCCGAGCCCCTGGATCGTCGCGACATCCGCGGGCAGCGCGGCGACGAGTTGGGCAGACACGACGATCTGGCGTCCGTTGCCGGCCGCGGCGATCCGTGCGGCGTAGTTCACGTCGATGCCGACGTAGTCCTCGGGCTCACCGGGTCGGGCCGAGCGCAGCCGACCCTCGCCGAGATGGAGGCCCATCCGGACCTTGATCTCGAGATCCCCGTCCCACGGCTCAGAAGCCACAGCACGTTGGGCCCGGACTGCCGCTGTCAGTGCCGAAATCGGATCCGCGAACGCCGCGAAGAACGCGTCGCCCTCGGTCTTCACGACGACACCGCTGCAACCCTCGATCGCACCGCGGAGGAGGGAATCATGGCGCGCAACGATCGACGCCCACGCGACGGAACCGACAGATCGCTCAGACCGGGTCGAGCCTTCGATATCGGTGAACAGGAACACCACCGCGGGACCAATCGGCAGGGCCATGGGACGCCTCCATCTTGGCAGTGGCGCCGGTTCGGCGCCAGCCTTGCTGTTGGGTCAGGCAGCGCCCGCGGCCCTCGCGCGGCGAATCTGGTCGGCATGGTCGTGGACGTGGCCGGCGTAGATCTCCAGCCAGAGATCGACGGTGTAGCGCGGGTGCTCGCTGTGGGTTCCCACCCTGGCCCAGTCGTCGGGAGTCATCACGCTCATGAGCTCGAGGCTCGAGGCGCGGACCGCGACCACGACCGCGAGGGACGTCTCGATCGGACGGTCGTAGTGGAGTCGCTGGGCGAACACCGGCTCGTCATAGCCCTGGATCACGGGCTGATCGTCGGCAACGAGGCGGCGCAATCGGGTGAAGGACATCGCCTCGCCGTCGGCCAGGTGATGAACGACCTGACGGGCGGTCCACTCCCCGCCCTCCTGCGGGCGATCGAGCTCCTCGTCAGTGATGCCGGTCAGGGAGTCGGCAAGATCGGCCATGCCGGTTCGATAGTGGTCGATGAGTTCGGTTCGGTTCACGGTGACTCCTCCATACGGACGACGATTGGCGCGCTTGGCACCTGCCGCATTCAGGCCTTGGCCAGCTCGGCGCCGAGGCGTCGCAACCCGAGCGGCCCGAGCGCCAATGCTCCGGCGTGCCACGCCCGGCGGTCGAAAGCCCGGCCATCGACGCGGGCCCTGGCGGAAGCGGCCTCGCGACCCGCGAGCCAGGTCCGCTCGCCGAGTTTGTAGGCCGTGGCCTGCGATGGCCAGGACAGATAGCGCAGGACCTCGCTCTCGGCCTTGTCCCGATCCATGCCCCCGGCGCGGACGATGAAGTCGATTGCTCGCTCGTAGGTCCACGCCTCACCGGCGCCTGGATGACCCTGCGGGATCCGTCGGCCGGTGTGCAGGCCGATGTCCACGACCACGCGCGCGGCCCGGAATGCATGGGCGCACAGGAACCCGAGGCGCGTCTCCGGGGTCCGGAACCAACCGAGCTCGTCCATCAGGCGCTCGGAATAAAGCGCCCAGCCCTCGCCGTGGGCGGACATGAACCCGAGCTTGTGGGCCCGCGTGAGGGGCACGAGCCGGATCGTGGCGCCCTGGAGGTGATGGCCGGGGACCGCCTCGTGATAGACGGTGCTGACCTCGTCCCAGGTCGGGAAACGCTTGCGGCCCACGGTCGGGAACCAGGTCCGACCGGGCCGGACGAGGTCCTCCGACGGCGAGGTGTAGTAGGCAGCGGCCGCACTGCCCTCAGGCGGGATGCGGACCTCGCAGCGGCGGATCGAATCGGGGATATCGAATTCCACGCCCGCGAGCCCGTCGATGGCCTCGTCAGTGACGTACTGGAGCCACTCGCGGTAGGACTCGACCCCGTGGATCGACCGGTTCGGGTCGTTGATCAGGAGCTCACGCACGGCCTCGAATCCGGCGCCCGGCAGGATCCGCTCGCACTCGGCGTCCTTCTGGGTCTCGAGACGGGCCAGCTCCTCCCAGCCCCACGCGTAGGCCTCGTCGATGTCGAGGTCCGTGCCGAGCAGGTACTCGGCCCAGACGCGGTAGCGTTCGTCGCCCGACGCGTCGGATTCGGTCGCCTTCGGCGCGCACGTCGAACGCAACCACGTCGCGAGGTCGGCGTAGGCAGCGGCTGCCTGATGCGCGGCCGTGTTGAGCCGGGCACCGGCGGCGTCGACGACGATTCCCTCGGACCCGGCGACCAGCGTGCCGAACCACCCGGCATCGGCGCCGGTACCCGCCCACGTCGCGCACTGGTCCGCGACCACGAGCGCCTGCCGACGCGCTGCGGGTCGGCCATTCGCGAGGCCGAGTTCGAGGGAGGCCCGATAGCCGGCCATCGATGCCGGCACGGCCGCGAGGCGCGCGGCGATGTTATCCCAGGCCTCGGGCGTGGACTTGTCCATCAGGTCGAAGACGGATCGGGTGCTGGCCGGCGCCCCGACGATGTTGCTGAGCATCCGCTCGCGCTCGCCGGCCTCGAGGACGCCAAGTTCCCCACCCGCCCAATCGGCCAGGAAGCCCTGGCCCAGGCGTTCGTACTCGTCGGTCACATCGGCCGCGTTGACATCGCGAATCGTCCGCGCTAGCAGGTCCGCCAGAGCCGCGGCGCCGTCCGGCGAGTAGTCGGTCAGGCGGGTCTGATCGCTTGCCACGCCCCAACGCTCGCCGCGAACCGGATCGAGCGCCGCGACCTCGTCGATGTAGCGGCTCGAAATCTCACTGACCGTTGCCATCGATCCCCCCTTCGACTCCCGAGCTGGTGGCCTGTTCGCGACCCGGTGCGATTCCTGCCGCACGGCCCGCTCGACGACTTCTTGTCAATCTTGACTCAGACGCAGCTTGGTCGAAGGTCGTAGCCGCGAGCCGCGCGGGCTGAGCACGAATTGCCTCAAGTGAGAGCCGGAATCACTGCCGAATGTTCGCGAGCGGCAGATCTGACAAGAATCCTTTTGAATAGCCTGCGCCTGTGGGGAAGATGACAGCTTCTCCTGCGAAGCGGCGCGGCCCCGGCGACGCGGAACTCGGCGGCGGCCCGAAGCCGCCCTGGACGAGGCGGCGATCAGCCGTGGATCTGGCGGAGGTGCTCCTCGTCATGGTCGAGAGCGATCCGCATCAGCGACGCCACATCGAGGACGCCGAAGGTCGCGTGCCGGCCGCGACGCTTCCACCCGGCATCGTCGAACTCCTCGAGCCGATCGGTCGTCGCCGCTCGATGCGCAGTGAAGACGTCGACCGCGGCCGCGAAGCCGGAACCCTGGGGGAGCGGCCACCGATCCGGCTCAACCCACGGCCACTCCGGGAACGATTCCGTTGCGAGCGCTTCGAGGCGGACGTGCCATACGCCGACCTCGACAGCCGCGAGGTGCAGGGTCACGTCGCGGGCGGACCACTCCCCGGCGAAGCGTGGCACTGACGGATCGGCAAAACCCCTCGCCGCTTCGACGATGCGCGCCGGCGTTGAGGCGAGGTCCCGGCAGAGGGCCTCCTGCGTCGGTGTCACGTGCCCGGGAGCGCGGTGAGGTACTCACGCCGCCAGCGCTCCGTCGACTCCACCTGGTTGAACGTATAGACGTGGAGGTCGATGACGTCCGCAGCCGGATCCGCGATCACCGGCGCCAGCTTCTCGAGCAGGCCGGTCGGTCGGTAGATGCCGCCCGACGTGACGAGCTCGCTGACGAATCGCACGTTCTTGGACAGGAACCGGCCCGTTTCCTTGACCCCGATCCGGGCGCTGATCGCCAAGAGCTTCGCGATTTCGGCGACACCGGGGATGCCGATCTTGACGGGAAGCGCAATGCCCTCGGCGCGTCGCGCGGCGACGAAGACGCGGATCGCCACGGCATCGAAGCACAGCTGCGTCGTCATGTAGGAGGCGAAAACCGCCTTGTCCCGCAGCGCCTGGAGCAGTGCCGGCTGGGGAATCACCGCATGGCCCTGCGGATAGCACGGGACGCCGATGCCGCTCGGCGCATCACCGAGCTCCGCCATCGCCCGGAGCAGCGACAGGCCGTCGAGGAATTCGCCCGGGTCCTCGGCGTCACCGCCGACCACGAACGCCCGATCGATGCCCGAAGCCTTGAGCCAGGCAAGGACGTCGGCCAGGTGGGCGCGGTCGCGGATCATCCGCGCCGAGAGGTGCGGGATCGCGCGAAACCCCTGCTCCTCGAGGGCCGCAGCAAGGTCCAGCGTCGCCTCGATCCCCTTCGCCGGCGAGGCGGTGACCGAGACCGTCGCCCCAGCTGGCAGGAACGCGGCCTGATCACGAACGTTCTTGAGCGGAATGAGCTCGAAGGTCGGGGCGCTGAGCACAGCCGTGATCGCATTGCGCGCGGGAGCGGCGAGACCCGCACCCGGTCCGGCGCGCCCGGTGAGGCGCCGAAGGAACGCCACGCGCTAGACCTCGGAGTCCGGGAAGGACGCCTTGCGCTTGGCGATGAATTCGAGGAGTGCCTCGTCCACGCCGGGATCGATCGGCGGCGCCTCGTACTCGTTGAGCATCCGCTTCCAGATCGTGTTCGCTCGCTGGGCCGCGTCGAGACCGCCATCCTCGAGCCACTGCTCGTACGAGTTGTTGTCGGCAATGGGCGACCGATAGAACGCCGTCTCGAAGTTCGCGAGGGTGTGGCTGTTGCCGAGGAAATGGAGGCCCGGTCCGTTCTCCTTGATCGCGTCGAGGGCCTGGCCGTTCTCGGACAGGTCCACGCCGTTCACGAAGACCGCGGCCATCCCGCACTGGTCGGTATCGAGGATGAACTTCTCGTAGCCGATGGCGAGCCCTCCCTCGAGCCAGCCCGCGGCGTGGAGCACGAAGTTGACGCCGGCGAGGATCGTCGGCTGGAACGTGGCCGCGCTCTCGTAGGCGGCCTGGGCGTCCGCGATCTTCGACGCGCACAGGTTTCCGCCCGATCGGAACGGCACCCCGAGCCGGCGGGCCAGCGCGGCCATGACATAGAGCACGAGTGCCGGCTCCGGGGTCCCGAACGTCGGCGCGCCCGACTGCATCGAGATCGAGCTGGCGAATGACCCCAGCACCACCGGCGCACCCGGCCGCGTGAGCTGCACGAACGTCATCCCCGCCAGCGCCTCGGCCAGCGTCTGTGCAGCGGTGCCGGCGACCGTGACCGGGGACATCGCCCCGGCCAGGATGAACGGGGTGATGAGCGTGGCCTGGTTGCTCTTCGCGTAGGCGCGCGCGGCACCGAGCATCGTCGAGTCCCATACCAGCGGCGAGTTTGCGTTGATCAGGCTGAGGATGACGGTGTGGTCGTCGAGGTAATCGGCGCCCATACCCGAAAAGGCGATCTTCGCCAGCTCGACCGTGTCCTCGGCGCGCGACGGATGGGTGACCGAGCCCATGAACGGCTTGTCCGAGTACCTGACGTGCGAATAGACCATGTCCAGGTGGCGCTTGTTGACCGGCACGTCCACCGGCTCGCAGACGGTGCCGCCGGAGTGGTGCAGGTTCGGGCTCATGTAGGTGAGCTTCACGAAGTTCCGGAAGTCCTCGATGGTCCCGTAGCGGCGGCCGTTGTCGAGGTCGCGGACGAACGGCGAGCCGTAGTTCGGGGCTAGGACTGTGTACGGATCGCCGATCTGCACGGTTCGCTCGGGGTTCCGCGCGTGCTGGGTGAAGATCCGCGGTGCCGACGCCTGGACGATGGACCGGCACATGCCGCGCGGGAATCGAACCAGCTCCCCGGTGACGTCGGCGCCGGCCTCGCGGAGCAGACGGAGCGCATCCGGATCGCCCCGAAACTCGATCCCGACTTCCTCGAGAATCGTGTCGGCGTTGTGCTCGAGGAGCGCCAGCCCTTCTTCGTTGAGCACCTCGAACGGCTTCAGGGCGCGAGTCAGGAACGGTGCGGACTCGACATGCGCGGCCAGCCGCGCTGCCATGCGGCCGGCGCGCCCCCCGGTTCGATGGCGTGGTCCTTCGTGCATCAGCGTTCCTCCGTGGCGGCGGCCGTCGCTCGTCGTCGATTGACACGTCGTCCGTGGAGGGAGCCACCCTCGGGGCCAGCACCGGGGCCGGAGCCGCCAGCGCCGGCAGCGCCGCCCGGGCCGCCACCGGCCACGCGCCGCGGCGGGAGCTGGACGGCAGCGGCGAGGAACGGCATCGGCGCGATCCGGTGCGGCAGGGCCATGGCATCCACGAAATGCTCCTGGAAGCGCGGCTCGACCGCCGTTTCGATCTTCTCCACCGTCCGTACGACGCCCTCGATCTCTCGGCGAGCATCACCCGACAACAGCGCGATCAACGCTCCCGTTCCAGCCGCGTTCCCGGCGGGTCCCACGCGGTCCAGTGGCGCGTCCGGGACCAACCCCAGTACGAGCGCGTGGAGCGGGTCGATCTGGCTGCCAAAGGCACCGGCGAGCTCCACGCGATCCACCGTCTCGACCCCGAGGTGGTCCATGAGCAGCCGCGCGCCGGCGTAGAGGGCGGCTTTCGCCAGCTGGATCGCGCGTACGTCGTTCTGGGTGATCGTCAGGCGCGGGCTGCCGGGCAGGTAGTCGGCCTCGCCGGATGCCCCGAACGGCGCCGTGGCCTCCCGGAGCAGGTACGAGAAGGTCCGCCCATCCGGGATGACCCGCGGGTTGCGGGCCGCCATGGCCCCGTCGATCGTGCCGTCCGTGGTGATCACGCCGGCGAGGAACAGTTCGGCGATGACCTCGACGATCCCCGAACCACAGACCCCGGTGATTCCGGTTCGGCGGGTGGACGCCGCAAACCCGATCTCGTCCGACCAGCGGCTGGACCCGATCACGCGGTAGCGGGGCTCAAGGGTCTCCCGATCGATCCGGACGCGCTCGATGGCACCGGGCGCGGCTCGCTGTCCGCAGCTGATCTGGGCGCCCTCGAACGCGGGGCCGGTCGGCGAAGATGCGGCGAGCAGGCGGGCCCGGCTGCCCAGCACGATCTCCGCGTTCGTGCCGACGTCCACGAGCAGCGTGATCTCATCCCGGAGATACGGCGTTTGCGAAAGGATCGCGCCAGCTGC
This sequence comes from Chloroflexota bacterium, assembly GCA_031369685.1. Lineage (GTDB taxonomy): Bacteria > Chloroflexota > Limnocylindria > Limnocylindrales > CSP1-4 > UBA5189. The sequence goes on along the minus strand of JANMPD010000114.1, from coordinate 100 downwards.
ATCCGCGCCGACATGGCCGGCGATGCACGGTAGTAGGTAGGCGCGGGCTCCAGGATGCACGCGGATCTCGAGCTCGCGGGCCGTCGTGCGAACGGCTGCG
>JANMPD010000038.1:0-12309 GCA_031369685.1 Chloroflexota bacterium | reverse complement strand
TGTCGTCGCCGGGCAGGCTTCCCAGTGCCCGCGCCAGGGCGTCCACGACATCGGCCAGGCCCCCGGTCTTGGCCCATGGTTCGCACTCGGCCGCAATGAATGCAACGCGGATCGACATGGGAACGATGGTAGCGCCCGGCGGTGCCGGGTCGCGACCGTGGCGTGCGCGTGGCCACGGACCGGCACCTGACCGAATCCGCGCCGTGGCGGGTTGCTGAACCGGTACAATGCGCGGCGAATGGACCCCCTCGTGCGTATTCCGTCGGTCCGACCGACCGTGCTCCGTGTGCCTCCAGCCCTCGCGGGACTTGAGCGGCTCGCCTACAACCTCTACTGGGCGTGGCACCCGAGCGCGAAGGCCCTGTTCAGCCGCCTCGATCCCATCGCCTGGAGTCGCAGCCACAATCCCGTGGCCATCCTGTCCGGCCCGATTCGGTGGGCGGACTTCATCGATAACTCCGACTTCGTCGCCGCGTACAACGAGGTCATCGAGGCATTCGATCGATACCTCGCCAATGGCCACGATCACTGGTTCCACCAGCGCCACGGCAACGAACTGACCGGTCCGATCGCCTATTTCTGTGCCGAGTACGGGATCCACGAGTCGCTGGGCATCTATTCCGGCGGTCTCGGCGTCCTCGCCGGGGATCACCTCAAGACGGCCAGCGACATGTCCCTTCCCTTCGTCGGCGTTGGCCTCCTGTATCGGCGCGGTTACTTCCGACAGACCATCGACGCCGATGGCCACCAGGAGCACGCGTACCCGAACTATGACCTCTCGCGCCTGCCACTCACCCGGGCCCTCGACCGAACGGGCGATCCCCTCTCGGTCACCGTCCAGCTGCCGGGACGCGATGTGCGGGTCGATGTCTGGACGGCCCAGGTCGGTCGCGTCCCCGTCCTCCTGCTGGATACCGATACCCCGGAAAATCACCGGGCAGACCGGCCGATCACCCACATCCTCTACGTCCGTGGCCGAGAGATGCGCCTGCACCAGGAGCTCGTGCTGGGCGTGGGCGGCGTCCGGGCCATCCGGGCCCTCGGGATCGAGCCCGCAGTCTGGCACCTGAACGAGGGTCACTCCGCGTTTCTGCTGGCCGAACGAGCCCGGGAGGCCGTGGCGGCCGGGGCGAGCCTGGACGACGCACTGGCCGAGAACCGAAAGAACAGCGTCTTCACCATCCACACGCCCGTCTCGGCGGGCAACGAACGATTCGATGCCGGGCTCATTCGCAAGATCGCCGGGCCACTGTTCGACGGTGATGGCCGGCCCGATACCGGCGGCGTGCCGGTTGACCGCATGCTCGAGATCGGTGTTGGAGCGGACGGCGATGCCTCGCACTTCGACATGACGGCGTTCAGCCTTCGCCTGACCGTCGGCGCGAACGCGGTGAGCCTGCTGCATGCCGAAACTGCCAACGCCACCTGGAGTGAGGTGGTCCCGCATCCGATCCTCGGGATCACGAACGGAATCCATACGCCGACCTGGGTGGGTCGCCCGATCGCGGAGCTCCTCGAGCATCACCTCGATGCCGATCTCGATCACATCGATCCAGGTGTGCCCGCGAGTCGCTGGTGGGAGCGCATCGGTGAGATCCCCGACGCGGACCTGTGGGCTGCTCACCTGCGCCAGAAGCGCGAGCTCTCACATTTCGCGCGGGGCCGCCTGCGCGTGCAGCTGGCACGACACGGGGAGGCCCCGGGAACCCTCGATGAGCTCGAGGACGTGCTCGATCCGAACGCCCTGACGATCGGCTTCGCGCGCCGCTTTGCCACCTACAAGCGGAGCGGCATGATCTTCACGGACGTCGACCGCCTGGCGAAGCTGGTCCACGACACGGATCGGCCGCTCCAGATCATCTTCGCCGGCAAGGCCCATCCCGCGGACCGGCCCGGCCAATCCGTGATCCAGCAGATCTTCTCCCGGTCGCGCAGCGCGGCCCTCCGGGGACGCGTCTTCATCCTCGAGGACTATGACCTCCGGATCGGTCGGTTCCTGGTCCAGGGCGTCGATGTCTGGCTCAACAACCCTCGACGACCGCTCGAGGCATCCGGCACGTCGGGCATGAAGGCGGCGGCCAACGGCGTCGTCAATGCCAGCGTCCTCGATGGCTGGTGGGACGAGGGCTTCGAGGGCGACAACGGCTGGGCAATCGGCGGGCGCGAGATGAACCCGGACGAGGCGGCGCAGGACTGGTCAGATTCTCAGGATCTCTACCGGATCCTGGAGCAGGAGATCATTCCGGCCTACTACCAGCGCGATGCCAACGGCGTGCCCACGGAGTGGCTCGGATGGATGCGCCGGTCGATGGCCAAGGCGCTGTGGCGCTTCTCCACGACGAGGATGCTGCGCGAATACGCGGAGCAACTCTACCTTCCAGCAGCCGGCATCAGGACGACGGAACCGGTCGCTCGCTGACGTCCCCGCGACGGATTCGAGCTCGAGTGGTCAGTCGCCCAGGAAGACCGCGGCGCTCCGCGGATCGAGCGTGACCGTTCCCTGATCGTCGCCGATCACGATTCGCCCGATCGTCAGCTCTTCACGTTCGTCAAGCCCGGCCAGCCGGTCACGGCCCAGTTCGAGCGTCTGGACAGCGTCCCCGGCATTGATGAGGACCAGGGCTTCGTGCCCATCGGCCTCGCGACCCAGAGCGATCGCCCGACCGGCGGCACCCAGGACCGAGACGACCCCGGATCGAAGCGCGACCGTGTCGCGCCGTGCGGCAATCACAGATCGAACGTACGCCCGGTGATCGAGGGCGGTCGCGCCGGCATCCGCGAGACGCTCCGGGTAGGAGCGACGGCAATCGGGATCGGGTCCGCCGCTCATCGCAAGCTCGTCCCCGTAGTAGATGGACGGCGTGCCCGGCATGGTCAGCTGGATCAGGGTCGCGATCCTGAGCCGGACCGCATCCTCGCCGAGGACCGACACGGCGCGCGGCGTATCGTGGCTCCCGAGCAGGTTGTACTGGACCGCCGTTGTCTCGGATCGGTTGATGGTGAGGTTCCGGACGAGGGCATCGGCGAACGCGGGACCGTCCAGGTCCACGAGATTGTCCCGATAGTTCTGTTGGCCCGCGGCGAGGCCAAGGTCGAGATGGGACCCGCCGACGAAACCAAGGATCGCCATGGTGAGCGGGTAGTTCATCAGGGCATCGAAGCGATCGCCGGCCAGCCACTCGGGTGCATCGACCCAGATCTCGCCGACCAGATAGGTCTCCGGGTTGATCGCCCGGACCCGGGCGCGGAACTCCGGCCAGAACGTCGGGTCCTCGATGTCCTGCGGCACGTCCAGGCGCCAGCCGTCGATACCGAAGCGCGTCCAGTGCTCGACGACCCGCATCAGGTACTCGCGGACGGGCCGATGCTCCACCCGGAGTTTCGGCAGGCCCGGCACGTCCCACCAGGATCGATAGCCACGTGTGCCAGCTTCCCCGCACAGGTGCTCGTCCACCAGGACGCTCCGGCGGCCGTCGAGGACATCGTCGTCCAGGTAGAACCAGTCCCGGTAGGGCGAGGCGCCGCCCGATTCAATGACGTGCTGGAACGGCCAGAACCCGCGACCGGCATGGTTGAAGACGCCATCGAGGATCACCCGGATACCGCGTTCGTGGGCGCTGTCCAGGAGCTCGCGGAGGGCCGCGTCTCCGCCAAGCAATGAGTCGACGGTCATGAAGTCATACGTGTTGTAGCGGTGGTTCGAGGCCGCACTGAAGATCGGGTTCAGGTACAACCCCGTGATCCCGAGATCCACGAGTTCATCCAGCCGGCCGGCGAGGCCGAGCAGGTCGCCACCCTTGAACCCGTGGAGGGTGGGCGGGGCGGCCCACGGTTCCATGGGCCCCGGATCGGGAACCCGTGAGCTGGATGCGAACCGGTCCGGAAAGACCTGATAGAAGACGGCGTCCTGCGCCCAGCCCGGCGCCTCGGAGCTCACAGCGATGCCGCCCGTCGATTCGGAATCCTGCGAGTTCGCGGGCGTGCGGTGACATACTCGTGGGCACATGAACGTTGATTCACCGGTTCGGATGCTCCTGTGTTGAAACGCTCATTGGAAGGATCGGCCAAACGCGACCGGCGGATCGCCCGCCTGGTCCCGTTCGTGGCCGCCCTGTGCCTGGTTGGCGCGAGCTGCGGCTCCTCACCGACGGTTGCCCCGGCGACGAGCCAGGGTTTTGGCGTCGGGCCAGACGCAACTTCGGTCACCTGCCCGCTCCCGACCACGCTGCCGCTCCAGCCCGGTGGCTGGTGGACCAATCGCGTCTTCTACGAACTCTTCGTCCGCTCGTTTGCCGACGCTGATGGGGATGGTATCGGCGATCTTCGAGGCCTGACCGCGCACCTCGATTATCTCGGCGACGGAGCGGCTGGCACCGGCGATGACCTCGGCGTCGGTGGCGTGTGGCTGATGCCAATCTTCACGTCCGGCAGCTATCACGGATACGACGTCATCGACTACGAGCAGGTCGATCCTCGGTACGGCGACCTCAAGGCGTTCGCGGCGTTCGTCGACGCCGCTCACCGGCGCGATCTCGAGGTGGTCCTCGATCTGGTGATCAACCACACGTCGGCTGATCATCCGTGGTTCAAGGATGCGCTCGCCGGTGGTCCGCACCGGAACTGGTACGTGTGGCGCGAAAGCGATCCCGGCTGGCCCGGGGTTGCGGGTGGCTCGCCGTGGCACGAGACCCCGTCCGGCTGGTACTACGGCGCGTTCGGGGCCGGGATGCCGGACCTCGACCTGACCAATCCCGCCGTCACGGCGGAGATCGAGCGGATTGCTCGCCTGTGGCTGGACCGTGGCGTGGACGGATTTCGGCTCGACGCCGCCAAGCACCTGGTCGAGACCGGCCCGACGGCGCAGGTCAACACGCCCGAGACGATGGCCTGGCTGTCCTCGTTCCGCGACGCGATCCACGTCTCGCATCCCGAGGCGCTGGTGCTCGGCGAAGTGTGGGAACCACGCATCGTGACCTCGGGATATGTCGCCGACGGGTCCCTCGACATGACCTTCGATTTCGACTTCGGCCCGGCCGCGCTCGGCGCGGCCAGACTCGGAGATGCAGCAACCCTCACCGCGGGTGTCACCGAGCTCGCTGATCGGTACCCGACCGGTGGCGTCGCGACATTCCTCACGAACCACGATCAGGCGCGGGCGATGACCGAGCTCCGAGGCAATCGCGTCGCAGCGGGTCTGGCCGGCGAGGCACTCCTGACCAGCCCGGGTGTCCCGTTCATCTACTACGGCGAGGAACTCGGCCTCCAGGGTGCCAAGCCCGACGAGGATATCCGCACCCCGTTCCCGTGGACGCCGACCGGCCCGGGCTACGGCTTCACGACCGGCGCGCCCTGGGAGCCGTTCGGGCCGGCTCCCCAGACCGCGAACGTGGCCTCGGAATCCAGCGACGCCGGCTCCCTCCTGGCCACCTACCGGACCATGCTCAATGTCCGGAACGTGGTGCCGGTCCTGGCCACGGGCGGCGCCTGGCGCGTCGATGTTGCCCGCCGCGATCTGGCGGTCACCCTGCACTGGGAAGGCAGTCACGGCGCGCTGGTCATCCAGAATCTCGGCGATCAACCAGCAGAATCGCCAATCCTGAATCTGGCGTCCGGACCGATCTGCGGACAACCGCACGCGAGCGTGGTCTATCAGTCGGGCCCTGGAAGCGAGACCCTGGTTGCCGCCGATCCCGTCATTGGTCCAGCCGGTCGGCTGACGGATTACGTACCGCTCCCGCGAGTCCCCGCGTTCACGACGGTCGTCATCACGCTCAACCCTTGACGCCGCCGATCGCGAGGCCGGACGTGATCCAGCGCTGGACGATGAAGTAGACGATCGCCGGTGGAACGGCGAACAGGATGGCGAACGCCGAGAACTGGGACCAGGGCGTACTCGAGAACTGGCCGACCATCGCGTTCAGGGCGAGCGCCAGGGTGTGGTCCTTGATGTTGCCCGACAGGAATGTCGAGGTGAAGTAGAACTCCGTCCAGCCGGCAATGAAGCCGAGGAAGGCCGTGACGGCGAGAGCAGGCACGGCGAGCGGCAGGATGATCTGGAGGAAGGTCTGATTGACGCTGGCGCCGTCCACGGCCGCTGCTTCCTCGAGATCTCGGGGAATCGTGTCGAGATACCCCTTCAGGTTCCAGATTGCGAACGGCAGCAGGCCCGAGACGATGGCCAGCCCGACGCCGAGGAGCGACTGTCGGAGGTTGAACGCTCCGACCAGCGGCAGGTCGATGCGGACTGAGTTGAGGAGCACGAACAGGGGCACCAGCGTTGCGACTGCCGGCAGCATCAGGACGCCCAGGATCGCGATCATCAGCACCTGCCGTCCCGTGAACGTGAGGCGGGAGAACGCATAGGCCGCCGAAACGCCAATCCCGACGGAAATGAGCGATGTCCCGAGCGCGATCTTGAGGCTGTTGAGCGTGAGTTCGAGGAAGGAGATCGCATTGTTCGTCGGTTGGCGAATGACCTGCGCGTAGGCCTCGAGCGTGGCCCCTGGCGGGATGATGTTCAGCCCGAGCGGCCTCGATCGGTTCAGCGGATCCAGGGACAGGCTCACGACCCACACGATCGGAAACAGCACGGTGAACAGGACGAACAGGCACAGGATCTGGAGGCCGAACTGACGCACGAGGCCGGGCTGATCCCGTCGGCTCCACAGGGCAAACCTGGAGCGAGGCTGCCGACCGGTGATGACGGGTGCACTCATCGTTCCGACCTCACAGGCTGTAGCTCTGGGTCGCCTTGGTCAGGCGATTCGCAACGAGGGTGATCGCGAGCAGGATGAAGAACATGATCACCGCAAATGCCGCCGCCACGCCGTACAGGCGCTGTTCATTGGCCAATCGATAAGCCTGCGTGACCAGCAACTCCGTACGACCTGCCGGACCGCCGCCCGACATGAAGAACGAAAGGAAGAACAGGTTGAACGTGATCACGAACCCGTAGATCGCGTACGGGATCATCGCCGGCCGAAGATAGGCCAGGGTGATGTGCCGGAACTTCTGGCGCGGGTTTGCGCCGTCGATCTCGGCGGCTTCATACAGTTCGTGCGGAATGCTCTGCAACGCGCCCGTGGCAACCACGGAATTGAGCGGCCAGCCCAGCCAGGTATTCGTCGCCAGCATGGCGTAGAAGGCCAGCGGCAGGGACAGGTTGGGGCCGCCGTTCCATGAGGGCAGCAGCCAGTCGATCGGCGATTGCACCTGGCGCAGCCAGTCGATGCGGAAGACTTCCGGTGACATGCCCAGGAATCGACCCAGGCCGGCCAGCAGCAGGTTGATCGCGCCGTTCTGGGCATCGAACATGTTTGCCCAGACCGTGGCAACGATGATCGGCGGGATGACCACGGGCAGGATGAACATCGCCCGGTAGAACTTGCGGAACTTGAGGCCCTTGACGTTCAGGAGCAGGGCAATCCCGACGCCCAGGACCAGGTGGATCGCCACGTTCGTGATCGCCCACCACAGGTTGTAGATCACGATCCGGAAGAAGTTGTAGTTCGGGATCGCCAGCTGGCTGGCGATGACATCGACGTAGTTCTTGAGGCCCACGAAGTCCGGCGTCAGGCCCAGGCGGAGATTCAGGTGGATGAGCTGCATGTCCGTGAAGGACATCCAGACCTGGAAGGCGAGCGGGTAGATCGTGATGATGCTCATCACGAGGAAGGCTGGGACCAGGTAGAGGTAGGCGATGCGGCTCGATCGTCCCGTTCCACCGATTCGGGACATCAGCGAGCGCTTGGAGACCATCGCGTCGGCCACGAAACCTCCCTCGGGCTACCTCGTTCTGCCGAATAGTACGCCGGACGGGGCACCCGAAGGCGCCCCGTCCGGCCGATCCCGACCCCATGGGGCCGGGGCTTCAACGGCTTGCTATGCGGCTACTTGCCGAGCGTGGTGCACGCCTCGGCCACGAGGGCCGTGGTGTTGCCACCCGCGGAGCCATCATCGGGACCTGCCTTGGCCCAGGCATCGCCGAACGGGCCCCAGTACTTGCCGAATTGCTCGATCTGCGGCCGAGCCTCGCCCTGCAGGATCGCGTCCGTGAAGCCCTTCACCAGCGGATCGGTGACTTCGACGGCCTTGTTCGAGGGGACGTGGCCGGCGACGTCCACGTAGATCCGCTGCGCGTCTGCCGAGACGAGCGCCTTCGCGACGGCGATCGCGAGATCGGCATTCTTCGAAGCCGCATTGATGTACCAGCCGTCGACGCCGGTCATGGTCCGAGCGGGACCGCCGGAGCCGGCGGGGAATGCGCCAACGGCGAGGCCGGGTCGGGCGGCCTTGTAGTCGCCGAGCGTCCAGTTGCCGTTGAACATGATGTCGATGTCGCCGTTGACGAACGCATCATTGACCTTGCCGTAATTGGAGTCGACGAGTGCACCTGCGTCCTTGAGCTGCTTGACGTAGCTCAGGGCATCGGCGATACCGCTGTTGGCGTCGGCGACGCACTTGCCCGCGTCGTCAAAGATCTTCCCGCCGAAGGCGGAGTACAGGCCCCAGCCGAAGTAGGCACCCGTGATCATCCCGACCTTGCCGCCGCCCTTTACGAAGGCGAGGAGCTCGTCGGTGGTCTTCGGTGGGTTCGGGACCTTGGTACTGTCGTAGTTCATGGCCACGGCCTTGAGGGACTCGGGGACCATGTACGGCTTGCCGTCCACCTTGGAACCAGCGACCGAGACGTCGTTCGAGTTCGCGAGGACGTCGTCGATCTTGCCGCTGAGATCCACGAGGTAGCCGCCGCGGGCCTCGTTGCCGAGGCTGTCATTGGGTCCGATGAACATGTCGGGTCCGCCACCGGCACCCGACTCGGCCTCGAAGTTCTTGTAGAGATCATCGAACTTGACCTGGACCGGCGAGATGACCAGGCCCGGGTTCTTCGTCGTGATGTCCGCAAGGACCTGCTGGAAGGCGTTGAACTCGGCGGCCCCGCCGGACGAGCCATAGGCATGCCAGATGGTGAGCGTGCCCGTCAGCCCGGCGGGCGGGGCGTCGCTCGGTGCGGGCGTGATGCCCGAGCTCGGTCCAGTGGTCGGTGCCGTGGTGGCGCCGCCACCGCAGGCCGCCGCGATGATCGCGACGACGCCGAGCAGCGCCAGGGAGCGCTTGCCTGTCTTCATGATTCGAATTTCTCCTCCAACTGGTGATGATCGCGGGCCGGACCGTCCGGCTCGAGATCCCGCGTCCCGGTTGCTCCGGGGCTTGATATACACCTTTGGCCCAGCATCTGCGGACCAAATCGATTGCTCACGACCTGTCGTCCGGCACCTCCTGCCGCGACGGCGGCACGACAGCCGTGGAACCGCGAACAACAAGGTGCGTGGCGAATTGGTGCTGGGCCGGCTCAGGCGACTTCCGTCGAGGGCCTCCATCAATGACGAGGCGCACCGCCTCCTCGCCCTTCTGCCGATTCGGCTGATGGACGGTGGTCAGCGGCGGATCCGTGTACTGGGCAACATCAAGATCATCGAAACCAACGACCGACAGGTCGGCCGGCACGCGTAGGCCCAGCTCGCGAGCCGCCCGCAGGGCCCCGATGGCCATCGCGTCACTCATGGCAAGAACAGCCGTCGGGCGTTGACCATCCGCCCAGGCCCGCTGAAAGGCCTCGATCCCGCCTTCCATGCTGGCCGGACCGAGGACGACGACATCGTCCTGGATCGCGATCCCCGCGTCCGCGGCAGCCGCCCGATACCCACGCAGGCGTCGTGAGGTTACCCAGGCCGGCTCCGCGCCGGCGCCGGCCGACGGCGGCTCGATGCCGATGACCAGGAACGACCGATGTCCGAGGTTCACGAGGTGGGCGGCGGCGGCGCGGGCACCGCTCTCGTCGTCGACAAGGATCGCCGGCTCATCGGGCAGGGCCGTCGAGTCGACGAGGACGTACGGGATGCCCGATCGTCGGATCTGGCCGATCTCGGGATGGTCGGCACCCAGCCCGACGGCGATGATCCCGTCAACACTGGCCCGGTCCACGGCGCGGGCAAGCGACCCGTGGAGGGGTGAGATGAACTGCACCGCCAGCCCGGCCGCCTCGGCGGCGGTCGCGACGCCTGCCGCGAACTCACCGAAATACGGGTTCGAGAAGATGACGTCCAGGGCCTGTGGGGTCAGGATGCCGACGGTCCAGGTCCGCCGCTGGGCGAGCATCCGGGCCACCGGGTCCGGCCGATAGTCAAGGCCACTTGCGACGTCCCGAATGCGCGCGACCGTATCCGTGCTGAGGCGTTCGGGCGTGTTGAAAGCGAATGAAACGGCCGCCTTGGATACGCCTGCGGCGCGCGCCACATCCGCGATCGTCGATCGTCGCGTCGCCTGCTCCACCAAGCCTCCAAGGCCTCCGAGATCTCCTCGGAACCGAGCGGTCGGGCCACCGTGTATGATCGGGCCGCGAACCTGAAAAACGGTTTAGCAAACCGGTTTACTGGACCGTATCAGCGGGCCTGGACGGTGTCAAGATCCAGATGTCATGGAGTCGGTGGTGACTCGACGTATCGGCCTTGCTCTCACCCTCCACAACCACCAGCCCGTCGGCAACTTCGGCTGGGTCATCGAGGAAACGTACGTCGCCGCGTATTTGCCGATGATCGAAGCCCTCGAGCGGCATCCGAGCGTCCGGATGGGCCTTCACTACACGGGCCCCCTGCTCGAATGGCTGGTCCGTGAGCATCCCGATTTCATCGAACGGGTCCGCGCCATCGCGGCGCGCGACCAGGTGGAGATCCTCGGCGGCGGCTACTTCGAGCCCGTCCTTGCGTCCATCCCGGAGCGTGACCGGATCGCCCAGTTGGTGCGCATGGCCGACGAGATCGAGCGGATCTTCGGCCGTCGGCCCACCACGGCCTGGCTGGCCGAGCGGGTCTGGGAGCCGAGTCTGCCGACATCGCTGGCCGCCGCAGGCTATCGGGCGACGATCCTCGACGATTCACACTTCCGCGCGGCCGGCGTGGCCGAGGACGCGATGTGGGGACCCTACACAACGGAGGACCAGGGGCAACTGATCTCGGTCTTCGGCACCGAGCAGGGCCTGCGCGACCGAATCCCGTTTCGACCGGTGGAGGACGTCATCGGGCACCTGCGCCTCAGCGCGACCGACGACGGATCGCGCCTCGGGACCATGGGTGACGATGGCGAGAAGTTCGGCGCGTGGCCTTCGACCGGTCGGCTGTGCTGGGGTGACGAACGCTGGGTCGATCGGTTCTTCGAGGCGCTCGAGGACAACGCGGACTGGCTCGCAACCACGACTTCGTCCGATTGGCTGGCCGACCACCAACCCCTCGGGCGGGTGTACGTTCCGGTCGGCAGTTACGCCGAGATGGGCGCCTGGGCCCTGATGCCGGACGAGGGCCGGTAATTCATGCAGACCCTCGAGCGCGTTCGTGCCGAGGGCCGACCCGAGCCTCGCTGGATGCGCGGAGCCTCGTGGCGGAATTTCCAGATCAAGTACCGAGAGGTCAACGACATCCACAAGCGGATGCTGCGCGTCTCGGCCAAGATCGCCGCGCTTCCTGCCGGCGCAGCACGCGACCGGGCGCACGACCACCTGCTGCGCGGCCAGTCGAATGACATCTACTGGCACGGCCTGTTCGGCGGCATCTACCTGGCTGACCTGCGGCTCGCGACGCTCCGTCAGCTCATCGAAGCCGAGGCCACTGCCGACGCTGCGGCCGGTGACCTTCGCAACGCCCTGACTGCCGACCTCGATCTGGATGGCCGGGACGAGGTCCTGCTGGCCGACGCCGGCCAGGTCGTGACGGTGGATCTCGATGAGGGCGCCGGCATCGGCGATTGGGATATCCGCGGCGTGCGACATGCGCTCACGTCCGTGCTTCGTCGACGGCCGGAGGCCTATCACGCGGCCATCCTTCGCGCCTCCGGCCATCAGGGCGATGCGCCCGGCGCGGACGCTGGCCAGTTCAGCGGCGACGACGGACCGACCTCGATCGATGGAGTTGGCCGAGCCAAGGAGGAGGGACTCGCCGCCTTCCTGAGCTATGACGACCATGAGCGTCGATCCGGGCTGGTTCGATTCCTGCCTGTCGATGCGACGGCGCTGACCTATGGAGCCGGTGAGATCGAGGATCTTGGAACGGCGCTTGATGCGCCGAATAGCATCGTGGCGTTGAGCGACGGACGCCTTGACACGGTGGCCGACGCCGCTGTCTCCGTGGCCGGGGTTGCGGTCCCGGTGAGCGTTGCCAAGGTCATCGAGCTCGGCGGATCGGCAGATGGACCCACGCTCGAGGTCGCCGTCACCATCGCCAACCGGGGCGACCGACGGATCGTTGCGCGCCTTGGGTT
>JANMPD010000106.1:0-1776 GCA_031369685.1 Chloroflexota bacterium | reverse complement strand
ATCTGACGGTCGCGTCGAGCGTTTCGAGGACGAGCCGCATCGTTACCTTCGACCGAGATGGGCAGCGCGTTGCGGCCAGCTCGGCGGAGCTCGCGGTCGCGACCGTCGACGCCGTCGCACGGGCTGGCGAAACGGGAGGTTGCGTAACGTTCACCCCGGAGCCGCCGCGCGTCGCAACGAACGGCACAGTCTTCCTGTATAGCAATGTAACGGGGGACATTCCGGTGACCGATGTCTTCGCGCTCGCCCCGTCTCTAGCGGTCTTGCCTGGTTGGCCGTTCGAGCCTGCTGCGCCGCTCGTCCGTGCTCGTCCCGGATTTGAGTCCGAACATGAAGCCGGCTACTGCCCCGGGCCCGTTCCCCCGGCAGTCGGTCAGGACGGCACCCTGTACCTGCCATTGCAGGCCCGGGATGGGTCGGTCGGCGGGAGCCTCGTCGCCGTCGGACCGGACGGGCGAGTGCGTCCCGGCTGGCCGGTCGAGTTGAAGCGACCGGGCTCGGAGTTCTGGTCGGTCGTGGTCGGCTCGGACGGAACGGCTTACGCGCTGGCCGTCGAGTCGGAGGCGGGTGGCGCCTCATCTGCCACGATTCTGGCCATCGCTCCCGACAGTACCGTGTTCTGGAGGGCCACCATCATCGAACCCTAGGGAGGCCGGAGGGTTCGGTTCCTCGAGCCGCTGTGGCTCCAGCACGGTCACGCTGTGACTCCGGCACCGAAACGCTGTGGCTCAAGCACTGACACGCTGCGTCTGCATACCGGGATCGCCTGATAGACTCACGCACCCCACGGGCGCTCGATGCAAACCGGCATCGCAGCCACGGCACGGTTTCGGAGGCGCATCGGCGCATGGTCAGACAGGAACGCAAGGGATCGCGTGACTCGCGTCACAGGGCACGTGGGCGGAGTACCGGTGGCGGCATGCGCCGCATGCTCGGGCTGCTGGCAATGCTCCCGCTGGCGAGCCGAGCCCCGCTGTACGCGCGGCTCGTGTGGGCGCTCCTGCTCGACGACCGAACTCCTGCCGCACGAAAGGCGACGCTTGGAGTTGCGCTCGGGTACGTGCTCCTGGGACGGGATCTCGTGCCCGACGACATTCCCGTGCTGGGCGGTCTCGATGACATCGTCGTCGTCGCGATCGCCATCGACGTCTTCCTGGACGGCATCGATGAGGACGTGATCAACGAGAAGCTCGACGAACTCGAGATCGATCGCGTCGCGTTTCACGAGGACGTGGCCCGGATCCGACGGTTCCTGCCGGCGCCGCTTCGTCGCGTCGTACGGCGGCTGCCCGGGATGGTCCAGGCGGCGGGGGAGGCATTGCAGCAATCCGGTCTCGGCCCCAGACTTCGGGGCTGGATCACCAGGGAGGAATCAAACGCGTGAAGGTCATCCTGACGAAGGACGTCACCAAGCTCGGCAAGGCCGGCGAGATGAAGAACGTGGCCGATGGCTACGCCACGAACTTCCTCATCAAGCAGGACCTCGCGGTGCCCGCCGCAGGTGGCGCCTACCGCGCCTGGCAGCACGACATCGCGTCTCGCGAGGACAAGCGCAAGCGTGAGCGCGAGGACGCCGAGGTCGCGGCCACTCGGATCGGATCGACCACGCTCACGATGGGCGTCAAGGTCGGCGATGGCGGCAAGCTCTACGGCTCGATCACCTCGAAGGACATCGCAGACGCCCTGGCGCGTCGCGGGATCACCGTCGACAAGCACAAGATCGAACTCGACGAGCCGCTCAAGTCGCTCGGCACGTACAAGGTCGCGATCAAGGTC
>JANMPD010000099.1:0-93110 GCA_031369685.1 Chloroflexota bacterium | reverse complement strand
CCCTCCCACGTGGTGTCTGACGGGCATTGGCGTGACAATGCATGCGAGGAGCCCTCCCAGGTAGTTGATAGGTCAGCGCCTTCAACCTAGCTGGTGATGGGCTCCTCGTGTGTCACCAACCTCGCGGGAGAACAGACCTAGGCTGCCTTCATGCGGCCGGGCATCTGGGCGCCGCCCAGGCTCCCTGTGCTCGTCGCCGACGCTGCCGGCGCCGCTGACTTGGCGATTCAGGTCGTGCGCTACTTGATCCCTGTGAGCCCCGCGGAGTAGAGGTCCAGGGCCTCCGTCTCCGTCTGGCCTGAGAGCAGGGACTGAAGGGCGCTGCGATCAAGAGTTCGCACTAGACCTGCCTCGAGGTAAGCGATCCCCGCACCTGGCAACGGCGTGAGAGCCCCCGAGTCGACTCGAGCCAACATCAGGATGACGCGATCGCCTGGCATCAGGACTGGCGCAACATCGAACTCCTGAAGGACTCCGTGTCCATCAGGGGTGGGCGCCGGGCTGCCCGCCTGGATCAACTCGAGGGTCGGCCCGGCTTGACCTTTGAGGTTACGAAGCACATCAATCGTTACTCGTGCCTGACCAAGCCACTGCCCGGCGATCGGCTCGAACGTCACGTTGCGGACCGTTGCCAGCACAACGAAGTCGCTGGCTCCCAGCGCGCCGCCGAGCGAATCGGGCCCCCCGTAAAACGACTGGCTTGCCTCGCGGTGGAGCGAGCGAGGATCTTGCCCGCTCGCGTTGAAATCCCGGATGAACTTGGCCTGCAGATCGTAGGCGCTCTGGACCTGAGCCTCCCGATTCGGATCCGAGAGCCCCCGCCAGGGATCCAGGGGCAGCTTCAAGTTTGGAGATCCGGCTAGGGCGACCGCTCCAATAGCAACGATCAAGAGGAGCACCGTAGCGATGACGGCGGGCAGGAGTCGAAGGAGTACTCGCATGGCTCTAATCCCACTTGTAGATGCAACGGATCCCGTGCTGAACATTGGCTCCGCAGGGTGGAAGTCCTCCGATATCTATTGCTTGCGGCGCGACCGGCGGGTTCGCGCATCCGGCCGCACCGAGGCCGGCGCTCATCAACGGGACGCATGCATTGCCGTGGTGGAACAGTCCAAGCGCATGCCCGATCTCGTGGGCAAAGACCGAGGTCCCCTTGGGGTGGTCCTTGTTCCCCAGAGGAACGTATATTTCGGACCAGACGATGTTCATTGCTCGGGCGTTGTTGCTGCACACAGGTACGAGGAGACTATTGCAGTTGAAGGTCACGCCATTTGGAACGAGTAGGGTATCGTCGCGCTTCAGGTAGATCCAGGTGTCGTTGACCTGAGCCGCCCATGACAAGAGTTGTGGTCCGACGGCCCCCGACCAGTTGACTCGGGCAATGTCAGCCTTGGCGGTCAGTTGAGCGTTGCTCATCTGGTCGATGAGCCGGACTCTCAAGAGCTGGTTATCAACCCAGACATTCCGGCAGATCAACGGCGTTGCTGGTTGCCGCCAGCAGTCGCCGCCTGCGATCGTGTCCCCTGCCCTTGCCACAGAACTGGGAAGGCCCATCGACGCCACCAAGGCGAGGACGGCGAATGGCGTGAACCACCGCTTGCGACTCACGATCGAAGTCCCCCAACTTCCCTGCGACGCCACATGGTTGAAATAACCTCCGGTACCGTACACCCCCCCCCGATCGCCGCGTCAATTACGCTTCCGCCGGAAGTGGCGTAGCGTGTCTTGTGGGCTTTCGAATCGAGGGGGCGTACAACTTCAGGTGGTTCCAACACCCCAAGGAGTACGCCCAATGCGAACTGTACCGGCCCTGACCGAGCGGACCGAACGCGAGCAAAGCAGCAGATGCCATTCCGACACGCGCGACCCAGGAAGGGAACGGCCAAGGACTTGTGCCCCGCACCTGCCAGCGGGTCCGGTTTTCAGACCTCGAGGTCCGCGACGAAGCGCCGGATGACCCGTGCGAGGTGCGGACCCGAGGCCCGACCCGCCTCGAGGACCTCATCGTGCGACAGCGTCGCACCCGAATAGCCAGCCCCGGCATTGCTGATGAGCGAGACACCCACCACCTCCAGGCCCGCCCACCGTGCCGCGATGCACTCGAGCACCGTGGACATGCCGACCGCGTGCCCGCCGAGCGCGGCCAGCATGCGGACCTCGGCGGGTGTCTCGTAGTTCGGACCGGTCAACCCGACGTAGACGCCCTCGGCAAGAGCGACGCCTTCTACCGCCGCTGCCGCCAGCAGGAGCGTACGCAGCCGTGGACTCCATGCCTCGGTCAGGTCCGGAAATCGAGGGCCGATGGCATCGTCATTCTGCCCGATCAATGGATTGAGGCCGGTCAGGTTGATGTGGTCCGAGATCGCCATGAGCGTACCCGGGCCAAACGCGGGATCGAGGCCGCCGGCGGCGTTGGTGAGGACGACGACTGACGCGCCGAGGCGCTTGAACAGCAGGACGGGTTGCACGACCAGGCCCGGATCGTTGCCCTCATAGAGGTGGAACCGGCCCTGGAGCATCACCATGGGTCGACCCGCAAGCCGACCCAGGATCAGCCGCCCGACATGTCCGGGGGCCGTGGCGGCGGGCCAGCCGGGGAGATCCGAGAATGGAACGGCGACGGCATCGTCGAGGTCATCCGCGAGGCCGCTGAGCCCCGAGCCGAGCACGATTCCAACGGCTGGAACCAACGCCGAATGGGACCGAACCGCCGCCACGAGGGCGTCGAGACGCTCTCGCTGATCTGTCGGGCTCATCCTGGCGTGTGGGCGATTCATGGGATGCATCCGATCACGCGGGCCTCGCGAATTGCGTCCAGGGGGCGACGAGCGGGGCCCGCGAGCTTCCGGCGCCCGATCGAAGTATCGACACCGGGATGCCGATCGCGTCCAGTCGGGCGGCCAGCCCGGGGACGGACGCAGAGCCAATCGCGACCGGGTAACGAAGCGCCCGAAGCGACCGGTCCGAAACGTGGTTCCCTTGATGCAATCTCGGTTCCCTCGTCACTTGACGGCCCCTTCGGGCAAGACCAAATGTAGCCGTTCCCGGGATCGCCCGACAAGTCGGTTATCCACGAAGTTTCGGCGGGCCCCGTCAATCGTGTCCACGAAGTTCTCAACGCCTGTGGACGACACGTGGATAAACCCGAGTCAGCGCGCCGGTGCTACTGGCGTAGGTTCCGGGGCCGGTGGGGTTGGTCCAGGCCGGACCAAGTCGCCCGGCACGGCCGGGCAGACCAGTCACGGCCCGGCAGGCCCGGCAGGCCCGGCAGGCCCGGCAGACCCGGCAGACCACGATGCACATCGGCCCGCTTACAACCAGGTGTCGTGATAAGTGCCGATTCCCGGGCCGGGTCGGCTGAGCGTCGAGGCGCTGAGCACGAATCGAAGGCAGCAGCCGTTCCACGGACCTCGTTTCCGTCCTTACCACGACTCGGCAGCGTATTTGGGCAGGTTCGGCCTGTGCCCGAGTGACCCGGCGCCACTCGACCCGCTCGGCGCGGCCAGGTGCGTCGCCGGTCAACCTCCGACCGCGAACATCTCGATGCGGGGAAGATGGCTCGTTGCGCTGGTCCGAAGCTCGGAGTATCGGTCGGTCCGGGTCGACCAGACGCGCTCGAGTTCGGCCCGCAGGTCGGCGTCGGATGCGCCCGACCGAAGCGGTTTCCGCAGATCCGTGCCGTGGGCACTGAAGAGGCAGGTATACAGCTTGCCATCGGCCGACAGGCGCGCACGGGTGCAGTCGCCGCAGAACGGCTGGGTCACGGATGCGATGACGCCGATTTCGCCCGACCCGTCGCGGTATCTCCAGCGTCCGGCAACCTCGCCGCGGTAGTTCGGATCAACGGCCTCAAGCGGCAGTTCGGCGTCGATCATCGCAACGATGTCGGCCGCCGAGACGACGTCGTCAAGCCGCCAGCCATTGGTGGTTCCGACATCCATGTATTCGATGAACCGGAGCACGAGACCCTCGTCGCGGGCCCATCGCGCCATCGGCACGATGCTGGCTTCGTTCTCGCCCCTCTTCACGACCATGTTCACCTTGATCGGGGCAAGCCCGGCCTCGCGGGCCGCGCGGATGCCATCGAGGACGCGAGTGACCGGGAAGTCGACCCCGTTCATGCGGCGAAACGTCTCGTCGTCGAGCGAGTCGAGCGAGACCGTGATCCGATTGAGGCCCGCGGCAGCGAGCGGTCGGGCCAGTGGCCGGAGCGCCGACGCGTTGGTGGTCAGCGTCAGGTCGACGGGGTCGCCATCTGGCGTCCGCAACTCGGCCAGCATCGAGATCAGATCCGGCAGGGCCCTGCGGATGAGCGGCTCGCCACCCGTGATCCGCAGCTTCTGGACGCCGAGCTCAACCGCGATGGCCGCAAGGCGGCGGATTTCCTCGTACGTCAGGACCTCAGCGTGGGGAAGGAAGGCGAAATCCCGACCGAAGACCTCTGCCGGCATGCAGTACGTGCATCGGAAGTTGCACCGATCGGTCACCGAGATTCGGAGGTCGCGCAGGGCGCGGCCCCGGGTGTCGAGCACGCCGGGACGCCCGTCAAATGCAGCGGCGGGCGGTTGATTCGACGGGGACGCGTCGGTGTGCATGGCGGGGATCGTACGACGCCCGCCTGATCCGTGGTGCGCACGCGCCCCTCTGGGCGTTTCGACCACGTACCGAACCGGTACCTCTGGTGGGGCCACGCTGGTACGACTAGCCGACTGCCGCCGCGCACCATCCCGGTCACGATGCCCACAGCCACAGACCCATACCCACTCTGAGGAACGAGATCATGGCCACGACCGAACAGCGCACCGGATTTCGGCTCCCCTGGACGGCCGATCCGACGCCTACCAATGACGCTGCCGCATCCGACGACGAAACCGTTGGGTCTGTGGCCGAACCTGAAGCTGAGACGGATCCGTCCATGGATTCGAGCGACGAGTCGATGATCGGGGATGACACCGTGCGAGAAGCATTCGTGGCCAACCTGGCAAGCCGTGCCGGCTGGGATGTGCCTGAGGCGGCATCTGACGCTGGCGAGGCAATCGCCGCGGTCGAAACAATCGCCGCGGTCGAGGCGACGGCTCGCCCGTTTGAAGCCGAGGCCCCGACCCCGCAGAAGCAGCGCGCCGTCAACCCGCTGGTGGCGGGTCTGGTTCGGGCCATGCTCGATGCGGCGGAGACTGCCCGCCAGGAGACGATCAGGGGAGTTGCCGACGCCGCCAAGGCTCGCAAGGATCAGATCCAGGTCGAATCGACGGAATCCGAAGCCGAAGCGCGCAGCGTGACCGACAGCGACATCGCGGAGATCCGCGAGTGGTCCAAGGCCCAGATGGCTCGCATTCGCGGCGAGACCGACGTGCGGATCACCGATCGCAAGCGCCAGCTCGAAGCAGAGACCGGGGAACTGGGTGCGCTGCATCAGCGCCGACTCGATCACGTCCAGCACGTGGTTGATGCCTACGAGAGCGAGATGGATGCCTTCTTCCAGACGCTCTTTGCCGAGGACGATCCCGCGCGGCTTGCCGGATTGGCTCAGCATCTCCCGGAGCCGCCTGACCTGACGTACGACGACGGACTGGACGATTGGACGCCCGAATCCATCCTCGCAATCGCCGAGGCCGCTCGGTCCGAGACCGCCACGACACCCGAAGTCGAGACACCTGCCGATGCCGAGTCGCCGGCCGAAGCCGTGTCCTCGCCTGAGCCTGAAGCCGAGGTCGAGACGCAAGACGACCGGGCCGGCACGCTCGATCTCGCGCCGCTTGATGTGCCTGCGTCCGTAACCCCAGACACGACGGCCGAGCCCAGCCTTGAGTTGTCGGTCACGCTCCTGTCTGTCGTCGGGCTTGTCAGCGTTGCGAGCATCGCGGGCTTCAAGCGCGCGGTTGCCAAGGCGCCCGGCGTCGAGGCCATCTCGGTGGTGTCCGGCCCGGCCGGTGACTTCGTGTTCACCGTTCGGCACGATCCGATCGCGGATCTCGCCGCGATCGTCGGCGGGCTCGAGGAATTCAGCGCGGTCGTCACGAACACGGAAGACGGCGTCCTGTCCGTGACCGCCTCTGCCCCAATCAGCCTCGGCTAGAACGGAGTTCAACTTAATGCGACGCCCCACCATCGCCGTCGCCCTCCCGGAAACGGAACGGGACGCCGTCCTCGAGTTCCTGGCGGCCGCCGAATTCGGAACCGTCGTCCTCGAATCGGCGGCCGACCTGGAGCGGGTCGTGGAAGGCGGACTTCCCGTCGGCCTTGCGATCCTCGACATGACCGACGATCCGTCGGCCGTGTCGGGCACCCTGGCGGCCCAGCGCGCGCGCGGTGTCGATGTTCCATCGCTGATCATTGCCTCGGAGTCCCAGTTCGATGCCCTCGGCGAGGACGACATTTTTGGGCCCAGCGACGAGCTGGTTCTCCGCCCGATGGACGCGGACGGCCTCCGCTGGCGTGCCGAGGCGATGCTCATCCGTTCTCAGGTCGACTCGAACGACCACGAGAGCACGGTCCTGTCCCGCGGCCAGGTCGAAGCTGACTGGGCCGCACGGACACCGATCGTCGCGATCTTCAATCCCAAGGGCGGCGTGGGCAAGACCACGATCGCCACGAACCTCGCCTCGGCGCTCCAGGTCCGGCGTGACCGGAAGGTCCTTCTCGTCGACGCGGATACGGTGACCGGCCACGTCACGCTGTCCCTCGGGATGGAAACGGGACGAACCATGAGCGACGCGTGGCTCGATGAGGACGAGGGCGGTCCGGCGGAATCCCTGCTCGACGTCGCGGCCGTCCATGACAACGGTGTTCGCGTCGTCGCGCTCGTATCCAGCCCGCTCGCGATGATCAATCTGAATGCGGATCGGGTCGCCGAGGCCATCCTGACCGCCCGTTGGGGCGTCGACGTGATCGTGGTCGACCTCCACCCTTCGTACAGCGAAGTCAATCAGACGATCTTCGGGATCGCCGACCGGATCATCGTCCCGGTGACGCCCGACATTCCGGCCATTCGGGCCGCCGTCCAGATGTGCGATGTCGCCATCGAGCTCGGCGTTCGCGATCGCCTTTCGATGGTCGTCAATCGCGTCAACAGCGGCGTCTCGATCGCCCAGATCGAGCAGGTCGTGGGCCTCAAGGCGATGGCAACGATCCGGTCAGGCGGAATGAGTTTTGTGAAGGCCGCCAACGAAGGCCGGACCGTTATCGACATGTTCCCCAAGGAGCCGGTCAGCCGGGACTTTGAAGGGCTGGCCGACTTCGTGCTCGGGATTGATCCAACGGTCCCGGCCACGGGCAAACTCCCAGCCAAGGGAGTGTCGATTCTGAGCGGCCTCTTCGGACGAAAGCAGCCCGTCAGGACCTAGGAGCCGGGCGTCCGAGCTGGCGCGCGACCTGTGCTCGATTGCGCCTACCGTGTCTGGCCCAGGCCCGGCAGATTCGCGTACGGGAGCCCGGTTGACAGGTCCACCTGGACAACCTCCCGAACATATGCCCGGTTGACGAGGACCGTGTCGGCGCCGCCGAGATCGATGACGGCGTCACCATGATGAACCGCAGCGCCCGTCAGCGCGGCGAACAGCTGGCCTCCTCGATCCATGATCGACTCAGGTACGGCACCCGGATGAACCTTGACGCTCCCGATCACCCGAAACGGCGGCACCATGACGGCGACGTCAAAGGAGACCTTGTGGATCCGATGCGCGGCCCGCTCGTCGTCGGTCTTCGCCGCGAGCGTCCCGGATCCCGCAATGACCACGATCAGGTCGTACGGATCCACCTCGTTGATGCCCGGAGCGGGCTCAAGGGCGACCTGTCCATCAATCGGGGCCCACTGGACATGGGTGACCGGAATCGGTTCCCGTTGGTTGAGCACTTCAAGCAGGCGCCCGGTCAGGAGGACATGGCCTTCGAGACGCCACTCCTCGGTGAAACCCTGAAAGGCGATCGATCTGGTCGTGGTCGGAGCGACCTCGGGTCGTGCGCCGGGCGCCACCGAAGCCGCGTCCTGCTTCCTGCCAAATCCGAAGGGCACCGGCTACTCCTCTGCTCGACCCGAATTCTCTCGAATGGTATCGACAACGCCTGCGTCGGCAAGCGTCGTGGTATCGCCCAGGGCTCGGCCTTCCGCGATATCGCGAAGAAGGCGCCGCATGATTTTCCCTGACCGCGTTTTCGGCAGATCCGGAACGAACATGAGTTGTTTGGGCCGCGCGATCGGCCCGATCACATAGGCCACATGCTCGCGGAGTTGAACCGCGAGCGCGTCCGATGCCGTCTGGTCCGCCTTCAGGATCACGAATGCGAAGATCGACTGGCCGGTCACGTCGTCCTTCGTTCCGACGACGGCCGCCTCGGCGACCGATTTGTGATCGACGAGGGCCGATTCCACCTCGGTCGTCGAGATCCGGTGTCCAGCCACGTTCATGACGTCGTCGACGCGCCCGAGCAGCCAGAAGTAGCCTTCCTCGTCCCGCTTGGCGCCGTCGCCGGCAAAGTACTTCCCGGGGAATCGACTCCAGTACGTCTCCATATACCGTGCCGGGTCGCCGTAGATACCGCGGAGCATCGCCGGCCAGGGCCGGGTCAGGACCAGGTATCCCCCACCGCCGAACGGGACCGACTCGCCGTCGGCATCAACCACGTCGGCACCAATTCCCGGGAACGGGAATGTCGCAGAGCCGGGCTTCGTGATCGTCACGCCGGGTAGCGGCGTGAGCAGGATCTGGCCTGTCTCGGTCTGCCACCAGGTATCCACGATCGGTGCCCTCGAGCCGCCGACGTGCTCGTGGTACCACAGCCAGGCCTCAGGATTGATCGGCTCGCCAACGGACCCGAGGACGCGGAGGGAGGACAGGTCGTGGGCGGCCGGGTGGTGCGTTCCCTGCTTCATGAATGCGCGGATGGCCGTCGGTGCCATATACAGGATCGAGACCTTGTAGTCCTCGACGATCTCCCACCAGCGTTCCCAGCTCGGGGTGTCGGGTGCACCTTCATACATGACTCCCGTGGCACCGTTGGCGAGCGGCCCGTACACGATGTAGCTGTGCCCGGTGACCCAGCCGATGTCGGCGGCGCACCAGTACACGTCGTCCGGCTTGAGGTCGAAGATCATCTCGTGGGAGTAGCTGGTGCCAAGGAGATAGCCGGCTGTCGTATGCAGGATGCCCTTCGGCTTGGCGGTCGTGCCCGACGTGTAGAGGAGAAACAGCATGTGCTCGGAATCGACCGGGACCGGGGCGCAATCCGGTGATTGTCGATCCACGATGTCGTGCCACCAGTGATCACGCCCTTCGACCATGTGAATGTCGTGGCCGGTTCGGTTGACCACGATCGCGGCCCGGATCGATGGCGTTGCCGCGAGTGCCTCGTCCGCATGATGCTTGAGTCCGACCTCTTTGCCCCGCCGGTAACCACCGTCGGCGGTGACGAGGACCACGGCCCCGCAGTCGTTGATCCGCCCGGCGAGCGCCTCGGCCGAGAAACCGCCGAAGATCACGGTGTGTGGCGCGCCGATCCTGGCGCACGCAAGCATGGCAATCGGAAGTTCCGGGATCATCGGCATGTAGATCGCGACACGGTCGCCCTTCTCAACGCCGAGCTCGCGCAGCGCGTTGGCGGCCTTTCCGACCTCGCGAAGGAGGTCCGCATACGTCAGCGTGCGGGTATCGCCCGGCTCCCCGATCCAGTGGTACGCGACCTTCTCGCCAAGCCCCGCCTCGACATGACGATCGAGGCAGTTATAGGCAACGTTCAGCTCGCCGCCGACGAACCACTTCGCGAATGGGAGCTCCCATTCCAGGGTCGTCTCGAATGGCTTGGTCCACGACAGGCGCTCTCGGGCCACGCGCCCCCAGAAGGCAACGTAGTCCCGTTCGGCCTCCTCGTACAGAGCCGGTTGCGCGTTGGCCAGGCGGGAAAAGGCCGGGTCGGGCGGAAAGACACGCTTCTCGGCCATCAGATTCTCGATTGCCGGATGGCCGTCCCCGCGGGATTCGGTGCTCAAGGGTCCCTCCGGTCTCGCGCGCTCCGCGTCCTCCCCACGCCGGATCGATCGCATGCGGCGAGGGTCATCCATCCTACCGTGCCCGAAGGGCCGCGGTCACTCCTCGGGCGCCAGATCGTCGTCCGTCGGGCCCGCCCCCGGGGATGCCGCGACACTGGCATCGGGACGGGTGAGCACGACTCGGTGCGGGTATGGAATCTCGATCTGGTTGGCCTTGAAGGCGGCGAGCAGGCGCTTTCGCAGCTCACCGGGCGCGGCCCAACGCTCCGGGGCTCGAACGGTGCCGAAGATCTTGAGGGTCACGCCGTACTCGCCGAGTGCCTCGATCCGGTCAACCTTGGGCGCCTCCAGGATCCGCCGCTTCCAGGCCGGATCGGATGCCATCTCCCGGCCCACGGCGTCCACCACGAGGATCGCCTTCTCGATGTCCGTGGCGTAGGCCACCCTGACTTCGAGATTGATTCGTGCCCATACCCGGGTCATGTTGCTGGCCACCAGGATGAGCCCGTTCGGGACGGTGTGGACGATGCCGTCCACGTCGCGCAGGGTCGTCCGCCGGAGACTGAAGTCCTCGACCGTCCCGCTCACGCCGGCCACGCTGATCACGTCACCACGACTGAACTGGTTCTCGATCAGGATCAGGGACCCGTTGAGGTAGTCGCGAACGAGGTGCTGCGCGCCGAAGCCAACGGCGACGCCGACGATGCCGAGGCCGGCCACGGCCGGCCCGATCTCGAGGCCGATCGTCTGGAGGACCATGAGGGCCGCGATCACCAGCAGGAAGAACCGGACGACTCGGAAAGCGAGGTGGTCGAGCGTGTCCATGCGCTTCTTCAGCTCGACGGCCGAGAGTTCCTGGGCCGTACCCTCGGTCGCCTCGCGGTCCATGAGCGCCTTGACGATCCCATGAACGAACAGGCGCGACCCCCGGACGAGGAGGACCACCGCGATCACGATCAGCAGGATCGGCAGCACCTCGGCGCGGAGGAAGGGAAGGATCGCGTCCCATGGGGGCTTGCTGAAGTCCGGCATGAAGGGAGCGTAGCCGATGGCGGCCGTGCCGGGTCGCCTCGGGCGGCCGTGCCGCGTCCGGTCAAGGGGCCGTCCCGCGTCCGGTCAAGTGGGCGTGCCGTGTCCCGTCAGGCGGCCGTGCCACCCAGTCGCACCGTGATGGCCGCGGCTGCTTCCCGGGCCTGCGTTGCCAGCTCTGGCAGTCGTCGGGGCGACAGCCGGAACGCCGGACCCCATACCTCGACGGCAGCGATGACCTGGCCGCGCGCATCTCGAACGGGCGCGGCGACGGCGTTGAGTCCGTTCTCGAGCTCGCTGGCGGATGTTGCGTAGCCGCGGCGTCGGGCCCGCGCGAGGTCGGCGAGGAGCGGCTCGATCTCCATGAGCGTCCGCTCCGTGTAGCGGATCAGGCCGAGGCGGACGATTCGGAGAACCTCGCGCTCCGCCAGGGATGCGAGCAGCACCTTCCCGGACGCGTTGGCATGGAGCGTTGAAGCCCGACCCGTCCAGTCGCCGACCGCGATGAGGCTCGGCCCATCCGCCTGGGCGACGAAGCGGACCTGATCGGCATCGAGTACACCGAGGCCGGCGGTCTCGTGCGTCAGTCGGGCGAGACGCTCAAGCTCAGGAAGCGCAATGGCGCGGAGGTCCAGCGTGCGTTCGGCATGCTCGGCGAGGCGGATGACCACCAGTCCCAGGCGGTACTTGCCGGAATCGCCGTCCTGCTCGACGAGGCCGCGCTTCTGCAGCGTCGACAGCAGCCGCGAGGCCGTCGATTTGTGAAGCTCGAGGCGGCGCGCCAGCTCGGTGACTCCGGCTTCTCCCTGGAATTCGCCCAGTGCGAGCAGAAGGGACGCCGCCCGATCGACGCTCCGGACCGCAGTACCGTCCATCGTCAACTCCTGTCCGGCGCCCCGGCGATCAGCCTGCGGCCGGGTGCGACATCGCCCCTTCGCCGGATTCCTCGGTGGCTCCGCGCGCCCGCGCATCCAGGGCTGCTCGGAGCGATTCCTCAAATGCGGTGACCGCTCGGTCGACCGAATCGTCCTTGGCATGCGCTTCACAGACGAACCACGGTTCACGGCTGTCAGGCTCCGGCATGACGCCTCGGGCATGCATGCCGACCGCGATCGCGTCATACAGGGCGTGATCGGTATCGGCCCAGTCACGGTATTCGGTGGCCACCTTCTCGGTGAACATGATCCCGAACATTGACGGGTGGCCGGTGAAATGGAACGGCAGGCCCGCCTCGTTGACGACCTCGCGGAGGCCATCCTGAATCCGTCGACCGGTCCGATGCACGGTCTCGAGCGCATCGGTGTCCCGGATGATCTCGAGTGTCTTCACGGCCGCGGCCGCGGCCACGCGGTTCCCGGCGTACGTGCCACCGTGGCTGACCTTGTCGGGCAGGAGACTCATGATCTCGCGCCGGCCGCCGAAGGCTGCGGCCGGATACCCGTTGCCCATGGCCTTTGCGTACGAGGCGAGGTCGGGCGTGATCCCGAAGTACTCGGCGGCACCGCCCTTGGCAAACCGGAAACCGGTCTTGACCTCGTCGAAGATCAGGACGATTCCGAATTCCTTGGTCAACTCGCGAAGCGCCTTGTGGAAGCCTTCCTGCGGCAGGATGCCCTGGGCATTGCCGAGGACCGGCTCGACAATGACCGCAGCGATCTCGTGGCCCTGCTTCTCGAACATCCGACGGAGGCGTTCGATGTTGTTGAAGCGAGCCGGAATGATCGTGTTGGCGACCGCGTCCGGGATGCCGCGACCCCAGGCTAGGCCGACCGGGTTGTCGGCGTCGCCGAGGTCAGCCATGTTGTTGGGTGAGACGCTGATCAGCGCGTAGTCGTGCAGGCCGTGGTACTGGCCTTCGAACTTAACGATCTTGTCGCGACCGGTGAACGCTCGGGCCAGGCGCATCAGGTGCATCGTGGCTTCGGTGCCCGAGACCGTCATCCTGGCCATGTCGACCCAGCCGGTCAGCTCGCACAGGAGTTCGAGGGCGCGGACCTCGTCCTCACTGGTCAGCGAAAAGCTGACACCTCGACGCATTCGCTCGTTGACGTAGTCGTCCACGCGCTCGTCGCCATGGCCGAGGATCACCGGGCCATAGCCCATCCGCAGGTCAACGAACTCGTTGCCATCGATGTCCCAGACCCGTCCACCCCTGCCGCGGTCGACGTAGATGGTGTCCTCGCCCCACGCCCGGAAGTTCGAGTTCGTGCCGCCCGGCAGCGTCTTGATGGCTCGGCGGTAGAGCTCGAGCTGGCGAGCGCGTGACAACGGCGCTGGGGCGTTCGAGGAGCCTGACATGTTGCCTCCGGCGTGGTTCGAGAAGTGGGTGTGGCGATCCGGGATGGGAAACACGGTGTTGCAGTGGACGGAACGCGGGGCTTCATCGTGCCACATGGACGTTTCGATCGCAAACGCGAGATTCGTCCACCACGTGTACCAACGGTTCGAAATCCGTTGGTCAAGGCAGTGTCCAGCCGCCGATACGCAAGAATCATCGCCTGCACATCACATCGATCGGACCGAACCTGGATGGCCGCGTGCATGCCTGCATCGACGACAAGCCGACCGGCCCGCCACGCCTGGGCAACGACCCGGCACCCGGCGCGCGGATGACGCCGATGCCCGAATGTGGCCGCTAGGGTAGCGCCTCGGGGCCCGGGAACAGGTCCATCTGCCGGCCGTCCCCGATTACGGTCGGGTCAAGGCCGAGGTACGGCTCGATGGCCGCGAGGTCGAGTGGCTCGCGAGCCAGCCACGAACGCAGATGTGGCCAAAGGATCAAGTGCCAGTTGTCCGTCTCGATCGCGGCGCGGAGGACCGGCGATGCCGCCAGCTTGTGGCGCAGGAGATCGGCCCGCTCCGGAGCGACCACGAGGAATCGGACGAGTCTGTCGTCCGCGGGGATCCGGGCGTGCCGCCTGAGCACGGTCTCACCGAGCATGGCCGTCCACTCCACCTCGAAGAAGAGGGCGGAGCGGCCGCGGACGTACCAGATGCAGTCAACGTCGGCCAGATCCTCGGCGGACGCCCGCGTGATTGCCGGCAGCCACACCGACCGCTCGGGCGCTGCCAGCAGGTCACCGAGCGTTCCGGAGCCGAACCGCCGAGCCTGCTCTCGCCGCCCGATCCAGACGCTCATGCCGAGCCGATGGCCCGCATCCGTGAGTCGAGCAAGGATCTCCGTGTGATCCGCGGTTCGGCGACGGACATCATCGCCGGTGACGAGGCGATCGGAACTGGCAGTCGGGCTTCGATAACTCGCCAGGCAGGCACGGATGAGCGCTTCGTCGGGCAGATCGGAACCTCGGAACAGAGACCCGATCCGCTCGAGGAATGCGGGCTCGTCCAGCGGCCCGGAGGTTGAAAGTAGGCTGTAGACGGCCCACTCGACCCGATCGGAGAGTGGTAGTTCGGCCGCATCACGGTCCGCGCGATCCTGGAGCCACCAGCTGCCGGGGACGATTTCGCGCAGGCGGAGGTGATTCGGTCGTGTGAGCTCTTCGCGAATGAGGTCGAGCAGTCGGTCGACCGGCTCGGGCTCCGGCTCCGGGGGCTCCGGCTCCGGGGGCTCCGGCTTCGGGGTCGCGGGCCCGGGAGCCCCGTTCCACTCGGGCGTCGCGAACATGCGGGCGAGATGGCCGGCCCGATCGAGGCCAATCAGGATCTCGCCGAGCAGACGTTCGAAGCGGACGGGCTCACCCCGATCGCGGAGCACCTGGACCGTGACCTCGGCGATCGTCCGCTGCGCCTCGGACCTGGAAAACGATCGAGCCAGCATGTGCTCCGGAGCCGAGAACAGGCCTGGTCCCTGGATGACCGCTGGATCGCCCGATCCCCCGGGCATCGGCTCGAGGCGGCGCCCCGACCTTGTGCGTGAACTGGGCGGGATGGCCGCTCCGGGTGGCACGAACTCCACGATCCCGTCGGTGGCATCGTCGGAATCGCCGAGGCGAATCGCGGCCAGGCGATAGCCGGCCTCGACGCCACCGATCACGGTGGCAACGAGTGCCTCCGACCCGTGGCCATCGACGACCATGACCGCCCGGCCATCGCGTGCCATCAGCGGCGCAGCGCGCTCCAGCGAATCGCGGAGCGTGCTGGATTGCCAGGCCCATGGAGCTCGGATCGCCGCGCCGCCCAACGGCTCGAGCGGGAGCAGCAGGGCCGCATCGCGTCCCAATGCCCAACTGGTTCCGTGGTAGGTGGCGGCGAGTCGCTCCTGGTTGAAGCGGATCGGCGGCTGGCCGAGGATCAGCCGGACCCGGGGCGGCGGTTGCGTACCGCCCGGTTCGCGAACCGCGTCGTCATTCCCGGCGAGCGAAGTCAGGGCGTCCGTCGCGCCGACCCGGACAAGGGCCGTGGCGCCGCCGTCGACGAGGCTTCGCAGGTCCGAGCCCAGGCGAGCCTCCATCGGACCGATGGAACTGCTTTCGATCTTCTGGACGAAGGATCGGACGATCCGAAAACCTTCCTCGAACGCCAGCCACGGGTTCCGCTCGCGGACCTGGTCCGGAACGGGCGATCGGACCACGCCACCCGCGATCCGGATGCCCGGGATCCGACCCGGGCCGAGGCCCAGCCGGCTGGCCGGGAGAACAGCGTGAAGGAAGGAAAGACGGAGGGCCGACTCGACTGGCGCCGCCCGCAGATCACCCTCGATCCGTTCGAGGATTGCCGCCAGGCCGACCAGTTGCCGATCGGTGTGAAGGCCCAGGATCGCGTCGGGGAGGCCGGCGGCGCCGTCGGGCACCGGAAACCGATCGCGCAGGGCCAACCGAATGGTCGCGCCACCAACATCGCTGCACGAGCGCTCCTGATCCGCCTCATCCACGGCGGCCTGGCGCTGTTCGAGCCCGCCGCGCTGGTCCCGACAGACCGTGCACCGATAGGCCTTCCGCTCGAGGATGAGATCTTCGGGCTCAGCGGGACCATCGCCAACCACCCAGGTGAACTCGTCGGCAATCAGGGCCCGGTCGCAGGTCGCGCAACGCGTGGCAAACGGTCCTCCCACGGCGAGCTTGAGGCTCGTGTCGCCACGGGGCGAGGCACTCATGGTCGAGAACGCGGCGTCGAGATGGCGAAGATCGGGAGGCCGAAGGACGATCTCCGCGAGCAGACGGGTCAGCGGGTTCGTCTCGAGCGAGACGGCCCGGCGCTGTCGATCAACCGCTGCCCTCGCAACCCAACCACCACGGGCGTAGAGATCGAGGACCACGTCCCCTGGACCAGAGCCGGCCTCGAGCTGAGCAACGAGGACATCGGGTGGCGGCGGCGGTGCGATCCGCTCGAACGCGGGCATCGTGAATCCGGGTTCGGCGCGTGAGAGAGCCGCTCGACCCACCATCTAGCGATTGTGGCAGACGGGGCCGGACGCTACGCTGAAACCGACCCCGCTCGGGGTGAATTCGATTTCGCCGGGCTACCCCTCGTCGAGGTCGTCGTTCTCCTCGACGAATGCCTCGTCGGTGGTGTCATCGGGCGGCAGGACTCGATCGAGATCCTCGATCTCGTCGTCCTCGACGTCGTCCTCGAGATCCTCCTCAAGCTCCTCGTCCTCGCGGACCAGGGTGCCCTTGGTGTAGGGACGCAGGTCCGTGGACTTGGCCGCGGTCGGGAAGCTGACCTTGCCGTAGTTGCGCGGGTCCTGATAGACCTCGCGGATGATAATCCGGACGTCGACGGCTCCAAGGGACGTCACGCCCGCTGCGTACTTGTTGCCCTCCGCCATCAGCTTGAGCAGGCGTGCGGCGACCCGCGGCTCAACGGTCCCGATCGGAACGCCGCTGCTTGTCGCCATGAGGCGATTGCCTTCGGGCGTGAGCTCGACCGCGTCGCCGGGGTTGACCTGGGCGAGCTTGCGCGGATCAGGAAGATCGATCAGGTGGGCGAATCCGGTCTTGCCGGTCTCCTCAACGAAGATTCGAACTGGGGCCTTGCTCCCGGCCTGGGCGGGAACGGTCCGCTCGCCGGCAGCGACGAGGAGCGTCTTGAGGCGGTCGATGTTGCGCTCGGCGATCCGGTTCGTCGGATCGAGGGCGAGGGCAGCCTGGTAGTGCTCACGAGCGGCCCCGAGCTCGCCTTGTTCCCAGAGGGACTTGGCGAGGCGGTTTTCCGACTCCGCATCGGCGCCCATTTCCAGGAGCCGACGATTGGTGTCAGCGGCCTCGGCCCACTTGCCGGCGGCGGCGAGCGCGATCGCCTGCTCGGCGAGTTGGCGCTTCAGCCGTGTCGCGGCAATGGGGCTGGTTGCCGGGTCCATCTCGGAGAAGGTCACGAAGTCAGGTCCTTTCGAAGGGTGAAGGCTGGCGAGCCGCACTCGGCGGCCGATGAAGCAAGGTCATGCGCCGGCCGACAGCCAATGCCGGTGGCGCCAATGCGGGGCATGTGTTTGTAGCACCCGGACCGCCGACGGTCAAATGGTCGTCGATCGGGATGCACGCACCCTAGCTTCGAAGGCGGACGCTCCATGCCACCACCACGAGGCCGAGCACGATCAGGAGGATCGACTCCCACAGTCGACGAGCGCCGCGCCGTCGCGCGGTGGCGTCGGCATGCACCGCATCCCACAGGAAGAACACGAGCACCAGGAGCGACGGTCCCAGGAGGCGGGGGATCTCCATCGCGCGGAGCCCTGCCGCGGCGATCGCGACGACCACGGCGCTGGTCAGGGCAAACCAGCTCACGTCTCGCAGGTTCGAGGTCCGAAGCGCACCGGCGCGATACCCGAGCAGGAACGCGACCAGGGCATCGGCGGTTGCGAGCACGGCCAGTTGCAGGCCGGTTGGTCCAGCACCCACGACGCCGGGTTCCGGAAGTCCGCCGGGTACGAGGGCCGCCATGCCCGTGAACGCGAGGAATCCGACGATCAGGGCTTCGGCCCGCACCGCGGTCCGATCCGCGCTCGACGGCCCGGAAGCGCTGGCCAGGAGGCGCGCCTCGGTGGCGAGGACTCGAAGCAGCAGCCAGCCCCCGATCATGACGCCCGGGACCAGGAGGATCCCCTCCGGCACCAGGCGGAGCGCTCCGAAGATCGCCACCACGGTCACGCCGGGCGTGACGAGCGCCTCGACCGGGACGCCGGGGCCGGCGGTCGCGGGTATGCCCTCGCCGAGGATCTGGAGGGAGCCGAGGACGACGGCCGCGAGGAGGCAGATTCCCACGAGCCATGAGGCCGGTCCTTCGACCAGGCGCGACAGGAGGACGACGACCATCGAGATCGCCACGATGTCGCGCGAGCCGCCGAGCATGCCCATCGGCGCGATGGTACGCGAGGTGATGGGCCCGATCCCGTCGATCATGCCCGGACCATCCGTTGATCGTTCCGTTGCACGTAGGTGAGCAGGTCCACCCTGGAGCGCGTATTGAGCACCGTGCCTGCCTCCACCCACGCCCGTCGGGCCTGGGCCACCCCCCACTCGAGATGTTCGAATTCCTCGATCCGATGGGCGTCCGAATCGACCGCCAAGAGGCAGCCCACGGACACGGCATGGCGAGCCCGCTCAACGGACAGGTCCAGGCGCGGCGGCGACCCGTTCATCTCCAGGACCGTTCCGGTCGAGGCCGCCTCCGCATAGACCGCATCCCAGTCCAGATCGAGGTCGTCGCGCACTCCGATCTTCCGGCCTGACGGATGAGCGATCACGTCGACGTGCGGATTGCGGATGGCGCCGAGGACGCGGGCCGTCAATTCGGCCCGGGACTGGTTGCGTCCGACATGGAGCGAGGCGACCACGAGGTCGAAGCGGGCCAGCAACGCGTCATCGTAATCAAGACGGCCATCGGCCCGGATCTCGAGCTCACAGCCGTGCAGAAGCCGAAATCCCTCCTCCGGGGTCTCGGTCGGCGCCGACCCGGCGGCCTCCTCCTCTGCGTAGCGCCGATTGAGGCCGGCGATCACGCGCGCCTGCATGGCCACGCGTTCGGGCGTCAGGCCCCGCGCGATCGCGAGCGACATGGAGTGATCGGTCAGGACCTGGTAGGCATGGCCGCGCCGACGCGCGGCCTCGGCCATCACCTCGATGGGCTGCGTTCCATCCGACCAATCGGAGTGTGAATGGAGGTCCCCGCGCAGGTCGCCCACGGTGAGCAGGTTCGGCAACCGGCCTTCGAGCGCCGCTTCGATCTCTCCGGTGTCCTCGCGCAGTTCGGGCTCGATGAACGGCAGGTCAAGAAACGCATAGGCCGCCGCCTCCGTGTCGAAGACCCGCAGCTCCGCGGCCGGGGCCACCAGGATCGTCCCGTCCTCGGCGAGGCGGGCGAAGCCCTTCTCGGACAGGCTCCATCCTCGGTCCCGGGCACGCTCGCGGAGTCGCACGTTGTGCGCCTTCGATCCCGTGAAATGGATGAGGTACGTGCCGGCCGCGCCCGGTGTCATCCGCATCAGGTCGATCTGCGGTCCCCGCTCGAGCACCACGGCGGCCTTCTCGGTTCCCTTGTTGAGGATCGACTCCACGGCGGGCGATGTCGTGAAGCGCCCGATGGCCGGCCCCGCGTCGGACGTCTCGATGAGCACGTCCAGGTCGCCGATCGTTTCACGTCGACGGCGAAACGAACCGGCCGGTACGACCCGCACCATTCCGTCGAGCGACGCGAGCACATCCACGACCATCTGGACGGCGTCTCTGGCATCGCCCAGGAGCATCCGGCGGTCGCGGGACCGGAGACCCTCGATGCCCTCGAGGATGGCGCTCTCCGTCCGTGCCGAGATCCCGCGCATGCCTCGCAGACGCCCAGCGACCGCCGCCGTGTGGAGCGCATCGAGATCGGCGATCCCGAGCGTGGTCCACAGCTGGCGCACCGTCTTTGGGCCGAGTCCGGGAACCTGAAGCAACTCGAGGAGCGTGGCCGGGAACTCGGACTTGAGCGCCTCGTGGTAGGCGAGACGTCCGGTCCGTGCCAGCTCGGACACCTTGTCGGCGGTCGCACGGCCCACCCCGGCAAGGGCCGGCGGGTGACCGTCGACGTAGGCGCGCGCCACCGCCACGGGCGCCCGACCGATGACGTCGGCGGCACGGTGGTAGGCGACCGTCTTGAACACGAGCTCGCCCTTGATCTCGAGCAGATCGCCGATCTCGTGCAGGACGCTAGCCAGGTCGGCGTTGGACGGCAGCTCAGCGTCGGCGGGCAGCGATGGAGCTTCGGGCTGGTCGGACGGGGGCACGACCCGATGGTAGCCCCGAAGGGGCCGCGCCGATCAGCCAGCCATGACGCGGTCGCGGCCGGCCCGCTTGGCGCGGAGGAGCGCCTGATCCGCCCGTTCGATGATGATGGGGATGGGCTCATCCGCCTCGGTTCCGCTCGCGACGCCGACCGATACGCTGATGCCGGCAATGCCGTGTCTCGACAGGTCAAGTGCCCGCACGGCGGCGCACACGCGCTCGCCCACCTCGAAAGCGACCTCGGGACCTGGATTGCGGAGCAGGACTGCGAACTCCTCGCCTCCGATCCGTGCGGGAACGTCCGCTTCGCGGACAGCCGACACGATGGCGTTGGCAACCTCGTGGAGGACGACATCGCCGACGGGGTGGCCATAGGTGTCGTTGAGAACCTTGAACTTGTCGATATCAACCATCAGTACGGCCACCGCGTCGCCGGCTCGGCGCCGACGCGCGAGCAGCCCGCAGAACTCGTCGAAGTAGCGTCGGTTTGGCAGTCCGGTCAGCGGATCCGTGGTGGCATTGGCCTCGGCTTCCCGAAAGCTGTACGCCCGGGCAAGGGCCGCGGACGCTTCCAAGGCAGCTCCAGCCAGCAGGCGGCGTGCCGGAAGATCCCACGCATCCCGGTCCCGGCGGGACACGACGATGGCGCCGATGACTCCGGAATCTGTCTGAAGCGGTGCCGCGAGTGTGTGGCCAAGTCCGTAGACCGCCCTGACTCGCTCCGCGATCCTGGCCGCCACCAGGGCCGACGATCCCGACCCGATGACCTCGGCGCGTGCTGCCCGAGCGAGATGGCTCTCAGTGGCTGTCCGGCGCAGACCGAGACCGGTGAGCCGGTTGCCTACCCACGAACCAGTACCGGAGATCGAGCCGGCCAGTGTTCGGTCATCGGCTGCGCGCGTCGATCGACCCGCCAACGGTTGGCGCACGTTCTCCCGACCTGCCCCGACGCCTCGCACTGTCGTTCCGGACAAGGGCTCAGGGGATCCGCCCAACGGGCTCCGCGAGCCGATCAGCGCCGGCGCCGCCTCGACGCCCATCGGAACCGCGACCAGGGACGGGCTCGCCCTGAGATCGAGGTCACCGAGCGGGAGGACGGTGCTCGAGTTGGGCACGCCCGCACGATGGGTCACGAGGGTCGCCTCGAGGACGCCACCCTCGGCTCGACGTCGGACGACCACGACATGGTCGGCCCCGGTGCCGTCTGCGAGATTGTCGACGATGGCCCCGACGATCGCATCGACGCTGACCGACCGTGACAGGCCGCGCAGGATCCGCGCCAGGTTCTCGGCTTCGGCCCGACCACGGGCTTCGAGCCCGACCACGGCGTTGCGATGGGCGACGGCCGCCAGCGCGGCGATCGCGACGGCGATCGCGACAGGCCAGCCAAGAGCATCCGGGGTCGTGATGGCCCTGACGAGGGTGACCGCGACAAGGACGACGAAGGTCGCCGAGAGGAGCCACCAAGTGCGGCGGACCGACCGATCTTCGGGGTCACGGCGGCGTTTGGGCTCCGCGGCACTCACGGAACGGAATCATGCGGCCCAAATGGGTCCGCGTCCAGCCCATCGGCATGGTACTTACGTACTGGGTCGACCCAGTACCTGCCCTTGGCCGGCGGTCAGTTGACCGCCACGGTCAATGGTTCCGGGGCTTCCTGGTCGCGAACTTCGGCCGCGAGTTTCGCCTCGTACATGCGCGAATCGGCGGCACCGACCAGGTCGGTCGGGGAGCGGACGCCAGGCCCAAGCGAAGCAACACCGATGGACACGCTGATCGGCACAGGCCCTCGTCCCTCGGCCGTGACCGGTTGTCGGGCGAGATCCTCGTTGATCCGGCGTGCCACCGTTGCTGCGGCCTCGTAATCGCTGTCCGGAAGGATGACCGCGAACTCGTCGCCACCATAGCGAGCCGGCACATCCGACAGGCGGAGCGTGGCTTTCACAACGGACGCGAGATGGACCAGGCATCGATCGCCGAACTGGTGGCCGAACGTGTCATTCACGAGCTTGAAGTCGTCGAGGTCCAGGAGCAGCAGGCTCAGTGGCCTTCGGGTTCGTCGAGCCCGGACGACTTCCTCGCCCATGCGTTCGTACAGGTAGCGATGATTGAAGAAGCCGGTGAGTGGATCCCGGTCGGCGAGCGAACGGGCTGCTTCGTACAGGTGCGCGTTTTCCAGGGCCATCGCTGCCTCGTTGGCCATGGTCCGGGCCAGGCTGAGGCGAACGTCGTCCGTTGGCACGACCTCCTTGGACAGGAGTTCCAGCAGGCCCACGGATCGGCCCTTGGCAACGAGGGGGATCATGATCAGCAGCCGGAAGCCCTCCTCACGGAGGATCGCCACCTCATCGACATTGCTGTCCGGATCGTCGACTTCGATGATCACGGTCACCTGCTGCTCGAGGACGCGGCGCGTCTCGGGGTAGTCGGCGAGGCGATAGGTCGGATGGTTCTCGACGATCTTCCGATCCGGAAATTCGCCCTCGGACACGACCACGTCGGCCGCGATGTCCCACGAGCTGATGACCCCGGCATCCATCTCAAGCGCCGCGGTCACGTGGCGGGCGATGACGGCCCCGACCTGCTTGGGATCAAGGGTCTGCGCGAGTTCCTGGCTCATCTCAAGGAGACGACGCAGTTCGGTGGCCATCGATTCGGTCCGGGTGAGGAGGCGCGCCGATTCCAGGGCGGTGGCAGCCTGATCGGCGAGGATCGTGACCATCTGGAGGTCATCGTCGTCGAATTCGTGAAGCCCCAGCTTCGACAGGGTGATCACGCCGACGACGGCACCGTCGTGGCGCATGGGGACGACCAGCATGGACTCCGGGATCAGGTTGGTGCGCTCGATCTGGACGCCGCGAGGATCGGCGTTCGCGTCCCCGATGTTGAGCGGAATGCCGTGCAGGGCCACCCAGCCCGTGAACCCCTCCCCGATCCGTGTCTTGAGGACGCTCCAGTCGACGATCTCGTACTCCCCGACCTTGCCCTCGAAAGCGATCGGGTTGATCCATCCGTCGGGTTCGACTACGTAGACCCGGGCATTGTGATAGTCGACGATCGCGCCGACCTCCTCGACGACCGCCCGACCGACCGAATCGATGGTCGTGGCCATGCTCATCCGGGCCGATGCGGCCTGGACGACCGCCATCCGCGCGGCACGGACTTCGAGCCGATCGAACAGGTCCGCGTTCCGAAGCGCCAGCGCGGTGTGTGCGCCGAGCGCGGTGAGTATCTCGATGTCCTCTTCGCTCCAGGCCCGCGGCCGCGACGTCGCGGTGGCCAGCGTTCCGAGAAAGCGACCGCCGTGAATGAGCGGGACGAGCAGATCGCCGCGCACCGGCAGGAGGCCGGAGAATCGGTCCGGCCAGTCGCCGTCGGGGAGGCGCTTGACGTCATCGCAGACGAAGGGGTGCGCGCTCGCCAGGATGTGCTCCATGGCGTGATTGCGGGTCGTAATCGTGGGCAATCGTTGGGCGAGGCCGGAGGGGAGCCCGGAGCTGGCCACGATGTCAAGGGCGCCGGCCCGGTCGATCCGCAGGATCACGAACTCGGCCCCCGAGAGTTCGGCAGCCGCGTCGACGACAATGCGGTACAGATCCGCCCGATCGAACGACGTCGCCAGGCGCTCCGCGATGGCCAGGAGCGCCCGGTAGCGAGATGTCGGAGGCGTGATCGTGTCTGGGCTCTTCGGCGGGGTCGCCCGTACGAGGGCGGGACCCGCGCCGGGGCCGGTCGCTGACCGAGTTCTTGCCGTGACAACGCGCACGAGAAGAGATTGACAGTCGGTGGTGCCGAGGGGCAGCAGCCCAAGGTACCGGTACCCGCCGCCGAAAGTACTACCTCCCGCTTCGCGCGTTGACCGGCGCGGGGAGCGGCGACTACACTCGCCGAGGTCCCCTGCGCCGCACGCCGATCGTCCATCCGTGCCACCGGCGGCGACTGGACCGCCCGCGAGGTGGCCATGCTCTACCTGAGCCAGGCGATCGGCCTGCCCGTGCTCGACGGCAGCAAGGATGCGATCGGCAAGATCGCCGATCTGATCGTGGCCGTCGGCAATCGATATCCGCCGGTCACGGGCCTGGTGGTCTCGACGGATCGTCGCCGGATCTTCCTGCCCTGGTCGTCGGTCGATCGGATCGATGCCAGCGGCGCGCGCCTCGGGACGACGACGATCGACATGGGTCGGTTCAGCCAGCGCCCCGATGAGATCCTCCTGCACGCGGACCTGATGGACAAGCAGATCGTCGACATCGACGGGCGAAAAGTCGTCCGCGTCAATGACCTGCGGCTCGACGAGATCGAGGGCGTACTGCACCTGGTCGCGGTGGATGTCGGCGCCGCGGGCCTGCTCCGGCGACTGGGCATTGAACGCGGGTACCGGACGCTCGCCCGGAATCTGCACCTGTCGGTGCCCGAGCGCTACATCGACTGGGAGGACGTCGATCCGGTCGAGACCTCGATCGCGTCGATCAAGCTGCGGGTCCCGCATGCGGGCCTTGCCGAGCTCCACCCGGCGGACCTTGCCGACATCATCGACCAGCTCGCGCCCCGCGACCGGGCCGGCGTCCTCGCGTCCCTGGACGACGAGGCTGCTGCCGACGTATTCGAGGAGATGGAGCCGGAAACGCAGGTCGAGGTCCTCGAGGATCTCGATCCGGCTCGCGCCGCCGACATCCTGGAAGAGATGTCACCCGATGACGCCGCGGACCTCGTCGCCGACCTGTCCGACGAGAGTCGCGAGGAGATCCTGGCGCTCATGGAGCGCGATGAGGCCGAGGAACTCGGCGAGCTGCTCGCGTACCCCGAGGACACTGCCGGCGGCATGATGACCACCGAGTTCGTGACGCTTCCGGCGTCCCTGACCGGCGCCCAGGCGATCGATCGCCTGCGAGAGCTCGAACCCGATGCCGAGACCATCTACTACGTCTATGTCGTCGATGACGAAGAGCGCCTGGTCGGTGTCCTGTCGCTGCGGGACCTGATCGTCTCCAAGCCCGATACGCCGATCGCCGACGTCATGATCGCCGAGCCGGTCACGGTCGGAGCGCTGGCCGATGAAGCCGAGGTTGCCGAGATCGTGGCGCACTACAATCTGCTTGCCGTCCCGGTCGTGGATGCCAGCGGGCATCTCGTCGGCATCGTGACGGTCGACGACGCGATGGACGCGATCCTGCCTGACGCATGGCGGAAGCGCCTGCCTCGGTTGGCGGGCCGGTCCTGATCGCCCCACGCCCGGCACGATGACGCAGCCACAGGATCCGAATCGGGGGCGACCCAGCGATCCTCCGCCGGGGATCGGCCTGTTGCGGCGCCTCCAGGATCGGATCCAGGACGGTGACTGGCTGCGCCTGCGTGGTCGGTTCCGCGGCCGCCGAGGCATCGTGGCGTTCCTCGCGGTCATGGGCCCGGGCCTGATCGCCGGAATCGCCGGCAACGACGCCGGCGGCATCGCCACCTACAGCAAGGTCGGGGCGGAGACGGGCCTCGGATTGCTCTGGCTGTTCCCGATCACCATCGTGATCCTGGCGATTGTCCAGGAAATGGCGGCCCGTCTCGGGGTGGTGACCGGGCAGGGTCTGTCCGACCTCATCCGGGATCGATTCGGGGTCCGCTGGACGGCCTTCGCCATGCTGGTGCTGCTCGTGGCGAACCTTGCCAACACCGTCGCCGAGTTCTCCGGCGCCGCGGCCGCGCTCGAGATCTTCGGGATCCCCCGCTGGCTGACCGTGCCGATCGTGGCCGTGGCGATCTGGGCCCTGGTGCTGTTCGCGTCGTATCGCACGGTCGAGCGCGTCTTCCTGTCCGTGATCGTGGTCTTCCTGGCCTACATCGCGTCAGCGATCCTGGCGGAACCAGACTGGTCGGCCGTCGCTACCGCCATGGTCAGCCCCAACTTCGATCTGTCCCCCGCCGTGATCCTCCTCATGGTCGCCCTCGTCGGCACGACCATCACCCCGTACATGCAGTTCTATCTCCAGAGTGCCGTGGCCGAGAAGGGCATCGACGAGGAGGAACTCCGCCTCGAACAGGCGGACGCCATCGGCGGGGCGATCTGGACGAACGTCATCGCAGTGTTCATCGTGGTGGCCACGGCAACGACGGTCTTCGCGGTCGGAGGGCACATCGACACCGCCGAGCAGGCAGCACGGGCGCTCGGCCCGGTGGCCGGTGAACTGTCCACGGCCCTGTTCGCCGTCGGACTGTTCGGCGCATCCGTGCTGGCGGCCACGATCATGCCGATCTCCACGGCGTTCGTGATCTGCGAGGCGTTCGGCTGGGAATCGGGCGTCGACAAGCGGTTCGAGGACGCCCGGGCATTCTTCGGGATCTACACCTTCGTGCTTGGGGTCGGAGCGCTCATCGTCCTGATCCCGGGCCTGGACCTTCTGCCGCTGATCGTTGCGTCGCAGAACCTGCAGGGCCTGCTCCTCCCGATCGTGCTCGTGTTCATGGTCCTGCTGGTGAATGACGATCGGATCATGGGTCGGCATCGGAATGGCCGGATCGCGAACGTGCTCGCATGGGGTGCGGTCGGGCTGGTCATCGCGCTGGACCTGGTGCTGCTGGGCGTGAGTGCCCTCGGCATGGTGGGGGTGACTGTCGGGTAGCCCGCAGGAGCCCGAGTTCGCCCGGTACCGCCGGGACGCCTCGGATCAGGGAAGCACGGCCCAGGGATAGAAGCTTCTGGCCAGCTTGCGCATGGCATCCAGCTTCGGTTCGAGGGCGTAGCCGCAGGTGCACGTCGCCGCCGATTCGTAGGTTCGCGGGCCGAGCACGATCTGATTGATCGTCCAGCCATCGATCTTGCCGATGGCCCCGATGAGGTCCGGGATCTGCGTGATCGGGAAGTCAGTTTGAAAATTGCCTTGCGCCGCAAGCAGGGCGACGACGAGGGTCGGTTTGGCGAGCACCTGGCGCCCGGCGGCCAGGAGGAACGCCTGCTGGCGCCGTTGGCGCTCGAAGTCGTTGTCTCCGCCGCGCGTGCGAACAAAGATCAGGGCGCGTTTGCCAGTGAGCGTCTGCGAACCCTTCGGAAAGGACACGCCCACGTCCCTGGTCGTGACCTGATACGACGGGTCGACGACCGCCTTGGTCAGGGTGATGCCGACCCCGCCCATTGCGTCGGTCAGGCCCTCGAACCCTCTGAACGTGGTCCGGGCGGTGAAGTCGATCTTGATCCCCAGCATTCCGCCGACAAGCTCCGTCGTTGCTCGGGCTGGTCCCTGTGGGTATGTCGATTGTCTGGCAGCGGCAAAGTTGTAAAAGGAATTGATCTTCTTGTCGGCGAAGGTCCCACCGTTCGGCAATGGGACGTTGATGGTGTCCCGCGGTATCGATGCGAATGAGATTCGTCGCGACTTGATGTCGACGCCAACGACCATGATCACATCGGTACGCCCTTCCAGATCGGCGCCGAGAACGAGGACCGTGAATGGCCGATCCTTCAGGGCAACCGATTCAGT
This sequence comes from Chloroflexota bacterium, assembly GCA_031369685.1. Classification (GTDB taxonomy): domain Bacteria; phylum Chloroflexota; class Limnocylindria; order Limnocylindrales; family CSP1-4; genus UBA5189. The sequence goes on along the minus strand of JANMPD010000099.1, from coordinate 65,478 downwards.
GGGCGACGGCGACGACGTCGGGCTCGCGGAAGGTGTCGGCACTTGACCCTGTGACGGGGTCGCCGACGGTGGCCCGGCTGTAGGCGGAACCGCCGTGGGCGAGGGATCTGTCTGGCTGCACGCCGTCAGCAGGACAGGCAGGAGGCCGGCGAGGATGAGGTGGCGCCATCGGGGGGTCATGCGCGCTGCACACTACCAGAGTCGATGGGATTCACCGACGGGTCCATCGCGTGGCGGACCAATTGGCCCAGTATGATGGACGCGGTTCGGGGGTCACCCCGCCGTTCCCCCGATCGCTGGTGGAGTCGCATGGTGGGCTTACGGGGTCGCGACATCGCGCTCGGCTGGCCGCGTGGCTGGCACCTGGTCATATCGAGCCCTGCCGGGATCTGGTCCGCCGCACGACGAGAGCCGGATCTCGCCATCCTCGTAGGGATCGTCCTCACCCTGCCGCTCGAGCTATCCAAGCAGCTGTTTCCGGTCGAGTTACTGGAGATCTCGCGCCTTGGGATGATCGCCGGGTTCGTGGCACTGGCGGTACGGTCGGTGCGTCGCACGTTGATTCCCGTCCCGCGGTCGATCGTCCTGGCGATCATCATTGTGATCGCCGTCGCTGGGCTCAGCCTCGCGGCGACGCGTTGGCCGAACGGGATCAGGATTGAAGCCGCAACGGCGACGTACGCCGTGTTCGCGTTCTTCGTTGCCGAGACGGTTCGCGATGTCCGTCAGCTCCGGATCATCACGATCGCCTTGATCTTGAGTGCCGCGTTTGTGGCCGCCGTCCTACTCGCCGAGTCGGTCTTCGACTTCTATCTTTGGCGCGAGGGGGCGCTCAATGTCCTTGGGCGGCGCAATGGAACGTTCGCGGACCCGAACATAGCATCGCGCTTCCTGTCACTCGGGCTGCTGGCTGTTCTTGCCGCGATTGCGATCCTGCGCGAATTGTCCGGCCGGGCATTCATTGGGCTTATGGCGACCGCGGCCATGATCGGCGCGGGACAGGCGTTGACCCAGTCGCGGGCTGGTTGGCTGGTGGCACTCGTTCCGCTGGTCGTTTGGGTTGCGTTCGTTCGGCCCTGGGGGCGCGCTCTCAAGCCCGTGGCAGCCGCCCTGTTTGGGTTCGCCCTCGTCCTTGTCGTGAATGCGACGGTACTGGTTCGGGTCACGTCGACGGCTGTGGACGTTGGTGACACGATTGGTGCGATCACCGACCCGAACAATCCAGACAACCCCAATCGGCCTGGGCAGGTTGGCAATGGCAGCGTCGGACCCCCGCTCTGGATGGACCCGGTGATCGACCGGATGCCGCTCGATTCGGTTCGACGATACCTTGCCAGGGCGGGCGTCGCGATGTATCTGGATCATCCGCTCTGGGGTATCGGCATTGGCGGTTTCCAGCCGCAAATCCTGGGGCCCTATGCGGACTTCATTCCGGCGGATCGGATCTCCGCGCCCGTATCGCTCCCTCATACCGAGCTGATTCGAATCGCGGCCGAGACCGGGACCCCGGGGATCCTTACCGTCATCCTGCTTGCGGTGGCACTCGCCCGGGTCGTTTGGTCAGCCCGAAGGGCGCCGCCTCCTGTGGCGAGGGCTGCCGGCGCGATTACCCTCGGGATCACTTCAATCTTCGTCGCAAGCCAATTCGAGGGGCGCCTCTTCGAGGAGCCATACCTGTGGCTGCTGATAGGCCTGGTCGCCGCGCTACCGGAGGTCGCCCGGAGGGCCCAGCCCATAGTCCCCGGTCCGCTCAAAAATGACGACATCGTTGCTCGAGTCTGAGCTGGCCCCGCAATCTGCAGCCCCGAAACGCAGACGGCTGCTGATGGTGGCGTATTTCTATCCGCCTCTCGGCGGGGCCGGCATCCAGAGGACCCTCACGTTCAGCCGCTATCTTCCGGACTACGGCTGGCAACCGGTCGTCATCACCCCGCGGAACCCGGGCTACGAGATCCGGGATGAGGGGGCGATCGCGAAACTACCTCCCGGGATTGAGATCGAACGGAGCTTCATCTTCGAACCGTGGTGGCCGATCTACCGGCGCCTTCAACGCCTCGGGCGCCTCCGGCGACCCGGGAGTACCGACCCGGCGGTGGATGGAGCGCCGACGTCGGCCAACGCTCCGAGGCCTGGGCAGAGTCGCGCCTCGCGGGTCGCGTCCCTCGTCTTGTTTCCGGACGAGCATCTGACCTGGATTCCGTTTGCCGTTCGGTCTGCCTTGTCAGCCCACCGGCGGAGGCCGGCGCAGGCGATCTATTCGACCTCACCCGCGATCACCGGACACATCGTGGCGGGACTGGTTGCCCGTCGCACGGGCCTCGCGTGGGTGGCGGACTTTCGGGACCCGTGGGTCGGGAACTCGCTTCTGCCACCGTTGCCGGGACCGTATCGACGCCTCCAGCGGTGGCTGGAGCGCTGGATCATCGACAACGCAGCACACGTCGTGTCAGTGACGCCGTCATTGACTGATGCGTTGCGGGCCCGCTATCCCGCCAGCTCAGAGAAGATCACGACGATCACCAACGGCTATGACGCCGAGGAAATCCGGACCGTCGTGCCGGCAGCACGTGACGACCGATTCTTCAGGCTGGTCTACGGAGGCAGCCTCACGGCCGGAAAGGAAGGTCTCGACACTTTTCTCGCGGGCGTCGCCCTGTTTCTCGACCGGGATGCCAATGCGATCGATCGGCTCCGCGTCGAATTCATCGGCTGGATGGACGAGGCGAGCTCGGCAACGGCGCGGCAATGGCTGGCCGACCCCCGACTCTCCACAGTCGTGACCTTCTCCGGTCACAGGTCGAGATCCGAAGCGATGGCGGCCGCAGCCGGGGCCGACGCCGCGCTCTACCTTCTCGCGAACGACCCAGGCAGCAAGATGTTCGTTGGCGGCAAACTGTTTGACTACATCGGGCTTGGGTTGCCCGTGCTCGCCGTCGTGCCGGACGGCGATGCGAGGAACATGCTCAATTCGCTCGGTTGGTCGGTCGTTGCGGACCCGACGCCCGAGGGGGTGGCCGGCGGCCTACGCCGACTCCTGAGCGCTCGTCTGTCGCGAGACGGTGCCGACCCGGAAGGCCGCTTCGATCGACGAAATCTTGCGCGAACACTGGCCGAGCAACTCGATGCGGCGGTCGATTGACACGATCGCCGGGCCGGCCCGTGTGGCCCGAGGACGATCTGGCGAATGTAGCCGGGATCAGCGTTCGCCCACTCCGTGCGCACGATCGCTCCCGGAGTAGATGAGCTCAACGGTACCGACCTCGGACACTTCGACTCGTCCGATGACCCGGCACGGGACCCCGGCGGCAACGGAGTACGGCGGGATGTCTCGGTTCACGAATGAGTTCGCGCCGATCACCGAATGTGCACCGACCCTTACTCCCATCGCGATCACGGTCTGCGCGCCGACATAGACGCAGTCCTCGATCGAAACCGGGGCCCGCTTGTGTTCAGCCTTGCCGGCCGAGACTGCCCACGCGACCGTGTCGTGGGTGTAGACGTGCACCCCGGCGCTGATGACGCAGTAGTCGCCGATGTCGACTCCGCCGCCGCTTCCATCGATGAGTGTGTATGGGCCGATCCAGACATTGGCGCCGACCTTGACCGTGCCGTAGAAATAGCTCAAGTGGTACGCGCTGGACGCCTCACCGAAACCAAGACTGCGTGCACGTTCCCACCGGTCGAAGAGCAGCTCAACGAGGGGCAGGTCGCGGTCCCAGACTGAACGCATGGTCGCTCGCAACGATTGATAGATGTCGTCGATCACCGCAACTGCACGTGGTGTTTTCACAGGCCGGCGATCTCGGCCATGACGCGGCCGCGAATCGGAGAGTGCGGAGGGAGCGCGAGTGCCTGTCCACCACATGAAGCGAGGAAGGCGGCGAGGGCCGACCGTCGCTCAATCTGGCTGATGCCCCACCCGCCGATGTAGTCCAGAGCGTTCGGATCAAGGAGCCAGGTGGAAGGTACGGACCCATCGAGGAGCCGCAGGTAGCGTTCTGCGACCCCTTCGGGCCGCCACCGCTGCGTCACAAACGCCCTCGCCTCGCGGCCCAACGCCGCGCGTTCGTTCCCATTGACGACAAGCTCACGGATCGCCGCCTCAAGGTCCTCCGGCGCGACAAACCGGCTCGGCGGAGCATCGTCATCCCGTCCAAGCGCGCCCACTATGGTCGCATAGTAACCACCACAGACTGTCGGAACACCATGCGCAGCGGCCTCGCTGGCGATCACACCCATCGGCGTATCGCCGTAGACCTCATCAACGAGGAGGTCGGCTCTGCCCAGTGCCTGCAGTACTTCGGCGTGCGGGCGACCCATGACTTCCTCGTAATCAACGGGCAAGCCATCGCGAATCAGCGAGTGAATGACCCCTCGGATCGCTGCCGTGCCCTTTGACTCAAGGTCGGACGGACAGTGCATGATTCGAACGCGGCCGGACGAAGCCGACTGGTCGTCGATCGTGGCCTCGCCGACTGACCCAACCACCGGGACCGGAATACCGAGTGCCAAAAAGTCGACGAACGAGCGTGTGTGGAATTGTGCAGACGCTGCGTGGGCCACGATCACGTCCGCGTGGCGCTCCACACGGGCTACGCGGGCCGCGATCCGCTCCGACTCTGCAGCGAGATAGTTCCAACCTTCCCGCTCTGCCCTCCTGATATAGCGCCCATTCAGATAGGGCGGACGATGATCGGATCCGGTGAAGACCCAGATGATCCGCTTGCCCAACCGTTGGAGGAGAGGCAGCTCGAGCCCTTTCAGGAACCCATCCCCCGATGTGAAAATGAAGACGTCGCAGCGATACAACGCGACCAACAGGGCGGACAAACGAAGCGGAACCCTGACCATCCGAAGCATGAGGAGCCCGAGACCCCAGACCAAGCGGAAGGGGCCGCGTCCGGCACGATCGCCCATGTACGCCTGGGCTCGACCCAGCCGCCCGTGGACGGTGAGTCGCCGGTACTGGTAAAAGTCCGGCGACTCATCGATGACCGTACATGGCACGCCGAGCGATCGGAAGCCGTCGGCAAGGCTCCCGAAGTATCCCGCGACGTCAGTCAGGCCGATGAAGACGTGATGCGACATTGGGGAGCGGTTCCGTTCGCGATGCCAAGGCCGCGGTGCGGGCCGGGTCGGGCAGGGTGAACTTCATATAGAAGCTCTTGGGGACTCGATCGAGCCTGTAGAGCAGCCAGAACAGGGGCCGCAGCCGCTCAAATGTCGCCTTGTAGGTGGGAAAGTCCCAGTAGTTGTGGTGCGGCGACGTCATCACCATCCTGAACTCCTCGTCGGAGAAACCCAGGCGCTTCTGGACCAGCGCGACGATCTCCTTGTCGGCCACGACGGGCTCAGCCAGTTCGGCGATCGCGACGTTGCGATCGAGCTGGCCGGACCGGACCAGTGCCGCGTGCCCGAGTTGGCGCGCGTCGATCCCGTAGCGCTGGGGCAGAAAGTACGTGTGCCAGAACGCCGTGAACCGGTTCTCGAGATGGTGTCCGCCATACCAGACCCAGCCCAGTTCGGAACTCAGGAATGCCTTTGCGGCCGCCTTGTCGTAGTCGAGGTAGTAGAGCGGCCGAATGCGCTTGATCCGCTTTACAGCCGCCCAGCGAAGGAAGTCCTGCAGCCCGAGATTGGGGAAGGTCTTCATCGGTCGCGTGCCATAACGCTGGTGGACACTCGAAATGTATTTGCCGTCCATGTAGATCCAGCCCAGTGGCGCGATCCCTTCCGTGCGGAACGAGTGCCCTTCGATGATGTACTGGACGTCATGCTTCTCAGCGGCGCGATACATCGTCGCCGCGAGCCCGATGTCCGTCGGCGCTTCGACGTCTTTGACCCCTGCGAGAAGAAACGCCCGATAGATGTCGTCGTACTCTTTCGAATTGACGACGAGCGTGTCGAGCTCGACGCCGAGCTTGTCGAGAACGTTGTAGATGTTCTGGGTTGCGATCGGCGAGTTCCACGTGTTGTCGAAATGAACGGCGAGAGGTCTCAGGCCCATCTCGACCATCTTGTGAAGCAGGAATGATGAATCGCAGCCGCCGCTGACGCCCACCACGCAATCGTATTTCTTGCCTTTGCCAGCAACCTTGATCTTGGCGACGATGCTATCGAGGACGCGAGCTCCAAGTTCGCCCGTCGGGTACTCACGCTCCATGGCGTCATGTGTCGCGCAATAGTTGCAGACGCCATCACGGTCGAAGACGATCCCGGGGACCCCGTCGTCATACACGCACCGAGCGCAGAGGCGGCGAGCGTTGTCATTCGAAGTCATGGAGCAGGTTCGCCTCGTTCATGGGCCAATGGGCGGCTACAGCCTACCGCCTCGTCGGCCATGCCATACTGCCGAGCGTTGCGATCGTCCGATCGCTCAGAGATGAGGATTCCACTGAGCGCCAAGATCACGCCCACCTTGCCGGACCGCGCCATGAGCTTGACCGGAAAGCGAGTCCTCGTCACGGGTGGGGCCGGCTTCATCGGGAGCCACCTCGTCGAGAGAATCGCACGCGATCGGCCGGCGGCCCTCGTCGTGGTCGACAACCTGTTTCTTGGCCGAGAAGAGAACCTGGCTGATGCGCGTAAGGGCTACCCGGGATTGATCATCCATCGGCAGGATGCGGCAGACTACGACGCGATGACAGCCATCCTGTCGGCTGACCGAATCGATGTCGTTTTCAACCTCGCGATCGTTCCCCTGCCTACGTCCCTGGTCAACCCGCGCTGGACCGTTGAACAGAACGTCGCGCTCGCGACAGTGTCATGCGAGCTCCTCCGACAGGGCTACTACGAGACCCTGATCCACTTCTCGTCATCCGAGGCGTACGGCTCGGCTTCCTACGTGCCGATGGACGAGCAGCACCCGCCAAATCCCTCAACGCCATACGCGGCGAGCAAGCTCGCCGGGGATCACATCGTCCTCGCCTATCGCGAGACCTATGGGATCGACGCGGCGATCCTCCGCCCATTCAACAACTACGGACCGCGCCAGAATGCCGGTGCATACGCCGGCCTCATACCCATCGTTGTCGGACGGGCACTCCGGGGCGAGACAATCGAGATCTTTGGCGACGGCGAACAAACACGAGACTTCATTTTCGTGCGCGACACGGCCGAGGCCGCGGTGAGGATCTACGAGAGCCCGGGCAGTCGCGGGCTCGTGATCAATGTCGGCAGCGGCCACGAAACAAGCGTGAACGACCTGGTCAACGCACTGCTGACCGCGCTCGAAGTTGAGGCCGAGGTGATTCATGCCGACGCCCGGCCCGGCGATGTCCGGCGACACTGTGCGGCCATGGAGCGAGCAAGGGAAATCTTTGGTTTCGATGCTCAAACCCCTCTCGGTGAGGGCTTGCGGGAAACCGTCGCCTGGTACCAGGAGTCGCTGAGCGCATCAACATGACGCTCGACACGTTCATCCGTTTGGTGGTCCCAGACCTGGGCCCTGAGGAACTGCGTGAAGTCGAAGAGGTCTTCGCCAGTGGCCAACTGACCCAGGGTCCCAAGGTCGCGGCTTTTGAGCGGGTCGTCGCTGACCGCGTCGCTGCGGCGCACGGGATCGCAACGACCTCGGCGACCACGGCCCTGCATCTCTCGCTGGCGGCGCTTGGGATTGGCCCTCGGGACGAAGTCCTGGTTGCTGACTACACGTTTCCCGCCTCCGCAAATGTCGTGGTCCAGCAGGGAGCCCGTCCTGTGCTGGTCGATATAGATCCGTCGACCTTTACGATCGACCCGAAGGACCTCGCGACCAAGGTCACCCACAAGACCCGCGCCATCATGCCGGTGCACACCTTCGGCCTCTCAGCCGACATGGATCCGATCATGGCCATCGCCGAAAAGCACGGACTGTTGGTCGTTGAGGATGCGGCGTGCGCGATCGGGACAACCTATTACGGCAAACCCGTCGGATCGATCGGCACGCTTGGTTGTTTCAGTTTCCATCCCCGGAAGGCGATCACGACGGGCGAAGGCGGGATGGTCACCACGAACGATCCCGCGATCGCCGACACCCTGCGACTTCTCCGCAACCACGGCGGACACCGCGCCGACGGGCGCTTCACGTTTGCCATGGCCGGATTCAATTACCGCTTGAGCGACATTCTGGCTGCAATTGGGCTCGCCCAGATGCGCAAGCTCGAGGCCGTCATCGCCGAGAAGCGTCGTTTGGCAGGGGTGTATCGATCCGCCCTCGCTGGTGTCCCCGGTGTCACGCCTCCGGTCGAGCCCGCCTGGGGCGGGCACGTTTACCAGTCGTTCGTGATCCTCCTGGACTCCACGATTGAGCGGGATGTTGTGATCGCCCGCATGCGCGAACGAGGGATCGAGACGACCCTGGGCACCTATGCGCTCCACCATGAGCCGTTCTTCAGGAACACCTATGGGGGCCAAAGCGGAGACTTGCCCGGCTCGTGGACCGCGTACAGGCAAAGCCTCACGTTGCCGCTCTATCCGGGTCTGGGAGACAACGGAGTCGGGCGGGTCGTCGAATCACTCCGCGCGGTGTTGACCTGGGCCTGAGCCTCGGCCCGGTGTCGCAGCGCCGGCTCGAGCATGGCTTCAAGGGCGCCACGCTCCGGAAAATTGACGAGGACGCTCCGCGCGCGCCCTTGAAAGACGAACAGGCTTCCCGCACCGACCGCACTGGCCCCGGCGAGCAGCGGTGTCGCAAGGTCGCGCCGGTCTCCCGCCCCACCACAGGCGATCACCGGGATGTCGACGGCATGGCTCACCACGTCGATGAGCGCGAGATCGTAGCCAGCCATCGTGCCGTCGCGATGGACCGCATTGAGCAGGATCTCGCCGGCCCCCATCGCCGCCATCCGAAGCGCGTAGACGACCGGGTCAACACCCAGGTACCGCGTCGCGCTCTCGACGACCACGTCATACCCACCTGCCCGCGTTTGCATGGCATCGACCGACACAACGACCGCCTGACTGCCAAATGTCTCAGCCACGGTCCGAATGAGCTCAGGTTGATCGGCCGCTGCGGTGCCAAGAACAACCTTCTCAATGCCCAGGCCGAGGATCTGCCTGACCTGTTCGAGGTTGCTGATCCCGCCACCGTACGAGAGTGGCACCCAGCATTCGCTCGCCAACTCTTCCATCAGCGCGAATGGCATCGCCGTGCCATCGACTGTCGCTCGGATGTTGAGCAGGGCTATTTCGTCAACTTCAAATCGATTGAACAGGTTGATCACGTTAACCGGATCGCCGACATACGTCGGGTCGGTATAACGCACCGTCTTCACCATCCCATCCTCGTCCAGGAGGAGGACGGGGATCACTCTCGGAATCGGGATCTGGTCAAGGGGCAAGGAAGTTCTCGAACAGCTTCAAGCCAAAACGATGGCTCTTTTCTGGGTGGAACTGAATTCCCGTCACGTTGTCGTGGTGGATGACCGACGCAAACGGGATCCCGTAGGTGGTCGTTGCCGCGACGTCGTCTGGAGATGCGGCAGCGAAGTGGTACGAGTGAGCAAAGTAGAATCGAGGGCGCTCACCGAGCTCGTGGAGCAACGGTAGATCCGTTAGGGGCGTGATGTAGTTCCAGCCCATATGCGGGATCCGAAGAGCGTCACCCGGCGGAAGGATCAAACGGACCACGCGGCCCGGGATCCACCCGAGTCCCGGCAGTGTTCCCTCTTCACTATCGCTCGCCATGATTTCCATGCCAAGGCACAGCCCCAGGACCGGCAGCCCAGCCTGGACGCGCTCGTTGAGCACCGGGACGAGGTCGTACTGGTGGAGGGCCCGGATCGCCGCGTCAAAGGCGCCCACGCCAGGCAGGATGAGTCGATCGGCGGCCCGGATCGTCGCGGGGTCGCGGCTGATGTGAGCGTCGACTCCCAGCCGCTGGAGCATGTTCGGGATCGCCCCGAGATTCCCGATGCCGTATCCAACGATGACAACCTTCATGAGCCCGACATACGGACACGGCGGATGCCATCGCGGGCGACCTCCATCATGCTGAAGACCTCGCGCGTCTGAACGAGACCCAGACGGATGCAGGCGATCAGTCCGAGCATCAAGAGAACTGCCTTGACACCGACCCCGAGAAGATCGGGGGGGGCGAGCCACCATCCGGTGCCAAGGAGTGCTGCGGCAACGGCAACCGCGGCTCCGAGCGAACGCCAGTCATGGGGAACAGCATAGAGGCGCTGGCTCACCGTCATGTTCAGGCAGAACACGATCGCGGCGCTCGTCAACGTCGCTGCTGCGGCGCCAAGAATCCCTGCCACCGGGATCAGGAGCAGGTTCAACGCCGTATTGAGGATCGCTCCAGCGAGGTTGATCCCTGCAATGAGCCCGGTCCGCTTTGCGATGCTTGGTCCGGGCGCGAAGATGTACATCCCGGACAGGACGAGCGCCGGCGCAAGGAGCGGTACCACCACGGCTCCGCCCGCATATGCCGGCGTGGTCAGCAGCGCCAGCATCTCACGGGCGAACAGGCCCAGACCTAGCGACAAGACAATCGCGCCGGCGGCATAGAGCCTGAAAATATTGGCGATCTCGCTTGGCGTCTGCGCCGCGCGGTGGTGGGTGTAGATCAAAGGGGTCAATGCACTTTGAACGCCCAGGCTGAGCAGAGCGGTCACCGAAGCGAGCCTGTAACCGATTCCAAACAGCCCCAGTTCGCCTAGCCCGAGCAGCGCGGAAATGGCAATCCGGTCGATATATACCGTTGCCAGCACTCCGAGGCTCGACGGGACGAGCGGTGCTGAAAAGGCCAACATCGCCCGGAGCTTTGCAAGATCGATGGCGGGCCGATATGCCGACCGGAGGGCCCAACCTGACACGCCGATTCCGACCGCAGCCCCGATGACCTGACCGGCGAAGACGCCCGCAACGCCCGCGCCGCCGACAACGAAGAGGATGCCGGCGCCCATCGAGGTGACCGAGTAGAGGATGCTGGCCGCAGCAAAGCGCTTCGCAAGGAGCTGCCACCGCAGCTGACTCTGGGCAACATAAAAGATCCCGTTGCCCCACATCGCGACCAGCGCGACACGGACAATCTCTTCGTTGTCGGGCGAACGCAGGAGCGCTTCTGCCAATCGGGGTGCCAGCAGTTGCCCGAGTCCGAGGAAGACGGTGTACTCGATGACAGCAAACCAAAGCGACGTCGAGGCGTAGCCAACACGATCGGTGAGGCTGGTGCTGTCCGGATAGAAACGCGCAACTGCCTGGACGATCTCGAGCGAAACGATGACGCTCACGAATCCCGCGAAGACGGCCAGGATGTCGATCGAGCCATAGTCCGCAGGGGTCAGGAAACGGGTGAGAATCGGAACGATGAGAATCGCCACGGCTCGCACCAGGACAGTGGCGGAGCCGTAGATCAGGCTGTCACGAAGAAAGGATCGGAGCATGAGTCCCGCTGATCCCCAGTTCCGCCGGGGTGGCGATACCATCGTAGCCTGATCCGCTGGCATTCCCAATGAGGACCTGGCAAGCATGTCCGAGTCAACACAGCGCCTGATCGGTCTCGTCATCGCGATACTGACGCTGCCGCTCGTGTTCGTGCTCGCGCTGGCAGTGAAGCTTGACCGTCCGGGGCCGGCGTTCTATCGCGCGATCCGGATAGGTCGGAACCGCGAACCATTCCGGTGCCTCAAATTGCGAACGATGTCGCATGGTGGTGCGGTCGGGATGGCCGTGACCGGTGCACGCGACACTCGGATCACCCGAGTCGGTGCGGTCTTGCGCCGTTTCAGGCTCGACGAGTTGCCACAGTTCTGGAACGTGGCGCTAGGGGACATGCGACTGGTCGGGCCGCGGCCCGAGGCACCGGAATTCGTCGATCTCGATGACCCCCTGCATGTCCGCGTATTCTCTTCTGTTCCGGGAATCACGGGGCTCACACAACTCATCTACGTGGAGGAGGCATCGATGCTCGATGGACCGAACCCGGAGGGAAAATATCGGTCGGTGATATTGCCGGCGAAATTGAGGATCGATCTCGCCTACCTGGAGTGCCGCTCGCCGGCACTCGATCTGTGGATCCTCGGCCGGACGATCGGTGCCCTTGCCGGACGGGCGTTGAGCATCGAGGCCGCCGAGGCACGACTCGGACGTTCGCTTCGAGAAAGCTGGGCTGACGCTCGGGGCGGCACGAGCAGTGTGACCTGATCGTGACGGACGGTCCCGACGAAGCGGAAGCGATCAGGCGAATCTTTGTGGCCCGTGACATGAAGGCCACGCGACCGTGGGCAGCGGCCGCATCTCGAATGCTGACCGCTGAACGTTGGGCACGAACGCTTGAACTCGTCAGGTCCGAAATCCCGAACAGTCAGAACCCACCGATCATCGATGTCGGGTGCGGCAGCGGACTCGATTTCGAGTTCTGGCGCCATGCGGGCTGGCCGGCCGATCAATTAGCGGGAATCGACCTTGTTGAGACCAGGGTCGTTGCGGCTCGAGTTCGGAATCCTGGCGTCGACATTCGGGTCGGCACCGATGTATCCCTGCCCTTCGCCGACGGCGCGTTCAGTGTGGCGACCGCAGCGACTGTCTTCTCGTCGATCCCGAGCTCCGCTGCCCGAGCCACATTGTTCGCTGAAATGGAACGCATCGTGCGGCCCGGAGGCCTTGTTGTCATCTACGATTTCGTGATCCGCAACCCTCGCAACTCGCGGGTTGTGGCGATGTCATCGGATCGCCTGATTGAGCTGGCTGGTCGATCGCCGAATGGTTCGTTTCCGGTCAGCGCATTGCTCTACGTGGTCGGCCCTGCCGCACTCATCCACCATCGCCTCGGTCAAGCGATCGCTCGAGTCGCTCCGCGAACCCACAGGATCAGTTTCTGGCGCGTGCGACCAGTTGGGTGAGCATCAGGCGCAGGCTGCCATGCTCCCAATGACGATGCCTGATCAGGCCCGCAAGCACACCAAGGCCGTAGGCGGCATGCGCAGTCAGGTAGGCGGGCGGTAGCCACGGTAGGACCGAGCTCCGAGGTTGCGGCCGAATGGTTGCGATGGCGCGAGCCATTGCGATCCCATAGGCTGCGAGAACGCCGACTGGCAGTAGAGCAGCCGGGCGCCAAGCCAAAGCGGCGGCGGCCCCGACGATCAGTGAACAGACGAACGTGGTCGGCACGATATGTCGTAGTCGCACCTGGGCCGGATGTTTTTGCATAACGCGGACCTTCCAGGAGCCGTAGGCGAAGTACTGCTTCCAGAGCCCGGGGAGGGTGCCGCGCGAGCGGTACGCACTCCGGATCAAGGGACTGCATACGATTCGTAAACCGGAATCCAGCAATCGGTAGCTGAGCTCATCGTCTTGATTGCGGACCATCTCCTCGTCGAAACGGAAGCGCCGGTACACGTCGCGGGGGCTCAGGCCCATATAGACCGTATCGACATCCTGTTCTTCCTCGAGATAGTGGAAGCTTGCCCCCCCGACGCCGAAGGAGGTGCTCCCGGCGAGCGCGATCGCCTCGCCGACGGGTCCCGTTGCGATCGCTCGGACCGGACCGCCAACCATCTCCGCACCAGTGCGCCGCAGTACCTCGATGGCGGCGCGCACATAGTCCGGGGCGAGGATCGAGTGTCCGCTGACAATGCCGATCACGTCGCCGGCGGCGGCCTCGATGCCGATATTCCATGCCGCAGCCTGGGTCTGCCGCGGGTTGGGACGGACGCTTGCGCGAGGGCGACGCCCCAGGGTGCGCTCGGCAATCTCCGTAGACGAGTCCGTGGAGTTGCCATCGAACACGAGGATTTCGATCAATGCTTCCGGATAATCCTGGGCCTTGATTGACTCAAGGCAGGCCACGATGTTGTCAGCCTCGTTTCTCATCGCTACCAGAAGGGTTACGACAGGCACCTCTCCGTTTGCTCCGGCCGCATCGGGCATGCATCCTCCATGAATTGATGGCGTTCACAGGTCTGTGGCAGGGTAGGCTTCGGCATTATTTCCATATACTCGGTTCGTGTCCAACAATGCCCTGTCTGTCGCGCATGTGAACGACATCGCCTCGGTTCCCGAAACACTTGCGCTCGAGCAGCGTCGCCGCGGCAGGCGGGCGATCGTCATCGATCCGGCCAAGCCCGGGGCGAACCTTCCATTTCCGTGGAAGCTGGCGGCTGCCCCACTTCGCGTGGCGACGATCGGTGCCGCCGCAGCCCGGATCCGCCATGAAAGGGTGGACCTTGTCCACGTTCACTATGCGACCCAGGCGCTCGTCGGGATATTCACATCGCGTCCCTATGTGGTGCACTGTCACGGCACGGACATCCGCGGCCTGAGCCCACGTTCAGCCTGGGGGCGTTACGTCTCGTTCGTCCTGCGTGGGGCCGCGATCGTTCTCTACGCAACGCCCGACCTGGCGAGTGACATCGAAAACTACCGGCCAGATGCCGTGTTTCTGCCGAACCCGATCGACGTAAACCGATTCTCCCCGACGCGCCAGGCCGATCGAGACCTTCTGATTGGCGTCAAGTTGGACGAGGTGAAGGGGGCGATTGTCGCGATCGATTCGGCGGCGGAAGTCCTTCGACGACGTCCATCGACGACCATTACGGTCATCAATTCAGGTTCGTTGGCCCGAGTCGCTCGCGAACGGCTCGGGGATCGTGTTGTGTTCGTCGACCCACGGGCCCACGATGAGATGCCGAGCTTCTTGGCGCGCCACCGGGTCACACTGGGCCAGTTCAACCTCGGCATTCTCAGCCAGTACGAGTTGGAGGCGATGGCGACCGGGCTCACGGTCATCGCGGACCTTCGCCACCCCAATCCTCTGGCGAGTCCAGCGCCAATCGGCCAGGCCTCAACGGCTGCGCAGTGCGCCGACCATGTCGTCGCGCTGCTCGATGACGAACCCAACCGACAACGCCGAGCCATCGCAGGGCGCGTGTGGGTTGAACGCAATCATGCTGCCGAGGTCGTCGTCGACCAACTCGACTCCCTCTACGGGCTCGTCACTTAGCGAACCTTCGCTTACGGGGCGTAAGAGGACGCCGGGCCGAAAATGCGGATTGACAGGGCGCGCACCTTCTTCATCTCGAGGATCAATCGGTACGATGAGCTCGATGGGTCACGTTCGGCATACGGCGGGCCGAGCACGAATTGGTCGATCGAACCGCCCTCCACCTTCTTGGACAGGACGAGCAGGTCTGGCGCCTGGGCCTCCGGATAGTCCGTCTGCACGGTCCTGGCAACAGCTTCAAGGACGGTTACGAACTTGGGCAGCATCGCTGGATCAGTCAAGTGCGCCCTCAGGGCCAGAAGCACCTGTTGTTGTCGTCGGGCGCGCGTGAAATCGTTGTCGCCAGGGCCATTGCGCGAGCGCACATACGCCAGGGCCGTGCGGCCATCGAGGTGGTGAGGGCCCGCTGTCAGGAAGAATCCTGTCTTATGGTCCGGAAACTCATAGCCGGCATCGGTTATCGCGCGGTCATTGACGACATCGACGCCTCCGAGAACGTCGATGATCGTTGTGAACCCCGCCAGATTTACAAAGGCGTAGTAGTCAATCGGCACGCCGAGCAGGAACCCGACCTCGTTCTTCAAGGTGGCGATGCCACCATTTGGAAACTCCCTGGGGCGTGCGTCAGCGTATGACATGAGGGAATTCAGTTTCCCTGAATACGCCCCGCCGTCGTACATCGCGAATCCTGCGATATCTCGCGGGAAGCTGAACATCGCGGCTTGCTGCGTCGTCGCGTTCACGCTGACGACGATGATCGTGTCGGTCAGGGCATGGTTATAGCCCAGCCCGGAGTCGGCGCCGATCATCAACAAATTGATCCAGTCATCAGGTACTGGCGTCACGGTCGGCTCGTGGGTCTGGCCACCCGAGTCTGAACCGAGCGGCTGGTCGGAGGGTTGGCTCGTCGGGCTGAGACCGACGAAGATCTGGGATCCGGCATGGCGTAAAGCGAGCCCGCCCCAGGCGAGGAGGCCGTGCGATACCAGCACGACAAGCGCCAGGATCGCGAGGACCCGCCGTGCCCCCGATGATCCGCGTATCGAACTCGGCGCCTGTCTCCCTTGTGTACTCCTGATGGGCTCTGGGCGCACGGCGTAGAACGCTGCCGCCATCGACGCCAAGCGCCACGCCGCGGCGGCCACGATTGTGGCAACGACGATCGTGATGCTACTCGGGATGATCAGCCGGACCACGAGGACCTCAAGTCCGTCGCGTGCCAGGTACAGCAGGACCAGAAGCACTACCAGCGATGGAGCGGCGAACACCGCGGCTGCGCGATGGCGGCCAAGATAGAGTTGCCCAAGCCCCGGCCAGACGAACGACAAGAACGTCGCGACCGTCGCCGACTGGGAGCGGCCAGAGTGAGGGGTACGGTCTTGCGGTTCCAAATCGGGCCGGAGTCTAGCACAGCAAACTCAGCGTCTCGGGCAAGGCGGTCGCGTCCACAGGTGGCCATTCGTGGTCGCCCTTGCGGTCGGCCCCGTATTCGCCCGTCGTCACGACGTTCGTCGCCAAGCGCGAGTGGTACCCTGTTTATCGGGGTCGCGCGAGAATCCCCTGGATCACGGATCAAGATGGCTGCGTTGTGCGGCCATCGGACTTGGGGGCAAGCGTTCATGTGTCGTTGACCACAATGCCGAGCGACAAACAGGCCGCAACCCCCCGATTCGCGATCAGAGGTCGACACCTGTTCGTATACGACCTCGCCGTCACGGGGTTGTCCATCCTTGGGGCGTTTGCCCTGCGATTCGATGCCAGCGATGTCCTCGCCTCGATGCGGCCCTATCTACCGGTCGCGTTGCTTCCCTTGGCCATCCAACCGATCGTCAATGTCATGTTCGGTCTCTATCGTCGCGAATGGCGGTATGCATCGGTTCGCGAACTCCTCGGGATCGCGGCTGCTGTCGGTACCGGGTCCGTCTTGGCGGCGGCGACGTTCTTGATTCTCGCAGCCGTCGATGCTCCGGGGACTAGTGGGATGCCGCGATCCTTCTTCCCGCTTATGGCGATGCTCAATCTCCTGCTCATCGGGGGCGGCCGTTTCGCCATTCGATCGATGCTCGAGGCAGTTCGGTCAAACGGAGCGTCAGACCGCGAGTCGAGAGAAGTACGCACGCTTGTTTACGGAGCCGGCGAGGCGGGCGCTGCCATCGCACGACTGGCCCGGCATGACCGGACGGTTCAGGTAAAGGTTGTGGGCTTTCTCGACGATGATGCCGCCAAACGGGGCTCGCAGATGCTGGGCGCGAAAATATATGGTGGACTCGAGCGGATGCCGGAGGCGGTTCGCGCGACCGGAGCCACGCTCCTCGTCGTTGCTATGCCCTCCGCCCCCGGCGTGGTCGTGCGACGAGCGGTGGAAAGCGGCCGAGGCCTCGGCCTCGACATCAAGATCGTGCCGGATCTGCGGGAGTTGCTCGGCAATGGTGATCGCCTCGCGAGGATCCGACCCGTCAGTTTGGATGATCTGCTTCGTCGGGATCCAGCCACTCGCAACTCTGACGAGTTGCTGGCCTATCTGAACGGCGCGAGCATCGTTGTAACGGGAGCGGGTGGATCGATCGGCGGCGAACTGGCGCGACAGATCCTGGCGCTTGGTCCGAGGCGCCTCACCCTCATCGACAACAGCGAGGTTGCGCTATGGGCCATCGAACGGAGCCTCGCAGAACAATCGTGGCCCGGGGGGGCGACGGTCCACGCAGAACTTCTCGACATTCGTTCCAAGGCAGCCGTCCTCCAGGCAATCAACGCCTCGGAGGCCGACGTGGTGTTTCACGCGGCGGCTCTCAAGCATGTCCCGATCTGCGAATCGTTCCCATCCGAGGCCGTCCTCACGAACGTGGTCGGAACCCGAAATGTCATCGATGCCTGCGTCTCAACAGGTGTTGGACAGTTGGTCCTGATCTCGACCGATAAGGCGGTCGCACCGAGCGGGATCATGGGCGCGACAAAGCGACTTGCGGAGTTGCTCACCGTTGAGGCGGCTGAAGCCAACAACCGTGCGTACACCGCCGTCCGATTCGGGAACGTGCTCGGGTCCAGCGGCAGCGTCGTCCCAATCTTTCAGCGGCAACTCGAGCAGGGGCTGCCTCTCACGATCACTGACCCCGACGCCACTCGCTACTTCATGACGATCCCCGAAGCGGTCGGCCTGATCTTGCTTGCCGGATCGGACTCCACTCCTGGCGAGGTCTACATCCTCGATATGGGCGAGCCGATCCGCATCGTCGAGCTTGCGGCCGACATGATCCGCCTGGCCGGGCTGGACGTGGGCGATGTCGAAATAGTCTTCACGGGCCTGCGCCCCGGCGAGCGGCTCCATGAGACTCTCCTGTTCGACCACGAGACCGTTCGGCCGACAACGCATGACCGCGTCTTCCGCACAATCCCCCTCAAGGGGCCGCCAATGCGGGTGCCGCTTGGAGAGCTCGTAGCCGAGCTGGAGGTGGCCGCGCTGGCCGCGGACAATCGGGTCGTGCGAGAGAAACTGACCCATTCGGGCGTTCTTGCATCCAATTCAGCCGAGATGGAGTCGACTGTGAGATGACCGGCTCGTCGGCCATCCCGTTCCATCGACCCTCGATTACAGCCCCTGAACGAGAAGCCGTACTGCGGGTCCTGGATTCGGGCTGGCTTACGACGGGCGAGCGGTCGATGGCGTTTGAGGAGGTTGTCGCCTCGACCGTCGGGACACGACACGCCGTAGCGGTCAACTCCGCGACCGCGGCGCTCCACCTGGCGCTCGAAGCGCTCCACATCGGCCCGACCGACGAGGTAATCGTACCCACGTATACGTTTGCGGCCTGTGGCGAGGTTGTCCGCTATGTCGGCGCACGGCCGCGGCTCGCCGATGTCGACGCTCGGACGCTGAACCTGACGGTGGAGACCGTCGAGGCGCAATTGCGACCGACGACGAAAGCGCTGATCGTCGTCCACTTCGGCGGACTCATGGCCGACGTGGAGGGCATCGTCGATTTCGCGCGTGACCGCGGGATCGCGGTCATCGAGGATGCCGCCCACGCGCTCCCCGCCTCGAGGAACGGTCGCGCTGCCGGCTCGATCGGTACCGCAGGGGCGCTCAGTTTCTACGCCACGAAGACGGTGACGACCGGGGAGGGCGGGATGCTCGTAACCGATGACGATGCAATCGCCGATCGAGCCCGGGTGATGCGTCTGCATGGGATCAGCCGGGATGCCTGGAAGCGTTACACCGCGGCTGGCAGTTGGTACTACGAGATCGAGGACGCCGGATTCAAATACAACATGACCGACCTCGCTGCCGCGATCGGAATCGTGCAACTGGAGCGGGCGGAGTCGATGCGACTGTCGCGGGAGCGGATCGCGGTCCGATACGCGGCCGGCATACGATCGACGGGGATCGTGGACTGGGTCGACCTGCCGATGGAACCTATCCCGGGCGAAGTCCACGCCTGGCACCTCTTCCCGGTCCGGCTCAAGGAGGGCGGGGCGGAGCGGCGAGCGGCGGTGATCGAGCGCTTGCGTGACGCGGGGATCGGGACGAGCGTCCACTTCATCCCGTTGCATCTCCATCCGTACTACCGGCGAACATACGGCTACGAAGCCGATGACCTCTCCGTGGCGACCCGGGAATACGAGCGGGAGATCTCGCTGCCGATCTACCCGGATCTGACCGACGGCGAAGTCGATCGCGTTGTCGGGGCGCTCGGGGAGGCCCTGCGGGGCTGAGGGCCGACCACCGGTCCGGTCGCTACATCATCACCAGGCCACCATCGACAGCCAGGACCTGGCCCGTGATGTAGGCGGCATCATCGCTGGCCAGGAACGCGACGGCATTCGCGATCTCCTCGGGCGTGCCGAATCGGCCGAGCGGCGTCCGCGAGGTGATCTCATCCTGGAGCGGTTGCGCCAGGCCCTGGGTCAGCTCGGTCAGGACGAACCCGGGAGCCACGGCGTTGCAGGTGATCCCGCGGGACGCGAGTTCGCGCGCCGTGGCCTTGGTCAGACCGATGAGTCCGGCCTTCGCGGCGGAATAGTTGGCCTGCCCGGTCTGCCCTGCCTGCCCCGAGACCGATGTGATATTGATGATCCGGCCGCCCTTGGCCTTGAGCATCGGTCGGGTCACGGCCTTGATCGCGTAGAACGCGCCCGACAGGTTGGTGTTGATGACGTCCTGCCAGGCTTCGACGGACATCCGCATGATCAGGTCATCGCGGGTGATGCCGGCGTTGTTGACGAGGATGTCGACCTTGCCGAAGGCCTCGAGCGCCGCCTTGATCAGCGCGTCGGCCGCCGCAGGATCGCTGACATCGCCCTGGACCGGGAGCGCCTGCCGACCGAGGGCCCGGACCGCCTCCACGACCTCCGCTGGTGCTCCCGAGCGACTTGGCCCGCTCCCGTGGCCCATTGGTGTCGCCGCGCTCCCCCGATAACTGAAGGCCACATCGGCGCCCTGCGTGGCCAGGCGGAGCACGATGGCCCGCCCGATGCCGCGGGATCCACCGGTGACAACCGCGGACTTGCCCGTGAGATCGATCATCGATGGACCTCCGTGGCAGACGGAGCTGGTTCGTCCGGTACGACGTCGTCCAGCGGCGTGTTCAGCGGATCCGGACGCGCCATCATCTCGGCCAGGGCGGCCGGGATTGGGTCAACAGCGTCCCAGTCCTGTGGAAGACGTACGTGGACCGTCGATGGGTCGACAGCGGCGTCACCGGCGATGCCACGCGCGGGGTCGGCCGTCCAGCGGATGGTGGCAGCTCCGGAGGTGAAGCCTGCCCCGAATGCGACGATGCAGATTGCGTCACCGACATCGACCCGGCCCTCATTGACGGCTTCGGCCAGGGCGATCGGGACGGATGCAGCGGACGTGTTGCCGTACTTGTCGAGGTTCACGAACATTCGGTCCATGGGCAGGTCGAGGCCCTTGGCGACGGCCTCGATGATCCGGATGTTGGCCTGGTGCGGGATGAACAGGCGGATGTCGTCGGGCTCGAGGCCGGCGCGCCGAACGGATTCCAGCGCCGTGGTGGCCAGCGTCCGTGTGGCAAACCGATAGGTCTCCCGGCCCTCCATGCGGATGTAGTGCTCGCCCCGGCGGATGGTCTCGGCTGATGGCGGCGCCTTGGCGCCTCCCGCCGGCAACCAGATCATGTACGCACCCTGGGGCTCGGTTGTCATCTCGATGCCAAGGCTGCCGCCGGGCTCGTTGGACGCCGACACGACCACGGCACCGGCCCCATCCCCGAAGAGGATGCACGTCCCTCGATCCGTGTAGTCGAGGAATCGAGTGAGCAGCTCGGCGCCGATCACGAGGACGTGGCGGGCAAGACCCGAGGTCACGTAGGCCTGGGCCGTCGCGAACGCGTAGACGAATCCCGAGCAGGCGGCCGCAATGTCCATCGCGGCGGCCTTCTGGTTGCCGATCGCCTCCTTCACGAGCGCGGCGGTCGAGGGCATCCAGTAGTCCGGGGTGAGCGTCGCGAGCAGGATGAGGTCGATGTCCTCGGGATCGATCCCGGCGGTCCTGATCGCGCGAAGGCCGGCCACGGCGGCCATGGAGGCCGTGGTCTCGTGGGCCGCGGCGACTCGCCGCTCGCGGATGCCGGTCCGGGTCACGATCCACTCGTCGTTCGTGTCGACCATCTTCTCGAGGTCGGCGTTGGTCA
The DNA here is from genome assembly GCA_031369685.1 of Chloroflexota bacterium. Taxonomy (GTDB): domain Bacteria; phylum Chloroflexota; class Limnocylindria; order Limnocylindrales; family CSP1-4; genus UBA5189. Next base: position 43,899 of record JANMPD010000099.1, on the reverse strand, counting down.
GGATGTGTTCGGGCACGTAGCGGCCCCAGCCGGTGACATGAGCATGGAGCGCGGGTCCGGTCTCGGGGTTCACAGTGGATCCACCTCGATCAATGGCTGCTTGGCCTTGACCAAATTTCCGTCCTCAGCGTGGACCTTGACGACACGGCCGGACAGATCGCTCTTGATCTCGTTGAACAGCTTCATGGCCTCGATCAGGCCGATGACCTGGCCGGCCGCGACTTCGCCGCCCGGGGTCACGTACGCGGCCGTCCCGGGGGACGGCGATCCGTACCAGATGCCGGTCAGGGGCGCCTTGACCGACGGGCGGGTGACCACGGAGCCGGCCGGTGCGACTTCGGCACCAGGGCCGGCCGAGCCGGCTAGGGCGGGTGCGGGCGCCGCGACCGGGGCGCGCGTCACGGCGGCGTGCTTGCGGAGAACGACGGCAGTTTCGCCGACCTGGACCTCGAGCTCGGTCAAGTCGCTCCGGTCCAGCATGCCCGCGAGCCGATCGATGAGCGCGAGCAGGGTGGTGTTGCCGGCGTCGGCCGTAGCCGTGCTCAGCGTGGGATCCGAGCTCGAACCTGCCGCCGATACGCCACCGTCAGAAGGCACCGCCCCGTCGGCGGCACCGGGGCTGTCCGAGCCCGGTCCATCCGGTCGGTTCCGACGACTCGGGCTCATGCGTCCCACCGCCGGAAGATGAGGGCAGCATTCTGGCCGCCGAAGCCGAACGAGTTGTTGACGCCGATCCGAAGATCGCGTTGGGAGGCCAGGACCGGCGACAGGTCCAGGCCGTCCGCGTCGTCGTCGGGATCGGTCAGGTTGATCGTCGGCGGTACAGAGCCGGTTCGGAGCGCCTGGATCACCGAGATCGATTCCAGGGCACCCGCCGCGCCAAGGGTGTGGCCGAGCATGGACTTGTTGGCGGTCACGGCAACCTGCGGGGCGTGATCGCCGAAGATCGTGTGGATCGCCTGGAGCTCGGCACGATCGCCTTCCGGCGTCGAGGTTGCGTGGGCGTTGAGGTGATCCACCTCGGAGGCATCGAGCCCGGCCTTCGCGAGCGCGCGTCGGGCAGCTCGGACCGCGCCGATCCCACCCGGTGCCGGGAGCGTGATGTGCGATGCATCGGCGGTTGCCCCGTAGCCCACGATCTCGGCCAGCGGCTCGGCGCCGCGGGCGCTGGCATGGGCCAGCGATTCGAGCACGAGCACGCCGCTCCCCTCGCCGATCACGAACCCATCCCGACCCTTGTCGAACGGACGGGATGCCCTTTCCGGATCGTCATTCCTGGTCGACAGGGCCTTCATCGACGCGAATCCGCCAACCACGGCCTCGTGGATGGTGGCTTCGGAACCCCCCGCGAGCATGACTTCCGCGTCGCCACGCCGGATCGTCTCCCAGGCTTCACCGATCGCGTGGGCGCCGGTGGCGCAGGCCGAGACGATCGCGAAGTTCGGTCCCAGTGGCCCGAACGCGATGGCGATCTGGCCAGCGCCGACATTGGCGATTCCCATCGGAATGAAGAAGGGGCTGATTCGATCGGGCCCTCGCGCGCCCATCACGAGCACATTGTCGAACAGCGTCGCGACGCCGCCGAGGCCCGAGCCCATGATCACGCCGGTTCGCTCGGCGAGCGGCCCGTCCATCCGGCCGGGAAACCCGGCCTGATCGAGCGCCTCCCGGGCGGCGACCAGACCGAACTGGATGTATCGATCCGTGCGGCGCATGTCCTTGCGATCGAGCACGCCACTCGCATCGAAGTCACGCACCTCGCCGGCGATCCGCGATGTGAGGCGCGCGGGGTTGAACGCCTGGATCGTCCTGATCCCGGAACGTCCTGCGAGCAGGCCGTCCCATGTTGACGCAACGTCATTCCCGAGCGCGGAGAGGGCGCCCATGCCGGTGACGACGACGCGCGGCGAACCGCCGTTCACCGAACGAGCTTCCCTGTACGAACCGTGGCGGCGCGATAGACATCACCGGGCAGGCCTCGCTCGGACAGCGCTGTGGCCACCGTCATCGTGTCGAATTCGGTCCGTTTGATCTCGGCGGTCACCGATTCCCCTTCGAGGGTGACCAGCGCCCACGATGCGGTCGGATCGCCGTCCAGCGTGTTGCCCGCGCTGCCCGCGTTGACGATCTGCTTCCAGCCAAAGTCGCGAATGTCGGGGATATGCGTGTGCCCGCAGCAGATGATCCGCGCGTCGGTTCGGGAGAGCCGCTCAAGGGTGACGCTGGCATCGAGGTCCCGATCGAACCCTGCCGTCTGGGAACCCGGCGAACCGTGGGTCACGAGGAGCATCGTGTCGTCGATCCGGAGGCGCCGTTCCGCGGGGAGGCGGCGGAGCCACGCGAGGGCCTCGTCGTCGAGCGTGTCGTGGGCCCATTCCACGGCGGCCAGGACGGAATCCGAGACGCCTTCCTGCATCCAGGGGAACGCCGCGGCGTAATCGAAATCGGCCACCGCAATGTCGGTGTTGCCCTGGACGATGATCGCGCCGTCGCGCTCCATGTCCCGGAGCAGCGCGAGCGTGCCCACCGGATCGTGCCCATTCAAGACCAGGTCCCCGGCCACGAGCACGGCATCCGGCTTCTCGCGATTCACGGCCTTTCGAACCGCCTCGAGGGCGGTGATGTTGCCGTGGACGTCGGACAGCACGGCGACGCGGCTGCTCATGCCATCACCCCGCGTACGTGTCGGCCCGCGTCCTGTGAGGGCGGGGCAGCGCAAGGCGGAGCCGAGCACCCGAGCGGGCGCACGCCAGCGTGCGTGAGCGAGGGCGCGCAGGCGACAACGCAGCGAGGTGCCGTCATCGCAGGACGCCTTCGCTGGGGATGATGAAACTCAAGGTCGCTTCGCAGGCCACTTCGCCGTCCACGCTGGCGATCCCGTGTCCGCGCCCGAAACGCTTGCCGAGCTTGTCCATCGTGATCTCGAGCCGGAGCGTGTCGCCGGGGACCACGACCCGCTTGAACCGACAGTCGTCGATCCCGGCGAACAGTCCGATCCGGTCGCCAAACCCGGGCTGCTTCGCCACGTAGACGGCCATGGTCTGGGCGAGCGCTTCGACCTGGAAGACGCCGGGCATCACCGGCAGGCCCGGAAAGTGCCCCTGGAAGAACCACTCCGTCGCCGTCACGCCCTTGATCCCGACGATGCGCCTGGCCTCCGCGTCGTACTCGATGATGCGATCCACGAGCAGGATCGGCCACCGGTGCGGGATGAGCGCCTCGATCTCTCGGGCTGAATGGACGGTCTCGGTCACGGGCAGGCTCCGTAGGGTGACTGGGTGGTCAGGGCCGAGCGGCAGCAGCCAGAAAGGCCGCGCTGCCCACTCGATCGAGCAAGTTGGTCGTCATGCGACCCTCGAGGAACGTCTCACTGGAAATGAGCGCCTTGTGGATCTCGAGGTTGGTCACGATGCCATCGACGACGAGTTCGTCGAGCGCCGCCCGGCCCCGCTCGATGGCGGTCGCCCGATCCGGTCCCCACGCGATCAACTTGCCGAGCAGCGAGTCATAGAAGGGCGGCACCTCGTAGCCTGGGAACAGATGTGAGTCCATCCGGATCCCCGGGCCGCCCGGAGCGTGATACCGCTCGACCGTGCCCGCGCCGGGCCGGAAGTCGTGGGCCGGGTCCTCGGCGTTGATTCGGAACTCGATCGCGTGCCCGCGGGGCTGCACGTCGGCCTGGGTCATGCCCAGCGGCTCGCCGGCCGCGATCCGGATCTGCATCGCCACGAGATCGATGCCGGTCAGCATCTCGGTCACGCCATGCTCGACCTGGATCCGACAGTTGATTTCGATGAAGTAGGCCTTGCCCTCGGCATCGACAAGGAACTCGAGGGTTCCGACGTTCTCATAGCCTGCCGCGACCACGGCGTGGATCGCCCGCTCGCACAGCTCGGCTCGAGCGGCGGGGCTGAGGGCGGTGGTGGGACCTTCCTCGAGGATCTTCTGGTGGCGGCGCTGGACCGAACAGTCGCGCTCACCGAACTGGACGCCGAGGCCGTAGCGATCGACCGCGACCTGGACCTCGACGTGGCGGGTGTCGTCGAGCCACTTCTCGAGATACAGGGCGTCGTCACCGAATGCCGATTTCGCCTCGGATCGGCAGACCCTGAGCGATGATTCGAGCTCTCGCGGGGTTCGAACCATGCGCATGCCCTTGCCGCCGCCCCCGGCGGAGGGCTTGATCAGGACGGGATAGCCGATCCGGTCCGCCTCGGCGAGCGCGTGCTCATCGTCACGGAGCATGCCGACAGAACCCGGGATCGTCGGGAGGCCATAGCCACCGAGGAGGCGGCGCGTCCCTTCCTTGCTCGCGAAACGATCGAGGACCTCGGGCGGCGGACCGATGAACGTCAGGTCATGGGCGCGGACGACCTCGGCGAATGTCTCGTCCTCGGACAGGAAGCCGTAGCCCGGATGAATGGCATCGCAGCCCGTCACGACCGCAGCTGAGATGATCGCCGGCACGGACAGGTACGAGCGCCGCGCGTCCGACGGGCCGATGCAGATCGCTTCGTCCGCCAGCTGGACGGCGAGGCTGTCGCGATCGGCCTCGCTGTAGGCGACGACGGCCTCGATGCCCATCGTGCGACAGGCGCGCAGGATCCGCAGGGCGATCTCTCCGCGGTTGGCGATCAGGATCTTGCTGAACATGATCAGCGCGCCTCGGACCCGGCGGTCGCCTCGATACCGACCAGCTCCTGTCCGTATTCGACGGCCGTGCCGCCCTCGACGAGGATCGAGGCCACGATGCCGTCGGCGGGCGCGACCACGTCCTGCGGGATCCCGAGCATGTCGACCGCGCCGAGCCGCTCACCGGCCTTGACCCGCGCACCGGCGACCGCCGCCGAGCCTGGTTGGAAGATGCCGACCGCGGGCGAAGTCGCGATCGGACCGCGAGGCACCGGTACTCCCGGACCAGGATCGCGAGCCGGCGGACCGTCCGCCGTGCGCCCCGGCCCAACCGGCGAGAGGGCCGGCAGAGTGCCGTTCGAGGCTGCCGTCGTTGCGCCGGCTACGACCCCGGAGGCGAGAGCTCGGGCCGGCGCGGGAGCCCCGACCGCCTCGTGCCCGGCGTGTGCCCGCTGCCCTGATCGATCGGTGGCCCTGCGTCCAAAGTCCTGGCCGGCGGCCATCGGGTGACGGAGCCGAACCTGCCAATCCCCTTCACGGACCTCGAGTTCGCCGACATTGAGCGTGGCCAACTTGGCGATCAGCGAAGGCAGGAGTGTGTCCATGAGGCGTTCAATGCCAGCATGAGCCGCGGCGCGCGCGGCGTCCGGGCCGGTATCGCGGTCCTGGGGCACGCTCAGGCCTCCTCTTGGGCGGGCGGTTCGTCGCGGCGCGACGGTCCGGTGGTCGTTGTGCCGGTCAACCAGCGAGTCGGATCCAGCAGGTCGCGCAACCGGTCGGCAAGCCCGCGATTGGGCGTCGGCGTCATGGGTGGCGCGGCCGTCTCAGTGTAGGCGCCGAAGGCACGATAGCGCTCATACCGAGCAGCGACGAGTTCATCCGACGGGATCCGCTCGAGACGATCCAGCTCCGTCACGATCACCGCCCGGAGGCGTCGGGCCGTCTCGGCATGGTCGGCATGCGCACCCTCGCCGGGCTCGGAGACCACCTGGTCCACCACCCCCAGCGCATGCTGATCGTCGGCCGACATGCGCATTGCCAGGGCAGCCGTGGCCGCCTCGTCCGACGACCGCCACAGGATGGCAGCACAGCCCTCCGGACTGATCACCGCGTAGACCGCGTTCTCGAGCGCAATCACGACGTCGCCCACGGCAATCGCGATGGCTCCGCCGGACCCCCCTTCGCCGGTGATGATCGATACGATCGGGGTCCGCAGCCGGGTCATCAGCCCGATCGACCGGGCGATCGCCTCGGCAATGCCCCGCTCTTCCGATTCGGGGCCCGGGTGCGCACCGGGCACGTCGACGAAGGTGACGACGGGCAGCCCGAACCGCTCCGCAAGATCCATCGCCCGCATCGCCTTGCGATAGCCCTCCGGATGCGGCATCCCGAAGTTGCGCCGGACGTTCTCCTCGGTATCGGCACCCTTCTGCTGGCCGATGAACACGATTCGGTGACCGTCGATCCGGGCGAACCCGCAGGCCATCGCGGCGTCATCCCCGAAGGCTCGATCGCCATGGATTTCGACGATCTCGTCGGCCATCTCCGCGAGGAGGTCGAGCGTCCTCGGGCGGCGCAGGTTCCGGGCCAGCTGGACGCGATTCCACATTTCGGCCTTGGCGTCCTCGGGCGCCCCGGGGCCGGCTGTCGGCCGTCGCCCGAGCAGGCGATCAACCACGGGTCTGCTCCCGGTCGGCGGCGCGCGCGGCGGGCACGGCTTCGTCGGCGGCGACCTCGACCGGTCGCGTCGATGGTTCATCAGGCGTTGGCAGGTCCGGAATGACACGATCGGCCAGCGAGGTCAGGAAACCGATCGGGTCGAACAGGGACCTCCCGCCGTCTGGGACCGGGCGCTGCTCCCCGGGAACCAGGTAGCGCAGGAGATCCGCGATCTCGCCGCGGAGTTCGCGCCGGGCGACCACGCGGTCGACGAATCCGTGCTCGAACAGGAACTCGGAGCGCTGGAAACCCGGCGGCAGTTCCTGGGCGATGGTTCCCGCGGCCACCCGCGCCCCGGCGAATCCGATCAGGGCGTTCGGCTCCGCGATATTGATGTCACCGAGGACCGCATAAGAGGCGAACACGCCACCGGTCGTCGGGTCGCTCATGATCGAGATGTAAGGAACGCCCGCCGCCCGCAGGCGTTCGAGCGCCGCACACGTCTTCGCGAGCTGCATCAGGGCGAGCGTGCCCTCCTGCATCCGGGCGCCACCTGATGCCGAGACGATGATGAGAGGCAGGCGCTCGATCAGCGCCTGTTCGGCGGCTCGGGTCACCTTCTCGCCCACGACGGCGCCCATGGATCCGCCCATGAACGCAAAGTCCATCACGCACAACGAGACGCGGTGCCCGTCAATCGTCGCGGTTCCGCGGACCGCCGCGTCACGCATACCGGTGGCCATCTGCGCCGCCGCAAGCCGATCGGGATACGGCTTCTGGTCGACGAACCCGAGGGCATCGAGGCTCTGGAGCCCCGCGTCGAGCTCTATCCAGCTGCGGTCGTCCACAAGGAGCGAGATGCGGGCCGCGGCCGACAGTCGGAAGTGATGGCCGCAGGTTGGACAGACGCGATCGGTCTTGTCGAGCTGCTTGTTGAAGAGCATCTCCGAGCAGGACGGGCACTTGGTCCAGAGGTCGGCCGGATAGGCGTCCTTGCGGGGGCGGAATGAGGGCAGCTTGATCGGCATCTGGGCGCCTACGCCGGCCGGCCGCGCATCGCGTGGGTCGATCGCGCCCGTATTCCGTGGGCGGCGCGTGCGGCCCTGGCCATGGGCGATCCATGGACCCTGCCCCGACGCCACGCGACCCACGCTGCCCCGGCCAGGCTCAGAGCCGAGGCCGCTACCGCGCCGCCGACCAGCAACGGCCGCGGATCCGACGCCGCCGTCCATCGGGTCCGGCGGGTGCGAGGATCCTGCGTGGCCACCGGATCACCGCCGACCCCCGGCAGTGGCGTGGGCAGTGCGACCATGCGGGCCGAAGATTCGCCGCTCGCCGCGAGTGGCAGGTGCATCGCCGCTGCCGCCTCGGCCAGCCGGACCGCAAGGCGCTCCTCGAACCGGAATGAGGGGTGGAATCGCGGCAGGTCCCTCGCAAGGCGTTCCGAGGCCAGCCGGACGCTGCTGTCCAGGCGCGCGGGATCGTTCGATCCGGACCCACCCAGGAGCCCGGTCAAAAACCGGGGCCAGCGGCGTGCTCCGCCCTCCGCCGCGCCCGGATCGCAAACGGCCAGGTCCGCTTCGGTGAGCAGTGAATCGAGATACCGATCGGTAACCAGCGCCTCGACTTCGAGCACTTCGCGACCGTGGAGCATCACGTTCGGCGCGGCGCGTCCGGCCCGTGGCCGGCTCGCTCACCAAGGTCGCGAGCCACGGCGCGCAGGCCACGGTGCAGGAGGACCCGAATCGCGCCTTCAGAACGACCCATGACCCCGGCGATCTCGGCCGTGCTGAGCTCGTTGACGAAACGCAGGACCAGCGCTCGGCGACGATCGCTCGGCAGTCGTCCCACGGCCTTCCACGCTACGGACGCCTCGTCCCGAAGGACGGCGTCTTCCTCGACGTTGAGGGGATCCGCGATCATCGCGGCCACGGGCTCCTGGAGGACCGTGACCGGATTGCGGCGAGCCCTTCTCCGCTCGTTGGCAATATCGTTACGAGCGATCTGGAACAACCAGACCTTGAAGGTTGAGGCGCCCTCACCGTCCTCGGGGCGCGCGCGCTCATCGAATTTCGGCAGGTTCGCGAGTGCCGACAGGAAGGTCCGCGCCGTCGCGTCCTCTGCCACGTGATGATTCCCGAGTTCGTAGTAGGCGAAGCTGTACACCTGGGCCACATACCGCCGATAGAGGGCTTCGAATCGGGCCGGGTCCCGAAGGGCCGCTTCAACGAGCGGACGGTCGAGATCCAAATGAACGATCCGGGGTGCGGCCGATGGTGCCGCTCCCGTACTCTTGAACACCGGACGGGCCATCCCGTTACACCGAGTCCGCTACGGCCATTCGGAGGTGCACGATCTCGCCCGCGAACACGTGCCGTTCCGATGCATGGCCAAGGGCATCGATCGCCTCGATGACAAGGGCGCCGCTGGCCCCGTCCACCCCGAGTGCCCGCACCGCGATCGTCGACCCGTCAAGGCCCGCAAGCGTCACGACATGACCGGTCGTGACCTGGCGATCCATCCAGCCGGCGACATCGAATCGCCCGCCACGGAGGGCCGCCAGCCGCGTCTCCAGCCGCCCGAGGAACCCGTCGAGCAGGGCGTTCCGGTCGATCGGCCGGCCCCCCGAGACCTCCCGGAGCGACGTCATGGACAACGCCAGGTCCGGTGGAAAGTCGACCGCGGGCCAATCGGCGTTGATCCCGATGCCCACGACCATCCGCGGATCGGCCGTGCCCAGGCCATCCGTTTCGCCGAGGATCCCGGCCAGCTTCCGGAGGGTGATCGGTGCCGAGCGCCGTTGCAGCGCATCCGCTGCGCTGATGTCCCCGATCAGGAGCGCATCCGGGCCCCCATCGACGACGATCAGGTCGTTGGGCCACTTGAACCGGATGGTGCCCTCGCTGAGCCCGGCCACGTCCTCGGCCGCGTCGGCCATCGCGAGGGCCACGATCGCGGCGAGCCGCCAGGCCTGTGCCGCGGTGAGCCAGGCGGGCCGGAAGCCGACCGAGCAGAGCAGCGCTGCACCTTTCGGCGCGGCCCAAATCCGGCCACTGCGCCCTCGCCCGGCGAGTTGCTCGTCGGCGACGGCGACGCAGACCTCGGGCGTGCCCTCGGCCAGCCAGGCTCGGACGATGTCATTGGTCGAGCCGACGGCTTCGAACCGCTCGACGCGGGCATAGGCGGCGAGGATGTCCGAGGTCGTCATCCCGCTCAGCCGGCCGCCCGGCCGGTTGCGGCTTCGTCGATCGGGTCGGGTCGTGCCAGTTCGAACGCACGGTGCAGCGCATCGAGGGCCTGTGGCAGTTCGGCCTCGGCAATCATGCAGGTGATCCGGACTTCGGATGTCGAGATCATCTCGATGTTCACGCCCGCATCGGCAAGCGCTCCGAACATCCGAGCGGCGTAGCCCGGTGCGTTGTGCAATCCGGCCCCGACGATCGAAACCTTCGCGACCGATGCATCGGTGGTCAACTCGCGCGCACCGAGATCCCGGACGATCGGCTCGAGCACCTTCTTGGCCTTGGCGAGCTCGACGCGGGGAACCGTGAACGAGAGGTCGGTGGCACCGCCATGCCCGACATTCTGGACGATCATGTCCACGTTGATCCCGGCTTCGGCCAGTGGATCGAACAGGGATCGCGCCACGCCCGGACGGTCCGGTACGGCGACGACGGTCACTTTTGCGACGTTGCGGTCATGCGCCAGGCCGCGAACCTTGTTGCGTTGCTCCACGAGGAGATCCTCCTTGATCAGCGTGCCCGGCGCGTCCTCGAACGAGCTGAGTACCTCAATGACGACGTCGTTGACCCATCCGAGCTCGACGGCCCGGACCTGCATCACCTGCGCACCCTGGTGCGCCAGCTCGAGCATCTCCTCGTACCCGATGACCGACAACTGCCGGGCATCTCGAACGATTCGCGGATCCGCCGTGTAGATCCCGCGGACGTCGGTGTAAATCTGGCATCGCCGGGCACCGAGCGCCGCAGCCAGCGCCACAGCCGTGGTATCCGAACCACCACGACCAAGCGTGGTCATCTCGGATCGGCCCACAGCCTCCGCGCTCTGGCCCTGGAAACCGGCGATGATGACGACGTTGCCGCGCTCCAGCTCCTCGCGGATCCGGACCGGGTCGACATTCGCGATCCGGGCGCGCCCGTAACGGCCATCCGTGGTGATCCCAGCCTGCGGCCCTGTCAGCGATATGGCCTGGACCCCGAGCGCGTGGAGTGCCATCGAGACCAGGGTCGCGCTCTGGTGCTCGCCGGTGGCGAGGAGCATGTCCAGCTCGCGGGGATCCGGTTCGTCGGTGATGGCCGTGGCGAGGGCCATCAGCTCATCGGTCGTGTCGCCCATCGCCGATACCACGACCACGAGGTCGCTGCCCGCAGCGCGCTCACGGGCGATCCGGCGCGCGACGCGACGGATTCGATCCGCGTCCGCGACGGAGGAGCCGCCGAATTTCTGAACGACGAGTGGGCGGTGCATCGGTCGCGCATTCTACCCGACGATCCCAGCCGGTCGGCGCCCAGCCCGTCGGCGCCCAGCCGGTCGGCGCGTCAGCCGGTCGGCGCGTCATACGCCCCACGTAAGAAACCGACGCCCTGACCCCTCTCGCGAGGCCGCGGCGTCGGATTTCATACATCGCAGGGATGAAACGTGCCTTGATTGACTCGATCAGGCTGATTTTCGGGGTCAGGTCGTGCTGGACCAGGGCTTTGGGCCCCGAAGAGGGTCCATCGCGTCGGGTTCTTACGCCCCACGTAAGGCCGTCCTCGTTTCATACGCCGGACGTACGAAGTTAGCGACAACCGCCATCAGAGCCGTCGTCCGACAGTGCCGGGGGTGCGGTCCTGGTGCCATGGATCATGGCCGGCTCCACGAGGTGACCCTGCGGAGCCGCCCGGCCGTGGCTCGGCATGCGGCTCGGCCCTGCGGCCATGCGGCCATGCCGAAGCCCATCGCGTCACAATGAACGGATGGTCGTCAGTCCGTATCGATCTCGCCCGTTTCTATCTCGCGCGTGGCAATCGAGGGACGACACCCGTCGGATGCAGGCACTGGTCGGAGACCGGCTGGCCGGTGATTGGCCGGCGGTGCGTTTCCATCCGGGCGACCTCGATTGGTGGGTCGTCCTGGCCGACGAGCGCATGCCGGCCCTGACCGAGCGGGTCCGGTTGTGGATCGGAGGGGACGGCACATTGGTCGGGTATGCGTGGTTTACGCCACCGGCCGAGGTGGATGTCCTGGTTGGAGGGCTGAAACCAGGTGCCGCCCGGAACCTGATGATCGAGATGCTCGTCTGGGCCGATTCTCGACGGAGCGCCATCGGAGGCCTGGACACGGAGCCCCTCCGGGCATGGGTCGCCGCCGAGGACAGGGCGGCGATGGGCGCTATGGTGGCGGCTGGCATGACGCCCGAGCGCCGTCCCGGCTTCGTGCACTTCACCGGCGATCTCTCGGTCGGCGATGACTGGCCTGCCCCCGCCCTGCCGGCGTCGATGCGATTCCGGCGTCTCGAGACGGACGCCGACATCGAGGCGCGTGTCGCCTGCGGACGCGTCGCATTCCCCGACTCGACGATGACGGTGGACCGCTATCGTCACGTCCGTGATGCCTGGCTCTACCGATCTGATCTGGATCTCCAGATCGTGACCCAGGAGGGCCTGGCCGTCGCCTTTGCGCTCGGTTGGCTTGACCCGACAACGCAAACGGTCGAGCTCGAGCCGGTCGGGGTACATCCGGACTGGCACCGTCGGGGCCTTGGTGGTGAGGTCTGTCGGGCGGTTCTGCGAGCGGCCCGCGAGCTCGGAGCCACGAGGGCGCTGATTGGCGCCGCATCTACGAACAGCGCGGCGTTGGCGCTCTATGCGAGTCTTGGGCTGCAGATCACCTCGGAGATCGTGGCATTCACGACGGCACGAGCGCCGCTCGCCTCGACAAGCACCTGACCACAGGGGGACCAGACGAGATGTGCTTCGATGTCGACAGCCGGCCGCCGATCACCCCGATCGCCGGTGGTGCGGTGGATGGGGCGGCGATGACCCTCACCTCGGCCGACGGGACGGCGTTCGGGGCGTTCGCCACCCGGGCCGCGCATCCGACGGGCGCGGGCATCCTGATTCTCCCCGACGTGCGTGGGCTGCATGCCTACTACGAGGAGCTGGCCCTCCGCTTCGCCGAGAACGGGGTCGACGCGGTCGCGATCGATTACTTCGCCCGCACGGCGGGCCTCGGCGACCGCGGCGACGACTTCGATTTCGGCCCGCATGTCGGACAGACGCGGTGGGCGACCCTCAGCGCGGATATCCGGGCCGGCATCGCGGCGGTGCGGACCCTTCGATCGGAGGACGCCGCACCCACCCACCTGTTCGTGACCGGCTTCTGCATGGGCGGCCGGCTGGCATTCCTTGCCGGCACGCTCGGCCTCGGCCTGGATGGGCTCATCGGGTTCTATGGCTGGCCGACGGGCGCGTCCGGGAGCGGGTCGCCGGCCCCGGCGGACGTGGCCGCCGAGATCGAGGCCCCGGTCCTCGCCGTCTATGGTGGAGCCGACCCCAACATCGGTCCGGACGTCCGCGAGGCCTTCGACCGGGCCATGAACACGGCGGGGCTCGAGCATCGGACGCTGGTCTACCCCGATGCGCCGCACTCGTTCTTCGATCGAAAGGCCGCGGACCATGCCGACGCGTCCGCGGCGGCATGGGAGGAGACCCTGTCATTCATACGGACCCGGTCCAAGTGAGGGCGCGGACCACCTGACGGAGGTTCGCACCAACGGGACGGGGTTTGGGCCGGCTGAGCGGCCCGGATCAGTTCCTCGCCCGAAGCCAGATCACCAGGGCGATGACGCCAGCCACCACGATCGGCAGCCACGGGCCCGGCAGCGCGGTCTGGAGCGCGTGGAAGACGCCGTAGACAGCAAGGCTCACGGCCCGGAACGCTCCGGCGATCAAGCCGGCCAGCCCCTGGGCAACCGACTGCAGGAGGTTCCCCACTTGCTCCACCTGCGCAGTGTCGTCCCGCGCGTCAACCCAGGCTCAGGCCTTGGGCAGGATCGCCGCCCCATTGTTGCGTGGCTTGAGGACCTCGACCCGCCCCGGCAGATCCGTGTCTGCCGCCGTGGCCCGGAATGCCGCCTCGATTGCGGCGACGATCGAGACCTTGTTGGTGAAGGCGATGATCGCCGAGCCGGCGCCACTCAGGCACGCACCGATCGCGCCGGCCGCTCGCGCGTCGGCCACGAGGCGCGGCAGCTGCGGATACACCGCGGCTCGGTACGGCTCATGCAGGCGGTCCTCGGTCAGCAGCCGCAGGATGTCGCTTCGCCCGGTCGCCATGCCGGCCACGCCGATCGCGACACGCCCGAGGTTGGCAACCGCGTCGGCGCGCGGCACGCTGTCCGGCAAGGCCCGCCGCATCTCGTTCGTCGGCAGGCGGAGTTCGGGGATGAACACCACGGCCCGGATTCCGCGCTGGACATCGAACCGGATTGCCTCGACGGAATCGCCGACGGCCAGCGATACGACGAACCCGCCGAGCAGGACCGCGGCCGCGTTATCGGGGTGACCCTCGATCCGGGTCGCGAGCCGGAGCATGTCGCTCGTGGACAGCACGTCGCCGAGCAGCGCGTTCGCCGCGAGGAGCCCGCCTACGGTGGCCGCGGCGCTCGAGCCGAGGCCGCGCGCCAGCGGGATCTTGTTCGTCATTTCGATCCGCCAGGACGCGCCCTTCGGAACCTCGCCGTGGACCTCGATGATCGCCGCCTCGACGCCGAGAATGAACCGGTTCTCGTCATCGGGCTCGAGCTCGCCTTCGCCCTGGCCGATGACCGTCAACTCGTGTTCGGGCTTGTTCCAACCGGCAACTTCCAGGACGATCTTGTTGGTGAGGTCGAGGGCCATCCCCAGGCAGTCATAGCCGGCACCGAGGTTCGCCGTCGACGCCGGCACCTCCACTCCAACGCGGTGTCCATCCAGCTCGGCCAACCAGCTCGTTGTCATCCGCCTGCGAACCTCACACCACTTACCAACCCAACGCCATACGTACCGAGTCGACGTCGGCACGCGACTCGATGATCCCGGCACCAGCCGTCCGTTCCGCCGTCTCGGGGTCTTTCAGGCCATTGCCGGTCAGAACAGCCACGACCAGCGATTCGGGCTCGATGGCGCCCGCCTGCGCCATCTTGCGGATGCCGGCAACACTGGCGGCCGACGATGGTTCGCAGAATATGCCCTCAAGGCGCGCCAGGTCCCCATAGGCAGCAAGGATCTCCCGGTCGGTTACGGCCTCGATTCGCCCCCCGGATTCGTCCCTGGCTGCGGTGGCCAGCGACCACGATGCTGGATTGCCGATTCGAATGGCGGTCGCGATCGTTTCCGGATGCTCAACGGCATGTCCGAGGACGATCGGCGCGGCGCCTGCAGCCTGGAACCCGAGCATCCGCGGCCGTCCCTCGACGATCCCGGCTTCTGCGTACTCCGTGAACCCCGACCAGTAGGCGCTGATGTTGCCGGCATTGCCGACCGGGATCGCCAGGTAATCGGGGACCCGGCCAAGATCGTCGCAGATCTCGAACGCCGCGGTCTTCTGCCCGGCGAGTCGATACGGGTTGACTGAATTGACGAGGGTGATCGGGTGGTTCAGGTCGGAAGCCATCTCGCGGACAACGTGGAGGGCCTGATCGAAGTTGCCATCCACGGCCACGACCCGCGCCCCCGCCATCAGCGCCTGGAGCAGCTTTCCGATCGCGATGGCCCCCCTGGGGAGGACGACGACCACCTCGATGCCGGCGGCCGCCCCGTAGGCCGCGGCTGACGCGGACGTGTTGCCCGTCGACGCGCAGATCACGGATCTGGCGCCCGCCTCGAGCGCCTTGGCCACGGCCACGACCATGCCCCGATCCTTGAACGAGCCGGTCGGGTTCATGCCCTCGAGCTTGACGTGGAGGTTCGGGACCCCTACCTGCGCACCAAGCCTCGGAACAGCGACGAGCGCCGTGCTTCCCTCTCCGAGAGACAGGTGTGGCGTGGCCACGGTGATCGGCAGCCGCGCGCCATATCGGGCGAGGAGCCCGGGTCGGGCCTTCGCGTCGGTCATCTGATCACCGGATAGGCAACACCCGACGGACCGACGAACACGTCGCCGTCCAGCGGTGCCAACGCTGCGGCCGGCCCCGAGGCCGGCCCGAGGCCGGCCCAGGTGCTGCCGCCATGCCGCGAGAGGGCGACGAGGTCGGCAAGCACGGCCGACGAGGTCGCCGCGCCGCCCGCTCCGGGCCCGGCGAACGCGACAGACCCGATGGGCCAGCCATCAACTTCGATGCGGTTGAGCACGCCGTCGGTTTGCCCGAGTGGCGATTCCCGCTCCACGGCCGAGGGGAGCACCGATGCCTCGATCCCGGCCGGTGTTCGAACGGCCGCCGCGATGAGTTTGATCGCGAACCCCTCAGCGGCGGCGGCCTCGATGTCCGGGATGGTCACACCGGTGATCCCGGAGAGGCCGGGAGAGCCACCAGCGGCCGACGGCGCGAGGCGAATCGTCACGGGCTCGAGCCACAGCCCAAAGGCAAGTCGCGCCAGGATCACCAGCTTGTTGGCCGCATCGTGGCCCTCCACGTCGCCGGTCGGGTCCGCTTCGGCATAGCCCGCGGCCTGGGCGTCGTCAAGCACGTCCGTGTACGGCCGCGCGTCGCGGCTCATCGCCGTCAGGATGAAGTTGGTCGTGCCGTTGACGATGCCGCGCACGGCGTCCAGGCGATTGGCCGCCAGTTCGGCCGCGATCGGGCCGAGCACCGGGATCCCGCCACCGACAGCCGCCTCGAACCGGAGCGGCGTCCCGATCCGGCGCGCGGTTGCTTCGAGTTCGGCGCCGTGGTAGGCAATCACGTGCTTGTTGGCGGTCACCACCGGTTTGCCGGCGGCGAGCGCTGCCGAGATGAAGGTGTGGGCCGGTTCGTCTCCGCCCATGAGTTCGATGACCACGTCCGTGTCTGGATCTGCCACGAGATGGGCCGGCGCATCGGTCAGCAGCGCCTCGGGGATGCCGGCTGCTGCCGCCCGGCCAACGTCGCGAACGGCCACGCCTGCGAGCACGATCGGAGAACCATCGGCCGCCCGAAGCTCATCTGCCCGTTCGAGCAGGGCGCGAACGACCTCTCGACCTACCGACCCGGCGCCGAGCACGGCAACGCGCATCGGCGCACTCATCGGGGTCCTCGGGTGGATCGGTGGAGGGGATCGCGGCAGGTCACCGCGTGATGGTACGAGGTTGCCCACCGCGCGCGCCGGGACCATGGATCAACCCACGACCTCCGAGCGGCATTGGCTCCGCTACACTCGATTGACGATGCCCACCAATGCCTCCGTCGGCTCCACCGTTGCGCGCACGTTCAGCGGGATCCAGCCGTCCGGGGCCCCCCACATCGGCAACGACCTCGGCGCCATCCGGAACTACGTTCGGCTCCAGTACGAGTTCGAGGCGATCTACTGCATCGTCGACTACCACGCCCTCACCAGCACCCACGACCCAGCCCGGATGCGGCGCCAGACCCGCGAGATGGCGGCGGCCCTGCTGGCCCTCGGCCTGGATCCTGAGCAGTGCACCCTGTTCGTGCAGAGCCATCGGCCCGAGCACACGGAGCTTGCCTGGCTTCTCACGACCGTCACGCCCGTCAGCTGGCTCGAGCGGACGCCGACGTACAAGGAGAAGAAGCTCAACCAGCCGGACGACATCAATCACGGCCTGCTGACCTACCCGGTCCTGCAGGCCGCGGACATCGTCATCTACAAGGCTTCGACGGTGCCGGTCGGCAAGGATCAGGCCGCCCACCTGGAGCTGTCGCGCGAGATCGTCCGGGCATTCAATCACCGCTACGGCGAGACCTTCCCCGAGCCGCAGGCCGTGTTCACGGAGGCGCCGGTCGTCCTCGGCACCGACGGCGTGCGAAAGATGTCCAAGTCGCTCAACAACACGATCGAGATCTTCGCGTCGGAGGACGATATCCGGCGCCAGGTCATATCGATGGTCACCGATACGCAGCGGATCAAACGGACCGATCCCGGCCGACCCGAGGTCTGCAACGTCTGCCAGCTCCAGCGGTTCTTCGGCGAGGACTACCTCCAGCTCTGGGAGGGCGAGCGGCAGGCGATCACCGGGTGCGTCGACATGAAGCGACTCCTGGCGGAGCGGATCATCCGGCACTACGCGGGAGCCCGGGAACGCTACGCGGACCTGATGGCGCACCCGGAGCAAGTCGATGGCGTGCTCGAGGCGGGCGCCGATCACCTCAAGCCGATCGCGACGGCGACCATGGATGAGGTTCGCGAGAAGATGGGGCTCCGGTAGGCCGGATCCGGACCGAGGGAGGCGGGCGACTTGAGCTTTGAGCTGACGCCGCGGGAACGACGCTGGCTGGATATCGTCCTGATTCTCGCCGCGATCGCGCTGACCTTTGTCGTCCTCGGGTTCCTCGCGAATCTGCTCGCGGCATTCGGCGACATCATCCTCGTCTTCTTCCTGGCCTGGCTGCTCGCCTTCATCCTGACCCCGATCGTGGCCCGAGTGGCCACCGTCCCGTTCCTGTCGCGGGCGGGGGCCGTGATGGTCGTCTACATCCTGCTGTTCGGTGCGCTCGTCATCCTCGCCGTGACCGTCGCAGGCGCCCTGGCGAGTTCGATTGCCGATTTCATCGCGAGCGTTCCAACCCTGCGCGACGAGCTGCCCATCATTCTGTCCCCCTGGCAGGCACGACTCGATGGTGTCGGGTTGGATATCGACCTGGCGACCCAGGGCGCGGCGTTCCTCGACAACCTGAACCGCTACGCGACGCAGCTTGCCGAACCCCTTCAACAGGTGGCCGTCGCCAGCCTCGGCGCTCTTGCGAACCTGCTCCTCATCGTTGTCCTGTCGTTGTACATGGTCGCGGACCGGGATCGTCTCGTGGCCTCGGCCTTCCGGCTCGTGCCGCCCCAGTACAAGGAGGAAGGACGGCTCCTTGAGCGGAGCGTCGCGCGGTCGTTTGGCGGCTTCCTTCGCGGCCAGGCGGTCCTGGGGATCGTCTACAGCGCGGTGGCCGTGCTTGCGAGCGCGATCTTCGGCCTGACCTACCTTGCCGGGACCGCCGCCTCCGCCGGGCTGCTCATGGCGATCCCGTTCTTCGGGCCTTTCCTCGCCTGGACGCCGCCCGTGCTCGTGGCGATGGTCACCAAGCCGGAGGCGGCGCTCGGGACACTCGTCGTGATGGCCGCCGGCTGGCTCGTCGTGATGAACGTGCTCCAACCCCGCCTCATGGCCCAGGCGCTACGGATCCATCCGATCGTCGTCCTTGGATCCGTCCTCGTCGGCGGCAAGATCGCGGGGATCAGCGGTGCGATCTTCGGCATTCCGATCGCTGCGGTCCTGTCCGCCTTCTTCTTCCACTGGCTGGGCCAGAGCGTCGAGGCCGGACCAGTCGCAGCGCGCGCCGCGCAACGCCTCCAGCAGCGCGAGGGCCGCTCGATCCGTGTCCCGCGCGAGCCCAATCCGCTCACCGATGCCGATGTCGGTGATCCCGATCCGGAGGAACCCTCCGCGGAGCCCGACCCGAGTCCAACCGTATAGGCCGGGGTTTCCTCCGGTCAGGCGGTCCACGTCAGCGCGTATCAACGTCCGGTCCCCGCGCGTCCCTGAGGCTGGAGGTCCACCCAATGAGAGCCGCTGCCATTCTCGTGCCGTTCTTCCTCGCCGCGTGTGCCATCTCGACCGCTTCGCCCTCCCCATCCCTCGAGCCCGGCCCCACGCCGACCCTGGCCGCGACACCCTCGAAGGAACCGGTCGCCACGCCGCCCGTCACGATCGTGCCGACCGACGGGCCGACACCGGCCCCGACGCCTACCGCGTCCCAACCCGAACCGTTGCCGACTGGGCCGGTGCCGACGCCTCCGCCTGTCTTCGGGTCGGCGACGCTCACGGCCGCTGGCGGCGCGACGCCGAACTCGGATCTCGGAGGCTGCGGCAGCCTCTGGCTCAACGGCGCGATCTACGGCTCGGACTCGTGCGGTCCGCACGAGTTCAAGTTGAACGCCGAACCGGTCGTGGTAAGCCCGGGCGGAACGATGACGTTCGCTGTGCCGACCGGGTACCTGTTTTCCATCGATCGCATCGCCGCCAGCCCCGAGGCTGCCGGCATGCACTCGTGGACCAGCACCATCGCCCCTGTATCCGCACTCGCCGGCCTAACGGAGGGTGAGCAGGAAGGGATCACCCCGGAGCACGGCGGTCGTGTCCTCGGGTACGGCGATCGAGCGGTCATCTCCGCATGAGTGAAGGCACCGCTCGCGCCAGGCGAATACCTCGTCCAGTTGGACGCCTCGGTGAACCTGGGGCCGTGGACCTTCACGTGGCCGCGATTCTTCTGGCGGGTGTCCGTTCAGTAGCCCGCAGCGTTCCACGCTTCGGCCCGTTCGTGGTCTGGGTGCGGCCGGTCCTAAGCCGATCGCCCGATGGACGTCAACGCCAATCGGCGACATCGCCGCGAGATGAATGGAGCCCCTCCACCAAGAGGGGCTCCATTGGGTAACTGCGGGAGATCCAGCGTGCCGTCAGCAGCCCGGGTTTGCCTCGTCGATCCGCAGGGCGGCCCCGGTCGGAACCACGTACGTGACGTACAGGACGGCAACGTCCGTGGGACTTAGGTTCAGAACCATGCCCGGTCCGTCACCGGCGGTCTCAACAAAGGCCGTGCCAGCACCGTGGACCGTGCCTGCGCATGTCTGGTCATAGCGGGTGACGCTGCCGGTCTTCACGGAGACGATCACGATCCCGGGGTGCGAATGCCAACCGGAGGTGCCCCCCGGAGCGACAGTCACGGTCGCTGTGGCAACGTCGACAGCTGCCTTCGTCTGGAACTTGACAGCGCCGGTGTTGAAATGCACCGGCTCGGACATCGTCACCCGAGACAGCGGTGTGCCAACGAATCCGCTCGCGCTCGTGGCGATGGCGGTGCCCGCGAAGACGGCGACCAGGAACAGCGCGAGCAGCGGACTGCGAAGCGCGGAACGCATTTTCCTGCTTGTCATGACAGTTCTCCAATTGTGCTGAGGGCGGTGGGTTCCAGGGCGGCACTTCCGATCTGGAAGGACCCGCCCCGGAGAGGCATCGATCTGGAGAGGCATCGATCAAAGGCTTCCCACGTCCACCCCTTTTCCCCGATCCAACGCGCGCCGTCGACGACGAGTTGCGTCTCTCGTCGCGCTTGATGTCGCGGCCACCGTCACGAGTTCAACCTCGTGAAGGATCCGCACACCATCAGTGCCGTCCGGGAAGATTGCGCGGACAGCTTCGCCAATGCGGGTAGGGTCGAATGCCCAGCCCTCCAGCACGACCCCGACTCCCAGACGGTCCGCGAGCAGCGAGATTCGGCTGATCCCGATCTGGGCCAGCCGCTCGGCCGCCTCGGGCCCGACGGTTGGTTCGGCGGCGTCCGGACCCGCGATGAGCATCGCGATGGCCATGGGACTCTCCTCGCCGACTTCGGGACCCGTTCTGGGTCGCCGGGCGAGGTTAGGCCGGGATCGGACCCTCATTCATCGGGTGAATCCCGTACCAGGCCGGAGCGAATCAGCGACGCCACCTCGGTCCGATTGCGAAGCCCGAGCTTGGCCAGGACGTTCGTCACGTGGCGCTCTACCGTCTTCGGCGAGATGAGCAGCGCTTCCGCGATCTCGCGGTTGCTGCCGCCGTCGGCCACGAGGCCGGCAATCTCGTGTTCCCGCCCGCTGAGGCTGGCGAGCCCTTCTCCGGCAGTCGCACCACCACGGCGCCAGGCCCGCACGCCCAGACGGCGCAGGGCCTGAGCCGCCAGCCTTGCCTGACTGCTTGCGCCGATCTGCTCCGCCAGCTCGGCCGCTTCCGTGAATGCGGAGACGGCTCGCGCGCGGTCGGTCAGGGCCAGGCTCCGGCCGAGGTCGAGCCGAGCCCACAGGAGATCCTCGATGAGGCCCCCGCGAGAGAGAACTTGCGCGTATCGCTCGAGGATGGAGACGGCCTGTCCGTCGTCACCTTCGGCGCTCGCAATCGACGCCGTCGCGCGCATCCGCCAGAGGTCCCTTTGGAGGTATAGGCGCGTCGTCCCCTCGTCCCAGGCTGCCAGCGCATCCCGGGCGGACGCAACCTCGCCGATTCGAGCGAGGAGCTCCGCTGAGACGATCGACAGTTCAGCAGCACATCGAGGACAACGGGCGAGCGCGGAATCGGCCCGCGCCGCAGCGAGCCCCGCCTCAACCTCTGCCGCGACCCTGCGGCCGACGAACCGCGCCTGCCACGCCGCCACGGTCTCGTGGATGGCGAGGCGATAGTGAGGATCTGGTTCCGTCTCGGCGTCGTGCCGGAGAGCGCGAATGGCCGCGGCCGGGTCGCCGAGCGAGAGCTCGATCGAATGCACGATGGAGGAGGCGCTGCCCCACCGCCTCGGCGCGTTCCTGATGCGCGCCTCGAGTCGGCCCGTCTCGGTTGCGATATCTCGAGCTTCGCCGAGATGACCCATATCTCGAAGCCCTCGCGCCAGACCGTGGCCGGCCTCAACGGTCAGGGTCGGGAGCACCAGCCGCTTCGAGATGTCCCAGGCCTTCCGGTACTGCGCTTCGGACTCCTTGATCCGGCCGAGTGGACGGAGCGCGAAACCGGTGCGAATGAGGGCCGCGACGTATGACTCGTCGTCGAGTCCCTCGGCTACCTGCAGGATCGTCCCGCTGAGGTTGATCACCTCGTCGGAGCGGTCCTCCTGCAGCGCAGCGTCACCGGCGACGACGAGGGCTGCCATGTACGCCCGCCGACCGTCGGGCGCGAGTTGGTCGATGCCGCCCGCGTCACTGGCCAACGCTCGAGCGCCGGTGAGCGCTCTCTCCGCGGTCGCGCTCCCGGCGGCGGTTTCATGGTCGAGCCAGAGCTCGACCTCGGCCTGCAGTGCATCGAGCTGGATCATGATGTGGCCGTCCGCCGGCCAGGCCTGACGGGCGCGGTTGACATGCGCGTGCGAATCAGTCGGCCGGCCGAGCCGATAAGTGGCTCGGGCCGCCTCGATCTCGGCATGCTGCCGCTCCCGTGGGTCCGTGGTGCTGTCGCCGACCGCTGACCAGCGTCGCTCGGCAAGCTCCTGCTCCCCGAGTACGGCCGCCAGCTCGGCCAGGCGGCGGTCGAGCGGGAGCCGGTCCGGGTCGCCGGGGTCGAGGGCGTCGCTGATCGACGCCAGCAGTCGAAGATCGTCGCCGCTCAGCAGGCGCCTCCGGGGGGACGCGAGAAGGCGCGTCGCGAGGTCGGCCATGGGCAATCCAGCAGCGGCCCGATGGTCGAGGGCCTCACGAAGCATCGGCAGGTCGTCTCCCGC
The DNA here is from genome assembly GCA_031369685.1 of Chloroflexota bacterium. GTDB lineage: Bacteria > Chloroflexota > Limnocylindria > Limnocylindrales > CSP1-4 > UBA5189. Next base: position 21,245 of record JANMPD010000099.1, on the reverse strand, counting down.
GGAGGCTTCGATCCACGTCCCCAAGCTCGTATGGAGTCGCCGACGCGCCGCGATTGGAAGGGCCCCCGTCGCTGCTTCGCGGATGAGGTCGTGAGCGACGCGGATGGTCCCGCCTCCGGCGAGAGCCAGACCGCGAACGACGAGTTCGTTCGACGCGAGGCGAACGCGATCGATCTCCCAGTCGAGCAGGTCGGCGGTCTCCTCGTCCACGAACGGCCGCGCACCGACGGCAAGTGCGGCGAGGAGAGAGCCAGCGTCCGCGCCGAGGTCGCGAAGGCGGTCATAGATGAGGCTCGATGGATCGGCGGATTCCCGCGTCCTCGCAAGAGCTTCCACCCAGAACGGCGAGCCGGCGGCACGGCGCCACAGGTCTCCCGCCTCAGCCTCGTCGAGGCCCGGATCTATGGACCGCGCGAGCCGACGACCATCCTCGATGGCGAGCGGCCCTAGTTCCATGAGGGCGTGACGATCCGCCGGAAGATCTGCCGCGAGGCTCGCGCGGAACGCCGCGGCGGCCGGAGAAGGCCGCGCGGCCGCGATCAGCGCGACGGGCTGATGCGTCGATGCCGCCGCATGGAGCACGTAGTGAAGCAGCGCCAGCGACCGCTCATCCACCCACTGCAGGTCGTCGATGACGATCAGGATCGGGCCCTCGACGACGAGTGCCCGGTGGGCGGCCTCGAAGATTCGCAGGGGATCGCGATCCGGGGCTTCGGGCCCACCGAAGGCCAGCCGATCGAGCACGGCGCCTTCGCCCGGTGCCTTCGCCAGATGTCGAAGCAGGTCGCCCACGGCAGCAAGCGGCACGGACTGCATGGGCTCGAAGCCCGCGACCCGGACACTCGGCAGCGGAGCCGTGCGACCGCTCCCCACGCCCAGGAGCTCGCCCAGCAGGCTGCTCTTGCCGCTTCCGGGCTGGCCGGTGATCAGCGCCGCGATCGGCGCCCGGTCGAGGCGAGCGCGACGCACCAGCGAGGCAAGCGAATCAAGCTCGCTCGTGCGACCGACGAACGGGACGCTCATGCCGCGAAGGGTAGCCCGCGCCGATCGCCGCGGCTACGCCTGAACTCAGCGGCGCTTCTTGACGTCGGACAGGATCTCGCGGGCGGCGTTCTGGCCGGGGCCGCCGGTGATGCCGCCGCCGGGGTGCGCGCCGGAACCGCACAGGTACAGACCTTCGAGCCCGCCGATCCGGTACCGGGCGTGGCCGAGGAGCGGGCGCCACAGGTAGAACTGGTCGAGGCCCGGTTCTGCGTGGAGCGGGTGCCCGCCCGTCAGGCCGTAGTCTCGTTCGAGGTCGACGGGGCTGAGCACCTGTCGATGGGTGACGAGCTTGCGAAAGCCCGGTGCAACCGATTCGAGCGTACGGACAACCGCGTCACCGAACGCGTCGGCGTGGCTCGCCCAGTCGCCTTCGCGCAGCGCATAGGGCGCGTACTGGGCGATCACACTCATGACCTGCGAGCCTTTACGCGAGCCCTCGACGAGCGAAGGGTCGGCAAGCGACGGAATGGTCGCCTCGAGGATCGGCAGCTCGGACGAGCGCCCGTATTTCGACGCGTCAAACGCCCGCTCCATGGCGTCGATCCCCGAGGCCACGATGATCCGGCCGCGGAGGACCTCCTTGCCGTCCTTGCGGGCGGCCGGGAAGAACGGCAGGCCCTTGAGCGCCAGGTTGACCTTGGCAACAACGCCCGGCGTCCGGATGTTGCCGGCTCGCCAGCCGAGGCTCGGGCCCAGCGCAACGGGGTCGACGAGCCCAACCAGGGTTCGCTTCGGGTCGGCGCCGGAGACGACGGCGCGAGCGGCGATCAACTCAGCCGAGGCCAAGACCACGCCGGTTGCGCGGCCGTCCTTCGAGGTGATCGCGGTGACCTCGACCCCGGTCCGGATCTCGACGCCGGCCGCGCGGGCCGCGGACGCGAGGGCCGCCGACAGCGCCCCAGGGCCGCCCCGTACAAAGACCGTTTCACCGGCGGCGCCGCCATCGTTGCCGGCCGAGTCCATGAGCAGCATGGCCGCGGTACCGGCCGACCACGGCCCGACGGCGTTGTATCGAACACCGCGCCAGGCGATCGCCGCGCGGACGGCATCCGACTCGAAGGTCTCCGCGACCAGGTCGGCCACGGCCATCGGCAGGATCCGCAGGATCGTCCGCGCGTCGTGCTTGCCGAGGCCGCGGAACGCCTTGCCGAGCTTCAGGCCGGTGATCGCGTCCCCGATCCCGGGCGCATCGATGTCCGGCGGCGCGGAGCGCCCGAGTTCATCCAGAAACTTGCCCATCGACCGGACGAGGCGATCGAACCCAGGATAGGCGTCGGCATCCGCGGCGGATCGGTCGCGCAATCCCTCGGCCGTCCTTGCAACATCGCCCCACAGGACGACGGCGGACCCATCCGGTGAGGGCGCGAAGGCGCGGACATCGGGCCCGATGAGTGACAGTCCGTGCCGCTTCAGGTCGAGATCCCGATGGACGGTAGGACGGAGACGGCCGACGGTGTGGGCCAGCGCCGGGATCCGGAGATGGGGCCCGAGCTCGATGGTGTCGGCCGCGCCGCCTACTCGATCCCGCCGCTCGAGGACGAGCGTCCTGAGCCCGCCCTTGGCGAGGTAGGTGGCGGTGACCAGCGCGTTGTGCCCGGCGCCGATGATCACGACGTCCCAGCGCGGTGCGGGGCGGGGCGTTGCCGGCATCGCGACGGGTCTCGGTGCGCCGAGCGGGGTGTCGCCCGAGGCCGTCATGAGCTGAACTTCCTGCCCCGCGAGCGGAGCAGCTCCATCGCGGCGATCCGACCGTTGGCGCCCATGATTCCGCCGCCTGGATGCGTCGCCGAGCCGCACAGCCAGAGGTTTCGGACCGGCGTGCGGAAGCGGGCCCAGCCGGGGACCGGGCGGCTGAAGAACAGCTGCTCGAGACTCAGTTCGCCCTGGAAGATGTTGCCCTCGGTCAGGCCGGTGGTCCGCTCGATGTCCAGCGGCGTCTGCACGTTCCGGTGCAGGATCTTCGACTTGAGGTCCGGCGCGAACTCGCTGATCCGGTCGACGACCGCATCACCAAAGGCCTCCCGATTGTCATCCCAGGTCCCGAGCGACGGGTCGAGGTGATACGGCGCGTACTGGACGAAACAGCTCATCACGTGCTTGCCGGGTGGGGCCATCGAGGGATCGACGAGGGTGGGGATGATGATGTCGATGTACGGCTTGCGACTCCAGTGCCCGTACTTGGCGTCGTCGTAGGCGCGTTCCATGTCATCGATCGAGGGGCTGATGGAGATCGCCCCCCGCATGTGCTCGCCGGAGCCGGGCATCGCCGTGAAGTTGGGCAGGCCGTTGAGAGCCATGTTGACCTTGCCGGACGAACCGCGGAACTTGAAGCGCTTGACCTCGACCTCGAATTCGGGGTCGAGCGTCCCAGGCTCGATGAGGTCGATGAACGTCCGGCGGCTGTCCACCGACGACAGGACCGAATCGGCCAGGATCTCCTCGCCGGATTCGAGCACGACGCCGCTTGCCTCGCCCGCGCGAACCAGGATCCGCGCGACGGGCGCCTCGAGCCGGATGCTGACCCCGAGCGAGCGCGCCGCCGAGCCGATCGCATTGGAGATGCCGCCCGTCCCGCCCTTCGGGATCCCCCAGGCGCGGAAGGCGCCGTCGATCTCGCCCATGTAGTGGTGGAGCAGGACATACGCGGTGCCCGGGCTCTTGACACCCTGGTAGGTGCCGATGATCCCGGATGCGGACATGGTGGCCTTGAGCGGATCCGTCTCGAACCACTGGTCCAGGAAGTCCGAGGCGGACATGGTCATGAGCTGGACGAATACGGCCTGCTGGCGCTCGGTGAGCTTCTGGAATGCCCTGGCGAGGCCGGCGAGCGGCAGCAGCGGCCGAGGGTCCAGCGAGGCGGGATCCGGTGGCACGATCCCGAGGATCGGCTTGATGAACCGGGCCATGTCCACCATGAGCTGGCCGTACTCTTCGTAGGCCTCGGCGTCATTCTTCGACCAGCGGCGCAGCTCGCGAACGGTTCGGCCGTGGTCGTTGACGCGCCACAGGTAGTCCCCGGTGGACTGGCCATCCGGGCCCTTGGGCCCTTCGCCCTCGTGGAGCGGCGTGAACGTGCCATCGAGCGGCAGGATGTCGAGGCCGTGGGCAGGCAGGTTCAGCTCTCGAATGATCTCCGGCCGGAGGAGCGAGACCACGTAGCTGAAGACCGAGAACCGGAAGCCCGGGAAGATCTCCTCGGTCACGGCCGCGCCGCCGAGCAGGTGGCGCTTCTCGAGCACGAGCGTCTTCATCCCTGCGCGCGCCAGATAGGCCGCCGAGATCAAGCCGTTATGGCCACCGCCGATGATGACCGCGTCGTACCGCTGCGCCACGCGCCCCTCGTTAGCCGCGGCCCGAGCCGCACATCCAGCCTGCATCGCCTCCATGCAGTCTAATCCGCGTCCCGGCAGGTGCGCCGGGCGTTCCGCAGGATAGTCAGTCGGAGCGCCCGGATATCGTGTGATATCATGTGTGCAATCCATTCACACGGAGCCCGACCATGGCCCTGGTACGCACGAACATCAGCCTGCCCGAGGAGACGCTCGCCCTCGTCGATGCTGTCGCCGGTCCGCGGGGGCGAAGTCGCTACATCGCCGAGCTGGTCGCAAAGCAGGTTCGCCGGGACAACGCTCGCATGGTCTGGGAGAAGTACGCCGGCGCCCTGAAGGACTCCGACGCCTGGGGAAGCACGCCGGAAGAAACGGACCGCTTGCTCCGCGAGACGCGCGACTCCTGGGATCGCGACAAGAAGCTGTGGGCTCCATATGAAGACGAGGACGGCCGTGCGGTACCTGATTGATACGACGGTCCTCATTGACCATGCGAAGGCGAGGCCGGGGATTGATGGCCTCATCGCCCGGTTGTTCGCCGAGCCCAACGATCTGTTGGTCTGCGACGTTGTGGTGGCCGAAGCTCTGTCGGGCGGCGACGAGCGCCAGAACGCAACGATGCGATCGCTGATCCGAGCGCTTGACTTCGTCGCGACGCATCCAGACGCCGCGATCCAGGCCGGCGACACGAGACGTCGACTTGGGCGAACAAGCCCTCGTGGCCTTGGCGACGCCATGATCGCGGGAGTGGCGTGGTTCAATGACGCAACGGTCGTCACCCGCAACCCTCAGGACTTCGAGATCCAGGGCGTCCGAGTCCTCGGCTACGGCTGACCCGTCGGGTCGGGTACCCTCCGGCCATGAAATCCCGCGCCGCGCTCCTCCACCAGGCGGCTGACCTGGCCGCCGAATTCCTCGAGACGCTCCCTGACCGCGACGTCCGCAGCACAGCGACGCGAGCGGATCTCATGGCCTCGATGGGCGGGCCGCTCCCGGAGCACGGGTCGGAGGCCGAAAATGTCGTCGTCGACCTCGCCCACGCCGCGGACCCCGGGATCGTGGCGAGTGCCGGCCCGCGCTACTTCGGGTTCGTCATCGGCGGCGGGCTCCCGTAGCGCTCGCGGCCGACTGGCTGACCTCGACATGGGACCAGAACGGGTTCTCGTTCGTGATGTCGCCCGCAGCCTCGGTTGCCGAGGAGGTCGCCGCCGACTGGATTCTCGAACTGCTCGGGCTGCCGTCCGGTGCGTCCGTCGGGTTCACGACGGGCGTCACGATGGCCTCGTTCACGGGACTTGCCGCTGGCCGGCATCGACTCCTTCAGCGACTCGGGTGGGACGTCGAGGACGACGGACTGGCGGGAGCGCCGGAGATCGCCGTCGTTATCGGGGCAGAGGCCCACGCCACCGTCTTCGCGTCACTTCAGATGCTCGGCCTCGGGCGCAAGCGCGTGGTCATGGTCGAGGCGGACGGGCAGGGCCGGATGCGGGCCGATGCGCTTCGCGAGGCGCTGACAGGGCTCCGGGACCGGCCGGTCCTCGTCGCCGCCCAGGCCGGCAACGTCAATACCGGCTCATTCGACACGCTGGCCGAGATCGCGGCGGCGGTTCATGAACTGCCGAACGCCTGGCTGCACGTCGATGGCGCGTTCGGGATCTGGGCTGCTGTCGCCCCGGCCCGGCGCCATCTGGTCGATGGTCTCGCCGACGCCGATTCGTGGTCCACCGATGGGCACAAATGGCTCAACGTGCCGTATGACTCGGGGATCGTGGTGGTTCGCGATCAGGGCGCCCATCGGTCCGCGATGCTCTACGGCGCGGCCTACTACGTCCCTGGTGTCAGCGGTGAGCGGGACGGCGGCAACTGGGTGGGCGAATCATCGCGGCGGGCTCGCGGGATCCCGATTTATGCGGCCATCCGGGAGCTGGGTCGCGAAGGTCTGGCGGACCTCGTGGAACGGTGCTCCGCGCTGGCCGGACGGATGGCGGACCGCCTTCGCGGAGTCGAGGGCGTGGCGATTCTCAACGACGTCGTGCTTAACCAGGTCCTCGTGCGGTTCGCACCGCGGGGCCATACGGACGGGCTCACGGCGCCCGACGCGGAGGTTGATACGTTCACCCGTGCGGTTATCGGCGCGGTCCAGGCGGATGGCACGTGCTGGCTCGGCGGGACGACCTGGCATGGGATGGCCGCGATGCGGATCTCGGTCTCAAACTGGATGACCACGGACGCCGACATCGATATCTCCGCGGATGCCATCCTCCGATGCGCCGCGACGGTAGCCGCCCCGCCGGCCTCGGAATGACGCCCAGCCTCGTTTGATGCCCCGGGATCTCGCATCCGGTCGGCGGGGGCGAGGGGCATACTTGAGCCACCTGATTTCGAGGAGGTTCCAGAGCACATGAGCGTCGGCACCGCGTTCCATCCCCGGACCGAGCCCCTAAATCGAAAGATGCAGTGGCGGGAATGGTCCGGTTACTACGCGTCGTCCGTGTATGCCGATGCCCACGACATCGAATACAACGCCATCCGCGAGGCGGCCGCCCTCATCGACGTCAGCCCCCTCTACAAGTACCGCGTGACGGGTCCCGATGCTCCCCGGCTGGTCAACCGCATGATCACCCGGGACGCCACCAAGCTCGGCGTCGGGCAGGTCTACTACACGCCCTGGTGCGATGAGCACGGCAAGGTCATCGACGACGGCACCGTCCATCGCCTGGCCGAGACCGAGTACCGCTGGACCGCCGCGGATCCGCAGTACCGCTGGCTCACGATGAACGCGCGCGGCCTGGACATCCATGTCGAGGATGAGACCGAGGCGATTGCCGCGGTGGCGCTTCAGGGCCCATTCGCCCGAGCCGTGCTCGAGGCTGCGACCGGAGAGCGGTTTGCCGGGCTTGGGTACTTCCGGCGACGCCCATCGAAACTCGCGGGCATTCTCGTCGACGTCTCGCGGACCGGCTACACCGGCGACCTCGGCTACGAGGTCTGGATCCCAGCCGAGCACGCGGTCGCGGCCTGGGATGCGCTGATGGACGCCGGCGCGGCGTACGGGATCCGACCGGCCGGCATGCTGGCGCTCGATGTCGTCCGGCTCGAGGCCGGGCTGATCCTGCTCGAGGTGGACTACACGTCGGCCCGGCACGCGCTCAATCCTGAGCAGAACTACTCCCCATACGAGATCGGGTTGGGCCGGCTCGTCGATCTCAAGAAGGCCGATTTCGTCGGCAAGCTGGCGCTGGCGCGCGAGGGGGCGGCCACCGGAACAAAGCGTCGCCTGGTCGGAATCACGCTCGACTGGTACGGGATCGAGGGGCTGTACTCCGCGCAGGATCTCCCACCTGCGATCTCCGCCTCGGTTGATCGCTCGCCCAAGCCGGTCTACGGAGGGCGCGCCGGCTCCCAGATCGGCAAGGTCACCAGCCTCGGCTGGAGCCCGATCCTGAAGCAGGCCGTCGGGCTGGCCTCGGTTCCGTCCACGCACGAGGCGCCCGGCTCCAACCTCCAGGTGGAGTGGACCGTTGAGGGCCGGCGCGGCCGGGTCGACGCGACCGTCGTGCGACTCCCCTTCCTCGATCTCGCGCGCAAGCGGGCCTAGGGCGCAGGGCCGGCGGCTGGGCTCGATGTCGCAGGGTCGGCGCGATCTACTCGCTGCGGTCGTGGCCATCGGCGTCGGGCTGGCTGTGGCCTGGATGGACTCTCGGCCCGGGTTCGATGCCACCGGGATCACCGCGGGCTCATTACTGATCACGGGCGGGGTTGCGGCGTTCGTCTCGCGCCGGCGGCCGTGGCTGTGGGCCCTCGCTGCCGGCATGTGGGTGCCGTTGTCCGAGATCCGCGATGCCGCGATGCTCGCGCCACTCGCGGCGCTCGTGTTCGCCGGTGTTGGAGCTGCGGTTGGCTGGCTCGTGGCCGGCTATAGCCGCACGTCAGGCGCGAATGGCGTACACGTGACACGATCGTGAGAAGCGATTGGTCGTTGCGAACCACTCCGAGCCGTGAGGTCCCGTGAAGATCCGACGGATCAGTTTCCTGGGAGTCCGGACCTCGAATTTCGAGGCGATGACGGTCTTCGTTCGCGACGTCCTCGGCCTGCGGACATCGCACCTCGATAAAGATTGGGCCATCTTTCCGCTCGCATCGGGCGGGCGCGACTACTTCGAGCTCTATGGACCGGGGCACACCGACGAGCGGCTGATGACCGCCGCGTCCGACGGGCCCATCGCGGCGTTCGCGGTGGACGACCTCGTCGCGGCACGCGCGGAACTCGAGGCAGCCGGGACCGAGATGCTGAGCGACGTTATCTGGGCGGCCGAGGCGTTCCGCAACCCGGCGTTCGCGGGTTTCGGGTGGTTCTTCTTCCGCGCCCCCGACGGCAACGCCTATGTCCTCCAGCAGGATGGACTGGCGACGAAGCCGCAGCCGATCGGGCCCTGACCTCAGGTTCCGACCAGCCGCTCCACGAGGTCATCGAGAGACCCAGTTCGCCGACCGTGATCGAGTTGATACCGAGCTGTTCGCACTGGCGGATGAACTTCTCCTCGAGAGAGGCGAGCGAACCGATGAAGAAGTGGGGCGACTCGACGCCCCGGACGCCGGCACCGCTCTTCGAGCCAGGGGACCCGGTTTCCTGCCACATCGACACCCTGGGTCGCCAAGGCTCGGTTGCCGGCGGGTCCGCGGGGTTGGACACCGGCCCGGCCTGCGGGTCTGAGCTCAACTGAGCACGGGAGTTGGCCGAATCAGGGGACATTGGCCGCGGTTCGGTCCCCGAAGCCTGCCCTGCCGACCGGGGATGTCGATTTGGCAGGATGGGTGGCCGGTGGGACTCGCGGGTGGCCGAGTGGGGCTCGCGGGTGGCCGGTGGGACTCGCGGGTGGCCGAGTGGGGCTCGCGGGTGGCCGAGCGCCGCCACAGCCGGGCCACCGCCCGTGGCCCCTACCGCGACACGCGCTCCAGGTGCCGTTCCAACCCCGCCACGGCTTCATCCAGGTCCTCGCGCCCGAAGCCGATCCGGAAGTGGTTGCCGGGATGGCCGAACCGTGACCCGGGCAGCAGCAACACCCCTTCCCGTTCCACCAGCTCGGCGCTGAAGGCATCGATGTCGAGGTCCTCGCGGAGCCGCGGGAATCCGATCGACCCACCGCCCGGCCGAACCCAGTACAGCGTGTCGGGCCAACGGGCAAAGAGCGCGTCCATCGCTGTCATGTTCCGGGCCACCAGTGCCTGCGACCGGCCAAGCACCACGTCACGTGCGCGCAGCCCGATCAGCGAGAGGATCTCGGACGGGGCAGACGCGCAGATCGTCGTGTAGTCCCTGAAGGATGAGACCCGGGCAAGCAACGACGAATCCCGTGATGCGATCCAGCCTATCCGGAGGCCTGCCATGGCGAACGATTTGGACATGACCCCGAGCGAGATCACGTGCCGGCCTGCGTCCACGCCGGCGGGCAAACGCGCGCCGTCCTCGAACTCCAGGTACCGATACACCTCGTCCACCAGCAGGTGCGCGCCCGCCTCGGCGGCGACCGCGACGATGGCATCGAATGTCGCGCGATCCGGCAGCATGCCGGTCGGGTTGTGTGGGGCGTTGATGACGATCAACTTCGTCTGTGGCGTGACCTGGCCACGCATCGTCTCGACATCGATTGCCCAGCCAGCGTCCTCACGGAGTTCGTGGAGCGTGACGTCGGCACCCAGGGCCCGCGCGATCTCGTACAGGCTCTGGTAACCCGGCCACGTCACGATCGCATGGTCGCCCGGGCCGAGCAGGACGTTGACGAGGGCGAAGATCCCCTCCTCGGCCCCGCTCAGGACCTGGACATCGGCGGGCGTCGCGGTCTCGTAGAGCGATGCGATCTCGCGTCGGAGGAGCGGGTGACCGGGCGCCTCCGTGTAGCCCAGATGGAGGTCGCGCCACAGTGCGGCCGTCGCATCGTCCGCATGCTCGAGGAGCTCGGACATCGACCAGCCCTGGACGTCGCTGGCGCACAGGAGGTGCTTGACCGCGAACTCCCAGCGGGCGAAGTAGCGTTCCAGCTCGAATTCGGCAATGCGCATCCGTGCATGATGCCCGGCAGGGCTCGCGCACGTATTCCGCTGCCCCGCCGCTGCCCTCGCCGGGTTCGGTGCCACGTCAATGATCATCGGGCAGGGTGGCGATCCCGAGCGAACGGCGGACGCCGTGGCGACCCTCGTCGCGGCCGCACTGCGCTGAGAAGGGCCGGCAGCTCCCCCGCTGCCGCGCGCCCGGCTCAGCCGCCGGCGGTCACGTGGTACATCGCGGCGCACAGGAGCGTGAAGTCCGCCGCGCTGATGCCGAGGCCCGTGACACGCCAGGATGGGTTGGCGCCACGGTCGACATCGAGCACAAGTCCGGTGCCCTCCTGCCCGAGTTCGCCAACCTGGTCGCCGAACGCGGCAGGGCCGATCACCGCGTCCCGTGGAGCACACACGTCGATGTCGGTGCCAAGGCCGTCGCAGACGTTGCCTTCGGTGATCGCAAGGTGCGCGTTGCCCGGTCCTCGATACGTGATGTTGAGGTGGCCGCCGTTCGCCACGCGATAACTGCCGGCTTCGACGAACCAGCCGGTCGGAAGCACCGCGCAGTAGACCGGCCACGACATCGTTGCCGCCGCCTGGTCGAAGAAGGTCCGGTTGGCGTCGCTCCCGCTGCATCCGTTCGCGACATTCGACGGAGACGGTGAGGCGCCGGCGTCAGTCGCGGTTGCGGTTGGGCCCGGATCCGGCGTGGGCGTCTGAACGTCCGGACTCGGCGCCCCAACGGTCGGGGCCACCGACGCGGACGGCGTCGCGCCATTGCCCTGCGGGCGGGTTGACGGGCTGGTATTGGCGCTGCATCCCACGACCACGAATGCCACGGCGATCGCGGCAATCGGAGAAAGGCGTCGGGCGACGCGGCGTACCGTGCGCACTCGATTCACGCATGGAGCGTAGCACGACGCGTCGGGCAATCCGCCCGCGCATGGATTTGCCCAGATTGGGGTCACGTCCCCAGGCGGACGAACGTGGGATCGACCCCGAAGACTTCGCGGATCCGTTCCGGAGCCAGGACGTCGGCCGGTGAGCCGTCGGCGACCACACGTCCACGGTCCAGCAGGATCAGGCGCGGGAAGAAGTGGGCGGCCAGGCCGAGATCGTGGAGGACGGCGAGGATGGTCGTTCCGTCACGGGTGTTGAGATCGCCGACCAGCTCCATGACCTCCACCTGATGACGGAGATCGAGGTGGACCGTTGGCTCGTCAAGGACCAGGACTGGCGCGTCCTGGGCGACCGCCATCGCCAGCAAGACGAGCTGGCGTTCACCGAGTGAGAGCTCACGTGCGTCGCGACCAAGCAGGTGACCCACGCCGACCCGCTCGATTGCGGCGGCGACGGCCGCTCGGTCGCCGGGCCGCATGCCCCGAACGGGATGCTCATGCGGCAGGCGACCCAGGGCGACGACCTCCTCGACGGTCGTGGCAAATGGCAGCACCGGCAGTTGGGGCACCACGGCGAGACGTCGTGCCACGGTCATGCGCTCAAGGCGATCGACGCGGTCCCCTCCGAGCTCCACCGTTCCGGTCGCCGGACGAAGCAGTCCGGCGATCACTCGCAGCAGGGTCGACTTTCCAGCCCCGTTCGGACCGATGATCGCGACCCGTTCGCCGGAATCGATCGTGAGGGTCACATCGCGAAGCGCGGCGCGGTCCCGATAGACGACAGATACACCGTCGAGGCGGATCACAGTTCATAACCGGTATGGGCGCGGCGGAGCAGGGCGAGGAAGAACGGCGCTCCCACGACGGCCGTGACCACGCCCACGGGAATCTCGCCGAGCAACCGGGCCATGAGGTCCGCGCCGACCATCAGGCTCGCCCCGAGCAGCGCTGCCAGAGGCAGCACCAGGCGAGCGTTCGGGCCGACCAGCAGGCGAACGACGTGGGGCGCCACGAGGCCGACGAACCCGATCAGCCCGGAGATTGCCACCGAAGCCGCCGTGGCCAGCGACGCGACCGCCAGGAGCACGGCCCGCTCTCGTCGAACGTCGATCCCAAGGTGGGCGGCGGCCTCCTCGCCCAGCAGCATGCCGTTGAGGCTCCGTGCCCGAAGCAGGATCACGAAGCTGGATATGAGGATCAGCGGTGCCGCAACCGCCAGGCGCCCCCAGGAGGCGGCGTCGAAGCCACCGAGGAGGTACGCGAAGATCTGCCGTAATCCGGCTCCCGACAGGTACATCGCCATCGCCAGCCCCGCGGCGAGCAGCGAGCTGACCGCATACCCGGTGAGCAGCAGGCTCGTCATCGGCGCCGTGGCCCCGACCCTGGACAACCGGTAGACGACCACGACGGCGCCGAGCGCCCCGATGAACGCGAGGGCATGGATCAGGCCGAACTGGAGGAAGAGCGTCCGGACGGGGATCAGCACCGCGACCGCGGCCCCGAGCGCAGCCCCCGAGGCCGTGCCCAGGACATACGGATCCGCAAGTGGGTTCCTGAGCAGGCCCTGGAACGCGGCGCCGGCAACCGCGAGGCCGCCGCCGACGACCATCGCGGTCAGGACCCGCGGCAGGCGCAGGTCCATCACGATCGTCTCGGCGGCCGCTGTCCACGTCCGCGTCACGTCGAGTCCCAGCATCCGATGAGCCAGGATGCCGAGCGTATCGGCCGGCGAGATCGCGACCGATCCGGCCGCGATCCCGGCAATGAGAGCGACCGCGAGCAGCGTCGCGCCGCTCACCGCCACCAGCACGGGGCGTCGAGCGAGCGCGGCGCGGATCCCGGAACGTGGTCGCGGGCCGAGAAGCCCGGCGCGCGTTGCGAAGCTCAGGTCTGGACCTCCGGGTGCAGGGCCTTGATCAATGCCCGAAGGCCCTCCACCAGGCGCGGGCCAGGGCGGGTGATGAGTGTGTTATTCACCGGAAAGATCTTCCCGTCCACCACGGCCTTGATCCCGTCCCAGTTGGGTCGTGCCGTAACGTCCGCCGGCGTCGTGGACGAGCCGTCACCGAGAAGAATCACCTCAGGATTGGCGGTGATGAGCTGCTCCAGCGAAATCTGGTAGCTCGCATCCGTCGTGATGGGGTCGGCGCCGGCAAGGCGTAGCAACTCTGCATACAGCGAGTCCGCCGGCACCGTGTAGATGGCCGATTGGGCATCGATCTCGTAGAAAGTGAGCGGCTTCGGCAGTTTCTGCGTGAGGGCCGCGAGCCGGTCGAACTCGGCCTGCATCGCGCCGGTGAGGACACTCGCCTCGTCGGCCTGCCCGGTCACGGTCCCGACGGTGTTGATTCCGGCCAGCGCGCCGGCGACGGACTCGGCATACAGCACGACAACGGGGATCCCAAGGGTCCGGAGCTGGGCGACCGCGGCAGGCGGCGTGAACCCGAGGCCCCCGGCAATCACCAGGTCCGCGCGCAAGCTGACGATCTTCTCGACATCGACCCCCTGATACGTGGCCACGACCGGCAGCGAATCGGCCTCCGGCGGATACGGCGTGATGTCCTCGACCTTGGCCACAACGTGCGGCCCGGCGCCGATGGCGAACAGGGTCTCCGTGGCGGCCGGCGTGAGCGACACGATCTTGAGCGGCTCGGCGGCGAGCGTGACGCTCGTGCCCTCGTCGTCGACGATGGTGACCGGGAAGGCAGGTGCCGGGGTCGGCGTGGGAGCAGGCGTACTGGCGACCGTTGGAACGGGCGCGGTCGTGGCAGTGGGCGTCGCGGCCGCGCCTGTGCAGGCCGCGAGCACGAGGGCGAGGGCCATCGGCGCGAGCCGGGTGATGCCGCCGACATCTCGGCGGCGGGAGCGGGTAGGCGCAGTGCCGGTTCCAAAACGCGGCGCGCGTAATGACGCGAAAGGATCCATCAGGGAGTCTCCGACCGAGGGGTGGGGCGGCGGGCCGAGGCGTCCGCCGGGGTCGATGGGACGCGAACTGGTCAGTCGGTCGGAATCATCGGGGAGCCTGCCTTTCTCTCGAAGGTCGTGCATCCACCGAGTGTCGGCGACCGGACTTACGTCGCCGGAGCGACGATCACCGTAGCGGGACTGTGCCGGAGTTGCACCGGCTTCGCGACGACTCGGGGGACCGCCCGGTTGAGCGATCAGGGGAACTGTAGCACCGCCACTGCGCAGGTGATCCGCAGATAAGCGCCCACCTCGACACTGGCAGCCTCCGCCCTCCTCCCGCCCCCCGCCGGAGGAGGTATCGCAATGAGATCGAGGCTACGTCGGGTCGTGATTCTCGGGCCGCCGCTGGTCATGGTCCTCGCCGTCGGGTCGGGGTTCCGGGGCGCACCTCGTGTTGCTGCCGGGAGCCTGCCGCTACCCACCCAACTGGTCGCGTGCGTGCCGGCGGACGCAACGGCGGCCGCCGCTCCCGGATCTGCCGATGGCACGTGGTGGGATCAGCGACCGATCACGGACATTCAGGGGTCCCTGACGGGGTGGACGGTCACGATCGGAGCGCCGAGGGCTCGTGCAGTGGTCTTGGACCTGCCACCCGGGAGCTTCGTTTCCGGGCCAATCCAGGGTCGCATCGTGGCAACCGTCGAGGATGGGACCCGCTCGACCATCGAGGTCATCGACACCACGGCACCATGCTCGCGGTCCCTCTCGATCGAGCGATCCATCGCCCGTCGCGCGGTGCTGACGCGTGACGGGAGCACGACCCTGGTGCATCTGTTGGAGCGTGGTACGCGCGCCGATCTCGGAACCTGGCGAGTGCCACTCGACGGGTCGCGCCCAACCCAGCTTGTCGTCCCACCAACCACTGAGTTGCTCCAGCGGGCCGGGATCAAGCGAGTCTGGTCGACCGACCTGATCCTTTCTGCCGACGGCGCTCGACTTGCCGTTCAGTCCTGTGATCCCGACCGCTGCGTCACCCGAGTCCTCGACATCGCAACGGGCGCGATTGCAACGATCGCTGGCGAACACGGGAGCATCGTCGGCATCGTCGGTCGGATGCTGATCACCCGGGCGGCGTGTCCCGGCCTGCCCTGTGACATCCTCGCCTGGGATCTCCGGACGGGACGGTCGACGACGATCGCGACCGGCACCGCCGGTGCGGCCGTTACGCGCGATGGCCGGGTCGTCGTGATCCGCCGAATGGCTGATGGGACGACGACGGCGACCCTCGTGGATCTCTCCAGCGGGCGGCGCCTCGCGCTCGGTCAGCTTGAGCGTGGCGTGTTCCTGCAGGACGGCACCGGGACAACCGGGATCGAAACGTCATCCGATGCGATCGGGCTGATCCGCCCCGGCGGACCGCCGACGTTCCTTGACATCGCCACGTCACCCGCCCGGGCCAGGGGGAATCGACCGTGATCAGGCACGTCCGAAGCAACATCTACCGCTCGATCCTGCTGGGTACGTTGCTGATGGCGATCGCCGCCGGCAGCGCCACTGCACATGGACCCGATCCCCTGCTCGGTGGGGCACTCTGGGCGCAGAATCAGGCCGTCACGTACCAATGGCGTGCGAATCAGGCACCGCCGGCGTGGATGGCGACGGCAATCGACAATGGGGCCGCCGATGCCAGCCGCACTCGCGCCTCTCGCGCCGCGACCTTCGCGCGGGTAGCGTCGGGCGCCGCGAGCACAATCGCGTACGGCGAACCGACCGGCTGCTCGTCGGCCGGCATTGCCTGCGCGGATCGGTCCGGAGCACCGACGAGCTTCAAGATGTGGTTTCGCGCCCAGAACTACGTCTTCGACTGGGGCGCGCTCCGCTGGTGCGAGGGACTGGCAACGATTGCCAACGGCTGTTTCGACGCGGAGACCATCGCGCTCGATGAGTTCGGACACATCGAGGATCTCGGTCACCACGTGAACAACAGCACCAACTCGGACTACCTGGACGCCGTCGTCCAGGCCCTCAGCCGGGCACGTCCCGATACCGGCTGGTTCGCCCACGGATTCGCGCCCTGCGACGTGGCCCGTCTCCAGCTCGAGTACGACCGACAGACCGCGGGTGCCCTCTTTTCGTCCTGCCTCGCGATCGCCACAGCCACGACCCTCGGCGCGTCCTCCAGCAGTATCTGGGTCGGGGACGCGGTCAGGTTCACGGCCACGCTCAAGACCACCAGCGCGTCGACAAATCGGGCCCTGATGAGCGATCCGATCAGTGCGCGCACGGTGGTCCTGAAACGGCGGGTCGTCGGGTCCACCACCTGGACGAGCATCGGGCCCATGACCCCGAGCGGGACAACAGATGGAACGTACGTGCTCATGGTCTCACCAAGGGCGACCTACGAGTGGTCGGCCGCCTTCGTCCCAGCCACCGGTGATGGCGTGCTCGCGTCGCTGTCGAGCGTGATCAAGGTGACGGTCGGCGGCTGCAGCGGAGCGGGCTGTCCGAGCTCGGTGGTCGAATGACGCGCGACCTCAACCTCGCCTTCGCCGGGCCGATCGCCGGCCTGACGCTCCTCGCCCTGGTCGGCCTGATGGGCTGCACCACGGTGCCCGGAGCCCAGGGCACGGTCGGCGCGACGCCGACGGCCCCGCCGCCGCTGTCGACGGAGGTGCTTTCGAACTCGGTGCTCCGCCCCGTCGCCGAGCTCGTGACCGCGCAGGGCACCATCCTGGGTGCGCTCGGTACCTATGTGATGGATGGGGCCGGCAGTGACGCGCCGTGGCTGCCGTTCCATGCGATCCCGACCGTCGAAGTCGGCGCCGCCGACACGCTCCAGATCCGATTCGCCGATGGGGCGGCAATCAGGGACATCTCAACGGTATTCGCCGCCGCCGATGATACGAGCGGAGCCCATCCGCAGGGCGTCCGATCGGGCGGTCGCGCCGCGGATGGATCGTCGGTAACCGTGGGGCCACTCCCGCCAGGGCAATGGGTCCTCGAGGCTCGCGTCTTCCGGGCCGACGGACGCGGTGATGGTCTGACCTACTGGGCGGTCACCGTGCGCTGACAGGCGGAGCCACTGCCAGAGGGAGACCGGCCCTGCCACTGGGCTCGTGCGCCCCAACGCAACGACCCGCTCGGGTTTCCCGGGCGGGTCGTCTGTTCGTCGGGGTGGAGGCGGCCCGTGGCCGACCTCCGAAGATCAGGCCGTGGGCACCGCCGTCGGTCCGAAGATGGATACCTGCGCCTCATCGGGCAGCATCACGCCAAAGACCTTCTGCAGGGCGAGCAGGTGGACACAGGCTCCCCAACTCTGGAAATAGTGGCAGGTGCAATGCCACTGACCGGCGTCGAGTGTGACCTGGTGCGTGTCGTTGTCGCCGCGGAACGTGAGCGAGACGCGATCGAGGGAGATGCGATCGAGTTCCCGGGCGTAACGATTGGCCTTCTCGACCTTGCCGATCAAGGAGCTGTGCATCGTGCCAGACCCTCCGGCCCCCGCGGGGGCTGCTTGGCGAGCCGCCGTCCGGTCCTTGCACCATCGACCAGGCGAGACGGTCGCGGGCAAAGCCTACACCCAGAGGGCTAGATGCGACACCCGGAATTGGTCAGGGCGCCGAAGTCCCCTCGCGCCCGAAGTCATCCGACAGGCGAATGACGTCCGCAAGCTCGGGCGTCGAAACCTCCATCAACTCGCAGCGCTCGATGGCCGCGTATCGATGGCGGCGACCGGTGGCGACATGCGCGTCATCGCCCGGACCAAGCTCGTACTCCTCGTCGACGCCCTGATCGTTCTCGAGGGTCAGTCGGAGCCGACCGGAGAGCACGCGGATCGATTCATCCTTGATCTCGTGGTACTGGTAGGACAGCCGCCGGCCGGTCTCGATGACGAGGACCTTGCCGACATAGCGATCGGTGTGTGCCCAGATGAGCTCATGCCCCCAGGGCTTGTCCACTCGTCGGGCGGCCGCCCCGGCGCCCGCGTTCACGCCCCCCATGGTCAATTCCCCCGTACCAGGCGCTCGCCGGAGACGAGCATGGCTTCGCGCAGATCCTCGGATCTCGATTCCGTGTAGATCCGGAGCAGCGGCTCCGTTCCGGAAGCACGGATCAGCAGCCAGCTGCCGTCGGCCACGAAGAACTTCATGCCGTCATTGGTGGTCAGGAGCTGGGTGTTCGTGACGGCCTGGCCGGCAAGGTCGGTCGGTGGTTCATCGCGAAGTCCAACGAGCACGTGCTGCTTGACCGCGTCGTACTCCGCCCGGTCGAAGTGGACGTCGATCCGGCGATAGAACGACGGCCCGGCCAGTTCGTGGAACTGGCGGAGCATCGTCGAGACCGGCCACTGGCCCCTCGCCCGCTCCCGAAGGAACAGGTCGAGCAGCAGGAGATCCGCGTAGATGCCATCTCGTTCCGGAAGATGCATGCCGAACCCGAACCCGCCACTCTCCTCCGCGCCCATCATCGCGCCGGTCTCGATCATCTTCGGCCCGATGTACTTGAAACCGACCGGGGTCTCGTACACCTCGATCCCGAAATGCGCCCCGAGCCGGGCGACCATCGAGGTGTTGTTGACCGAGATCGCGACCGGTTCGCGCAGGCCGCGGTGTTCGGCAAGGTAGTACATGAGGAGCCCGGTCACCTCGAGCTGGTGGATGAACGTTCCCTGCTCGTCCGCCGCACCTGCCCGGTCCGCGTCGCCGTCGAGCATCAGGCCGACGTCGTAGCCGCCGCCGGCCAGCATGGCGAGCGCCTCGTCGACGTTCGGCCGGATCGGCTCGGGGTTCACGCCGCCGAAATACGGGTTCCGTTCCTGGTGAATCTCGTTGACCCGGATCCGACCCCCGCCGAGGAGCCTGCTGGTCCAGCCGGCCCCGGCGCCCCACATCGGCTCCACGAGCACGCTGACGTCGGCCGCCTTGAGCGCATCGATGTCCACGGTTCGGCGGACATATCGCTCGTACCCCTCGAACGGATCGAACCGCTCGAAGAGGCCGGCAGCTTCGGCATCGGCGATCGGCCGCCTCGGCAGGACGACTCCACCGTTGGCCGCGATGCCGGCTTCGATGACCTTGAGCATCTCGGGGCCCGCGGCCGAGCCAGTCGGAGACTTGACCTTGAACCCGTTGTCGGTCCACGGGTTGTGACTGGCGGTGATCACGATCCCGGCGGACGCGCCGCGCTCGACCACCTCGTAGGAGCTCATCTGCGTGGGCACGGCGGTCGATGAGTACGCGACCGGAATGTCGTGAGCGAGCAGGACCTCCGCGGCAGCCACCGCAAAGTGCTCCGACGCGAACCGGCGGTCGTAGGCGATCACCACGCCCTTCGCCTGCTCCCCTCGCTCCATCACGTAGCGCGCGACGCCGTCCGCGCACCGACGCACCGCATCGAAGGTGTAGTCCTCGGCAATCCGAGCGCGCCAGCCGTCTGTTCCGAACACGATCCGGGTTGGGGCGATGGCGTCGGTCACGAGGGCTCCTCCCAGCGGCGTACACGTTCGATCAGGGCTTCAACGACCTCGCGGTGCGGGCCGGCCCCCACGAGCAGTGCCGTGGGTGTCGGCGCGAGAATACCCCGTGGACCCGAACCGACCGCGATGCGGCCGTTGATACGCTCCACGATGAGATCGTCGGGGCCCGCCTGTGCGGGTTCGTCGGCCTGGACCACACGCCCCGTCGCGGTGGCTCCGAGTGCGTCGAGGAGTGCGGCCCAGGAGCCGAGATCGCTCCAGCCGACGTCCATCGCCGCCATCACCACGCGCCGATCCGCGGCGGCACTTTCCATCACGGCGTGGTCGATCGAGATGGATCGGGCCTGGTCATAGGCGCTTGCCAGCGCGCTCGCCCTGGCCGCGACCGGGCCAAGGAGCGTCACCAGGCCCGTGTACCGCTTGAGCGCGTCGAGGATCGCCCGGCGGCGCCACAGGAAGATGCCCGCGTTCCAGGCTACGCTCGGCTCCACGACGAGTTCGACGGCCCGTGCCCGGTTCGGCTTCTCCTCGAAGGCTCGAAGCGGATACGCATGCAGGCCGTGGAGGTCGCTCCCTACCTCGAGGACCGGGATGAGATAGCCGTATTCGGTCGCCGGACGATCCACCTGGATCCCGAGTGTCACCAGCGGCGACTCGATCCCGAACGCGCCATCGGCCAGCCGGGCGGCACCGGCGAGAACTCCGCGAAACACGTCCTCGCGCTCGATCGTGTGATCGGCGGGCAGGACGCACATGACCTCGTCATCGGGTCGATCAACGAGGAGCGCCGCGAGCGCAATCGCGGCCGCCGTGTTTCGACCAATCGGCTCGGCGATGACCCGCACGCCCGGACACTGCGTCCGGATGAGCGGAACGTAGCGCTGATCCGTGACAACGGTGATGTCGCCAGGTTCGATGCCGAGTTCGCGATGTCCGGCGATCCTGGCGATGGTGCCTTGGAGGAGGGATTTGTCACCGAGCAACGGCAGGAACGGCTTGGGCGTTTCAGGACGACTGAGCGGCCACAGGCGCGTGCCACCTCCCCCGGCGAGGATGACGACGTACATCTCGGGATCGTATCCGGTGCGACCGATCGCCGGGGGCCGGTTCCGACGCACGGGGCGGCGACCGATCCTGGGCCACGGCGGAACTCACCGCTCGGCCGACGTCGCGCGGCGCGGGAATCCATTTGCGGGGTGGCCTCCCGACCCCTACCATTCGAGCCTGCCTGGGGTCCTGCCCACGGCACCACCTGAGGGTCCGATTGCCGTCGTCCCCCGAGAGTACGATCATGGATTCAGCCGTCGATGTCGAGCTCATCGACGTCACCAAACGGTTCGGGTCGGTCACCGCCGTCGATCACGTTGCCCTGCAGATCGCCCAGGGCTCGTTCTACTCGCTCCTCGGTCCGAGCGGCTGCGGCAAGACCACAACCCTCCGGATGATTGCCGGATTCGAGCAACCGACCGAGGGGGAAATCCTGATTGCCGGGATCCCGGTCGCGGGCGTACCCCCGTATCGCCGCAACGTGAACACCGTCTTCCAGCA
>JANMPD010000079.1:0-21436 GCA_031369685.1 Chloroflexota bacterium | reverse complement strand
CGGCGTCCCGGGCCATTTCCGCGAGGAGTTCGTTGCGTTGACCGTCCATCACATCTCCTACCCGTGGAATTCGAGGTCGGGACCCATGCGCTCCCGGAGGAACATCGAGTGGTGGCGCTCGAAGATCCACTCCCCGGCACGGTGGCCGAGTGCGCGGACGCTCGCGTCCGCTTCGAGGAGGTCGAGAGTGGCGTAGCTGGGCAGGTCGAGCATGATCACGTTATCGAAGTCCCAGCCGTGAGCAACGTTGAACCAGCCGATGAGCTTGATGCCGTACTTGGCCTCGTACTCCTTCATCTGGCGCGGAAACAGCGTCTTCATGAAGAACTTGAAGAACGGATCGCGGCCGCGGCGGACGGAGAAGTACGTGGCGAGCACGGGCACGGGGTCGATGAGCCTCCTGGGACCGGGCGCGGTCGTTCGGCGCCGCGCCTATTCTCGCACGCCGCCGTCGGGTGCCCCGGCCGTCGCCGCGTCAGGGTCGACCGAGATGTCCGGTTCTGCCAGGGGGGCGATGTCACCGCCCGCGCCGTTCGATGCGGCATCGGCGTCCTCGATCTCGCCCACCGTCATGCTCCGGGACGCGAGCGGTCGACGCCGGCCCTCGGCGCGTCGGTCGGCGGCGATCAACCGCAGCAGGAAGATGATCGTCTGCCCGGCGACCAGCAGCAGGATGAGGACACTGATCAGCAGGAAGGCACTCACCTGGAATGGCCAGTTCCAGGCGACGCTCAGCGGCGTCAGGACCAGGAACGCCACCAGGACGACGATCTGTGACCAGAAGCAACCGAGACCTGGGCCCTTCCCGGAATCCAGTGGCGCGCCCTTGTACTGAACGTCGCGGGCGGTGGACGGGAGATCGGGTTCGGTCACGGGTGCATGGTACCGACGCGACGCGGAATCAGGCTGGGGGATCCGGGTCGTGGGGCTCGGTCGCGTGGGCACGGGTCCAGAGCTCAGCGGCGATCAGGGCCAGCGCCACGGGCTCTGGGAAGGCCGCTTGCAGACCTCCGGGCCGCGCCATCGAAACCGGGATGGTGAGGTCGGCAGCGTCGGGACCGGCCGCCCCAATGGTCACGATCTTTCCACCGCGCCCGTGGATTACCTCAACGAGCTCGCGATCGTACGGCGTGCCCGACAGGAGTACCGCTCGATATCCGGGCAGCGCCGTATAGAGGCCGACATGGAGCCAATCGCCCGCGTCGGTCACGTCGGCGTCGATCCGCGGACCCTCCCGGAACAGGAGGGCCGCCTGCTCGGCCGTGCCCAGCGCCGCCGCGTCTGCGAGAAGGTGGATCGTGGCCCCGGTCGCGAGAAGCTCGGCCGCCAACACCGTCCAGGCAGAGCGGCTTGCAAGGACGGATTCGACGTTTGCCGCTGCGTCGTCCAGAAAGGCACCGGCATCGAGCTCGGCTCCGAGCGACGCGGCCAGACGGCACAAGGCGGCGACCGTCGCGGCATAGCTGACGGACGCGACCCCACTCGCCTCTTCGCCGGCATCCAACGACAGGACGTCGTCTGCGGCGGCCGCAAGCTGCGACGTCGGCTCGTTGGTGATCGCAAGGACTGCCGCACCAGCGTCGTGACCGCGTTGCGCGGCCGCCACCGTCTCGGGAGTGCGTCCCGAACTCGAAATGGGAACGAGCAGCGTCCCCGGCGTGAGTGAGGCCGGGCGGGTGGTCGAGGCGTGCTCAACGATGACATCGAGCCCGGCGGCCCGTAATGTCGGGGCCACGACAAGCGCGGCAAAGCGCGAGCTTCCTAGTCCGGTGAGGACGATCCGACGCGGGCGGGCGGGTGACGCACCCGGAAGGTCCAGGCGGTCGCTTGCGGCGTTGGCGTGGCCGCGGAGGACCAACGGGATCCGCTCGATGTCGGCGACCAGCAGCAAGGCGCGGTCGATCATGCCAGGGCCTCGAAGTCCTTCCCGAGGAGGGCACGGATCCCACCCATCGGGGCATAAATCCAGGTCGGAAGGTAGGCTGCCGCGTAGATGAACTCGGCGAGTTCCTTGTCCAGCTCGAACGCCCTGAGAAGCCCGGGATCGGGTCGCCATTCCGGGTCCTCCAGACCCGTCCCATAGCCTGTCATGAAGGCTGCCCGGGCGGCCTCGATCCATTCCTCGAGGGCACCTGATCCTGCGTTGCCGGGCGTTCCCCCGGGGAGGCGTGCGCGCCGCAGGCCGCTGCGAGCAACGTGATCGATCGAGCGAAGCATGCCCGCGATGTCGCGCAGCGGGCTCGACATGGATCGTCGATCCTCTGGGTCGCGTGTCGGGTCGCCCTCGAAATCGATGATCACGACGCGGTCGGGCGTCGGCAGCACCTGTCCCAGGTGGAGGTCCCCGTGGATCCGCTGGAGCATCGTGGCGCCGGAACTGGTCATCAACCCGTCCAGGATCCGCCCGATCGATGGCCTGACCCGCTCCAGGCGGACCGCCTCACGCCCGTCAATCGCGCCGACGGCGCTGATGGCCCTCTCGAGCGTCGAGAGCGCGGCCCCCACCCAGGCTGCGCGATCCCCGGGCGTCGCCGGTCGTGGGGCAAGGCCGGAATCCCCGGATTGGGCCAGATCCCGATGCAGCCGGCCGGTCGCGCTACCGATGTCGTGAAGTATCGCCGTCGCCATCGTCTCGGAGCCACCCGCCAGCCATACGGCCAGCCCGTCGGCGACGACCTCGAATGCATCGGCGGCATCATGAATGAAGGCCTGATCGATCGCGATCGAGGTGACGTCGCCATCGGAAAGCGTGACATCGACGCTGCCGTGCCAGTCCGGAACCGGCGCGCCGGGCCGGCCCGCCAGCGCACGTAAGGTCTCCGCCTCGAGATTCGGCCCCGCCGTGAGGCGGCGGTACAACTTGACGATCGATTCCTCCCCGAGGACCATGCTCGTGTGTGACTGATCCCCGGGGATGGGCCTGACCCCCTGCGTTGATCGGGCTCCGGCGCGGTCAACAGATGGCGGGTTCGACGCTGGGCCCGGTCGACCTTCGAGCTGGCCGCCGTGCGTGCCAACCACCGTGCCACCCACGATCGCGAGTTGATGCAGCCCCGTCCAGGTCGCCGGGTCGTCAAGTGGCAGCGTCAGCAGGACCGGGGCTCCGTCGTGCCGTGATACGGACAGGACCACCACTCCCCCGCCCGTCCCGAGCGGAAATGCGTCCCGGATCGACACGTGGTCGACGTCGGCCCGGGCGAGCCCGGACCATCGCGCTCCCGCAAGCCCGTCCGGCCCGAGCGCTGCGACGGCCGTGTCCGCGCGAGCGGCGAGATCCTGGAGGGCGCGATTCAGCTCCGCACGCGGTTCAGTCGTCGATGACAAGGATTCCGTCGCTGTCTGCCCAACCAACGGCCACAGCGTCGCCGACGGCCAGTTGCCCCATGGCTGCGGCATCGACCCTCGCCACCATCGAGGTGCCGTCGGGCAGGTCCACGACCACCTTCCGACTGCCGCCGAGATAGATCGTCTCGGCTACCCGGCCGTGCAGCAACGCCTGTTCGGGTGGATCATTGGTCGTCAGCTTTGTTCGCTCGGGTCGAACCACGATCGCCGCGGACGAGCCGTCCGCCATTCCCAATGCGGCAACGATCGCCGGATCGACAGCCACGTGCCCGTCACCGAACGCAAGGACGGCGCCTCCCTGGCCGACGGCTATCAGGCCGCGCAGGACGTTTGCTTCGCCGAGCGCGGTGGCAACGGCGCGCGTCATCGGGCGCTCCCACAGGTCGTCCGCCGCTCCGACCTGGAGCACCCGGCCTGCCCGCATGACCGTGACCCGATCCGCGAGCGCGAGCGCCTCCTCGTGATCATGGGTCACAACGATGAACGTGATTCCGACGGCGTGCTGGAGGCGCTTGAGCTCCATCTGCATCTCGATCCTGATCTGCCGATCAAGGGCCGCCAGCGGTTCGTCGAGCAGCAGGACGCGAGGGCGCTTGATGAGGGCGCGGGCAAGGGCGACCCGTTGACGCTGGCCTCCCGAAAGCTGGTTCGGACGTCGGCGCTCGTAGCCCTCGAGGCGGACGAGTGCGAGCGCCTCGTCGACGCGTTGCTGGATGTCCGGGGCGGGCACCCCCTCCATGCGCAGCCCGTAGGCGATGTTGTCGAACACCCGCATGTGTGGGAAGAGCGCGTACGACTGGAACATGAGATTGACCGGCCGCCGAAACGGCGGGACCCCGACCAGATCCCTGCCGTCGAGCGTGATCGTGCCCGAATCCGGCGTCTCGAAACCGGCGAGCATGCGAAGAATGGTGGTCTTGCCGCAACCGGACGGGCCCAGGAGCGCGAAGAACTCGTTTTCGAGGATCGACAGGCTCACGTCATCGACGGCGACCACGCTTCCGAATCGCTTGGTGACGCCTTCGATGCGGATGATCTCGCGCCCGCTCATACGTCGGCCTCGCGAAGTCGCTGCGAGACGAGGACGAGCGTGATACTGATCAGGAGGACGACCGTGGCGATGGCGTTGACCTCGGGTGTCACCCCGAACCGGATCATCGAATAGACCTGAGTCGGGAAGGTTTCAACGGTCCCCTTCGTGAAGAAGGCGATGATGAACTCATCGAATGAGAGGGTGAAGGCGAGCAACCCGCCGGCAATGACACCAGGCGCAATAGCGGGCAGGGTGATGTTGAAGAAGGTGCGCCGCTCGTTTGCTCCGAGATCCAGAGATGCCTCCTCGATCGAGCGATCGAAGTTCCGCAGCCTGGTCCGAACGACGACCGCCACGAATGCGATATCGAACACGACGTGCGACAGGATCACCGTCCACAGGCCGAGCTCGAGGTGGAGCAGGCCGGCGAATACGAGGTTATAGAAGCTCAGCAACGCAATCGCCAGCACGATGTCGGGAACGATCATCGGCACGAACACGAGGCTGTCGAGCAGGGAGCTGCGGACCGTCCGCTCCAGACCGAGGGCTAGAAGCGTCCCGATGACGGTGGCAATGACGGTTGTCACGCTGCCCACGATCAGGGTGTTCCGGAAGGCCTGGAGGAGGGCGTCGTTCGCGAGGACCGATGCGTACCAGTCCAGGCTGAAGCCCGTCCACGCCGTCGGTTGTCCCGATGCATTGAATGACAGACCGACGACCACGACGATCGGCAGGTACAGGAAGGCGACCACGAGCCCGAATTCGGCGCGCAGGAGCCGACGACCCCACGCCCAGCTACGCATCGATGGCCTGACGACGATCCCGATCCTGGAGCCACGCCTGCACGAAGAGCAAGGCCCCCATCATCGCGATCAAGGCCAGGGACAGGACCGCCCCGAACGGCCAGTCCCGGGCCTTGAGGAACTGGGCCTGGATGAGGTTCCCGACCATGATGCTGAGCCCGCCGCCCAGAAGATCCGGCACGATGAAATTGCCGAGACTCGGCACGAACACGAAGATGCAGCCTGCGGCAAGTCCCGGCAGGGTCAGCGGTAGCGTAACCCGCAGGAAGGTCCGGAGCGGGTTCCCTCCGAGATCGGCCGACGCTTCGCGGAGCTCGGGCTGGAGACGTTCGATGGACGAGTAGATCGGCAGGATCATCAGCGGTAGATATCCATAGACCAGGCCCAGGACGATGGCGAACTCGTTGTACAGGAGCGGCAGCGGCACCCGGATGAGGCCGAGCGATTCGAGCCCGTGATTGATGAGCCCCTCACCGTTGAGGAGCACGATCCAGGCGTATGTCCGAATGAGCAGGCTCGTCCAGAACGGCAGGATCACGAGCACCAGGACCGGCGTCCGCCATCGGCGCGGGAGCGTGGCGATCAGGTACGCGGTCGGGTAGCCGATCACCAGCGCGATGACCGTGGTGATGACCGCGACCCGGAGCGAGAACAGGAAGACGCGCAGGTAAAGCGGGTCGAATGCCCGTACGAGGTTGTCAAGCGTGAAGGTCGGGACCACGCCGCCGTACGTTCCGCGCTGGAAGACGCTGTAGGCGATCACCAGGCCGACGGGCACGACCAGGAAGACTGCCCACCAACCGAGGGCAGGCCCGAGGAGCAGCAGCCGGCGACGCTTCATGCTGCGTGCGAACGGGACGCCGGCCGGACAGGCCGGCGTCCCGAAGGTTCCGCTACTGACCGGCGGTGATTTCGGCGACGATCCGAGCCCAGGTCGGTGCCGCGGCACCGAGGTCGCGCTCGGGTTCGCCCTTGAGAAGCTCCGCGCCCGTCATGGCGAGGTTCGGGTAGGCCGCCAGGGTCGCCGCATCCACGAGCGCCATCGCCTTCGGGTTCGGGACCTTGTAAAGCGTCAGATCGACGACGGTCTTGGCAACTTCCGGCCGCAGGATGTAGTCGATGAAGGCGTATGCCGCGGCCTTGTTCTTCGACGACTTCAGAATGACCATCGTGTCACTCCACAGGTCGCTGCCCTCGGACGGGATCACGAACTTGATGTCGGCGTTGTCGGTGATGCCGTAGTTGCACCAGCCGTCCCACGCCTCCACGAGAAGCGCCTCGCCCGATACGAGCTTCGAGTAGAACGTCGTGTCGTCATAGGCGAGGAGATGCTTCTTGGCTTCGATCAGCAGATCCCTGGCCTGGTTGAGCTTGGCCTCGTCGGTCTCGTTGACCGAGTAGCCCAGCGACTTGAGCGCCGGGAGCATGAGCCACCGATCGGTCGCCAGCGCGGTGATCTTCTTGTCGAGCTGTGCTGACGGCTTGAGGAGGTCGTTCCAGCTGCTCGGGGTTCCGGTCACGAGGTCGGATCGATAACACAGCCCCGTCGTGCCCCAGGTGTAGGGCACCGAGAACTTGTTACCGACGTCGTAGCCGAGTTTGTCGGCTTCGGGCGCCAGATTGCCGACGTTCGCCAGCTTGCCGTGATCGAGCGCCTCAGCCCAGCCGCGGTTGTTCAGGCCTTCGGCGAATGGGGCCGACACGAAGACGATGTCGAATCCGTTGCCGTTGGACGCATCGAGTTTGCCGACGATGTCCTCGTTGGTGGTGTGCTTGCTCCACTCGACTTCCACGCCGGTCTCGGCGGTGAAGTTCTTGATCAGATCCTCGGGGAAGTAGAGGTCCCAGTTCGAGACGACGATCTTGCCCGATGGTTTCTCCGGCGTGGGGCTGGCCGCGCTGCCGCAGGCAGCGACGATCAGGGCGAGCACGCCCAGAAGTGCGAGTGCGCGCCGACCGGTGCCGTGAGTCCTTCGAATGTTCATCAAGCCCTCCTCCAGTGGTTGTCGATACCCGTCCGTCATGTCCGCATGACCGGTTCGCCGGTCAGGGCCACGCGTTCGATGAGTCCGGCTGCCCGGGCCGTGCCTGAGGTTCCGCGGATTCGCGCCGACATGGCGGCCATCCGTGCGTACAGTGAGGCATCGTCGAGCATGCGCTCGACGGCCCCGGTCAGCTCCTCGTCCCGGAATTCATACGTGGACAGGCGAACGCCGAATCCCGTCTCATCCACCCGCTGGGCGTTGTCCACCTGGTCCCAGAAGAGTGGCAGCACGATCATGGGCTTGCCGTGATGGAACGCCTCGGTGACCGTGTTATTGCCGCCGTGGGTGATCACGAGGTCCACCTGGGGCAGGACCGCGGGCTGGGGCAGGAAGCCCGAGCCCGCCATGTTGTCGTGGAGCGTGAGTTGATTCTCCAGGGGCCCCTTCGACACGATCACGCGATGGCGCGTCGTGCCCATCACGTCCACGAGGCGCTGCATCAGTCCGACATCCGCGGAGCCGAGGCTGCCGAGCGACAGGTAGATGAGGGCGCCATCCCCGCCACGCAGGTGCGCCGGCAGCTCCCAGGTTTCGCCCGTCTCGCGGACCGTGGAATCGAGACGATGCCAGGTCGGGGCGAGCGGACGCTCACGCTCGTAGTCGGCTTCGGCGGGGTAGGAGTACAGGTTGAGCCATGGGGACTCGTGGATGAACTCGGGTCCGTTCTCGGTCCAGGCCAGGGACGGCGCTCCCTTGTCGCGCACGAATGCATCGAAGTCGGTCCACATCGCCCGATGGGTCCGGTCGACCTCGTCGTTGAATGCCGCCCAGCCTGAGCGATCCGCGACCGGGTAGCCCGACGACAGCGGCGGCACCGCCGCGTCCTTGAGCTCGGCCGGGTTGCAGGACAGGATCCGTACCCAGGGCCGGCCCGACGCCGGGAGGGCGGGAAACGCCACGACGTTGTCCTCGACGATGACATCCGGTCGAACCTCGGCGATGATCTCGCGCAGACGATCGTCCACGTACCTCGAGCCGTCGATCAGGGCTTGCCACGTCGGCGCCATGAACTCGCCCAGCTGCTCGATCGTGGGCTTGCGAAAGATCGGCGCGGTGTCCCGGATGAAGTCGATCCAGAACTGCCCAGGGATCTCGTCCGTCTCGGGGGCCGGGCCGAGACGCATCATGCGCTCCTCGAAGCCCTGAGCCTTCAGGCGCCCGGCGAACGACTCCTCGACGATGAACACGACGCGATGGCCGTTCCGCTGCAACTGCTGTCCGATTCCAACGCAGTTGTTGGTCGGCCCGTACGCTCCTTCCGGGAAGAAGACGATCGTCCGTCGCTCCGGCAAGAGTCCCTCCATCGTGCGGATCCGGCGTGGCCGGCTTGACTGGAGTATGCCGACTCGCGACCGCGCGGTCACGCCGAGCTCGCCTGATGCACCTCCCGTACCATCGGTCGAATGGCAGACTCGAAGTTCAGGTCCCGCCCGCCGATCCCGCCCGGATTTGCCGCTCGATTTGCATGGCATCCGGAGCCGGAGTTGCTGGGCCTTCGGGACCCTGGGGTGGCGCGTGAGGCCCTGCGCGAGGTCGGAGCCGCCACTTGGGAAGCCGGCCTCGACTACCTGTACGACCACGCGCTCGACCGCGCGATGGGCGAATCGACGGGCTACGCCGAACTCCGGGAGCGCTATTTCGGTCCGTCCGGTGAGCCTGGTCCGGCGCCGGTCGAACCAACATCGCTGCCGGCGCTCCTCGAGGAGTTCCGGGTGCGGATTGCGCCACACACGGTCAGTGCCTACCACCCTCGGTCCTTCGGCTACTTCACGCCACCGCCGCTGGTCGCCTCGATCGTGGGCGAGGTCCTGAGCCAGTTTGCCCAGCAGGGAGTGGACATCTTCCATGCCGGCCCGATCGCCGCGACGATGGAGGACGAGGTGGTCCGCTGGCTGTGCGACCTTCTCGGTTACGACCGATCGAGCTTCGGCCTGCTCACCTCCGGCGGGGTGATGGCGAACTTCATCGGGATGGCGCTCGTCCGCGACGCCCACGTCCCGAAGCGCCTCGGCCTTGACCGGCCACCGCGCGGTCGCGCCCTCGAAGGGCTGCGTGTCTACACCGGGGATCAGAGTCACTTCTCCATCGGGCGCGCGCTCGACGAGCTGGGATACCCGACCGAGACCCTCGTTACCATCCCAGCTGACACGGACTTCCGGCTTCGCGGTGGCGCCGTCGCTGCAGCGATCGCCGCGGATCGTGCGGCCGGAAACACGCCGATTGCCATCGCCGCCGTCGCCGGGTCGACCAACACCGGGGCCGTCGACGCCATCGGTGAACTCGCCGACGTCGCCGCCCGTGAGGGCATCTGGCTCCACGTCGACGCGGCCTATGGGGCGGCCGCTCGTCTGTCGGCGCGGGACGCGGGTCGGGTGCCAGACCTGGAGCGGGCGGATTCGGTGACCATCGATCCGCACAAGTGGTTCTTTCAGGCTTACGACATTGGCGGGCTGATGGTTCGCGATGGGCGCGTCCTGGAGCAGGTCTTCGGAGAGCGACGCCCCGAGTACTACCGGGCGGGCCACGGTTCCATGGCGGCGGCGCCCACCCCCGATCCGCACGCGACGCCCGATCCGCACAACGCCGGCCTGAATTTCTGGAAGCTCGGATTCGAGGGCACGAGGCGCTGGCGCGCTCTCAAGCTGTGGTTCTCGTGGCGCCACCTCGGGACATCGGGGTTCGGCCGCCTGATCGAGGCCAACAACGACCTGGCCGCGCATCTGGCCACCGTCATCGCGGCGAGTCAAGACTTCGAGGCGCTGCCGGCCATACCGAACCTGTCCGTGGTCTGCTTTCGTCACCTGCGTCCAGGCCTCGACGGAGCGGCTCTCGATGCGCATCAGGATCATCTGCAGCACGACCTCGAGGCCTCCGGGGCCGGCTGGGTTTCAACCACGCGGCTGCGTGGCGCGACCTGGCTGCGGGCCGGGATCCTGAACACGCAGGCAACCGAGTCCGACGTCGAGGGCCTGCTCGACACGCTCCGTGAGCTGGCCGCGGAGCGAGGCTAGGATTTGGGCGGCGAATCAACCCCGCGGAGCGCCAGTCGATCCTGCAGGCGGAAGAATTCCCCGATGACCGGCAGGAACCACGGTCGGCCTTCGTACGGTGCCGGGACCATCTGGAAGCGCAGCTTTGACAGGGCAGGTGCGGTGCCGCCGCCGAGCCATTCGGCAGCCCGGGTTCCGAGATACGTGGACATCAGCACGCCGGTCCCGGAATAGCCGGTCGCGTGCATGATCCCGCCGAGCCGGCCGATATGGGGCATGCGATCGAAGGTCATCGCGACCTTGCCGCCCCACGAATAGTCGATGCGATGGCCTGCGACCTGCGGATGAATATCGAGCATCCGCCCGTGGAGCAGTTTCGCTGTCCGATCGGTGGTGGTCGGCATGAAGCTGACCCGGCCCCCGAAGATCAGTCGTCGGTCCGCCGACACGTGCCAGTAGGACAGGAAGTTCTTGGTGTCGAAATACGCCCGACCGGTCGGTGACAGCTCCTGGGCAAGGTCGGCAGGCAGTGGCTCGGTCGCGATGATGTAGCTCCCGATCGGCACGATCCGCCGACGGACACTCGGT
The DNA here is from genome assembly GCA_031369685.1 of Chloroflexota bacterium. GTDB lineage: Bacteria > Chloroflexota > Limnocylindria > Limnocylindrales > CSP1-4 > UBA5189. Next base: position 10,632 of record JANMPD010000079.1, on the reverse strand, counting down.
GCGGACCCATCAGTGTAGCCGTTCATCGCCACGAGGACGTCGCGGGCGAGGATGGCGCCGCGGGACGTCTCGACCACGAATCGCCCATCGCCCTGGCGCCGGATCGACAGGACCGGCGTGGATTCATGCAGGTCAGCGCCCGCCCGCTCGGCGATGCCGACCAGCCCTGCGAACCACTTCCCGGGATGGAGGACGCCGCCCGGCTCGATGGCCAGGCCCCCGTGGTAGGCGTCCGTGCCGATCTCGGATCGCAGGTCGGCCTTCGAGATCACCCGTGCGGTCATCCCGAACTCCTTGAGGGCCTCGGTCTCCTCGTGGAAAGCGGCAGCGTGACTGGGTGCCCAGGCGAGTTCGAGCCAGCCGCTCGTGCGCAGCTCGGCATCGATGTCATTGTCGCGGATCAGGCAAGAGACGAGTTCCAGCGCCTGCATGGATTCGCCGTAGATCGCTCGCGCCAGCTCCGGGCCGTAGCGCTTGATGAGCGTCGGCACGCCCCACTTGTAGCCCGGATGGATGATCCCACCGTTCCGGGTCGATGCGCCCCAGCCGAGGGTTCGGGCCTCGAGCAGGACGGCCTTGGCGCCCTGGAGCGCGAGTTTGCGGGCCGCCGCTACGCCCGTGTAGCCACCGCCCACGATCGCGACGTCCACGATGTCCGGGAGCTGGCGCCCGCTCCGATCGTGCAGCGGCGGCATCGTCGCGTGCCAGTAGGGCCGCCGCTCGTAGTCGCGGTTGAGAACGGGCTTGGTCATGGCGTCATCGTACCGGGCCACGGGACGCATCGACGCACCTGTTGTTGCAGGCGCGACGCGATTGATCAATGCTCCCGCCGTGGACCATCGAGGTCGTTCGATCGTAGTAGCGGTCGGCATCGTCGTCGTCTCGGTGTTCGGGGCGCTGTTCGCGGTCGACCGGCTCGGCGCGCTATTCGCCACCTCGCCGGGCCCGAGCGATACGGCCTCGGCGAGTTTCCCAGGGACGCTGGGAGATCGTCCGGTGGTGTCCGTATCCGATGCCGTTGCGGTCAAGATCCGCGACGACCCGTCGGAGGTCGCGGTCGCCGGTTGGTTCCAGCAGCCATTCCTGTTCAGTTGCCCGGCCCCGATCGTGCCGCTCGTGCCCCTGCTGGAGGGGCCCTGCTCGCTCCAGGGCTGGCTCATCGCCGAACCGGAGTCGGCGGTGCTCGTTCATGAGAACGGCATGGAGACGCGTCCGATCGTCAGCGCGAACGTCGACGTTGCGTTCGACGGTCCGGACACGAACTGGGAACGTCCGCTCCCCAGGCTCGGTGGCTCGATCCCGCTGCCGGTGGTGTTCATCGGGCACTTCGACGACATTCGTGCCGCCGGATGCCAGCCGGAGAACCGTCAGTCGTGCCTGGCTCGATTCGTGGTCACCGTTGTCGCGTGGGTGGACGGCGTCGATCGACCCTGAACGACGCACTGTCGGGTCAGGCGTCCGGGGCTTCCCAGGCGATGCGGCCATCGGCCACGGTCAGCAGCACTGGACCCGACAGCTCTCGGCCGAGCAGGGGCGAGTTCTTGCCCTTCGAAGCCAGCGTCGCGCTGCTCACCCGCCAGGTATCGGACCGATCGAAGACCACGAGATCAGCCGACGCGCCCTCGACAAGCCCGACTCCCCTGCTCGCTCCGGGCGCTCGATCCCCAAGGACGCGAGCCGGTCCGGTGGTGAGCGCCGCGATGGCCGTGGCCAGCGTCAGCTGGCCGGCATCGACGGCGGCGAGGACGACGCCGAGGGCCGTTTCGATCCCGCTGATCCCGTTGGCGGCCAGCCCGAATTCCACGGCCTTGTCGACATCGGCATGCGGCGCGTGATCCGTGGCGATCGCATCGGCCGTGCCGTCCGCGAGGGCAGCCAGGCAGGCGAGCGCATCGTCGGCGGTGCGGAGCGGCGGATTGACTCGCAGGGCGGAGTCGAACGGGAGCGCCTCGATCACGCCGTCGCGCCACGGATCTCCGGTCGCGCCGTCCCCGCTTGCGGCCTCCCAGCTCCAGCGCCGTGCACCGGCAACCCATTCGTCGGTAAGCGCCAGGTGATGCGGGGTGACGTCGCAGGTGACCGGCAGGCCAGCCGCCTTCGCGCGGCGGACGAGATCAAGAGCCGTCGCCGTGGACAGATGCGTCAGATGCAGGCGCGCTCCGCGCACGTCGCGCAGAACGTCGGCGAGGAGCGACAGATCTCGACCCACGGCGGCCTCCTCCGCCGCCGCGGGCCAGCCGCGAAGCCCGAGCACCGTGGCGACCAGGCCGTCGTTCGCCTCGGCTCCATCGGTCAGCGTCCGATCCTCGGGGTGATCCACGATCGGAAGGCCGAGCATCCCGGCATACGCCAGCGCGTTGCGAAAGAGGGCGGCGGACTGGACCGGCGACCCATCGTCGCTGAACCCGACCACGCCCGCGTCCGCCAGCTCTCCGAGCAGGGCCAGCTGCTCTCCCGCCCGCCCGGCCGATACGGCCCCATGGGCCAGCAGTCGAACCGGGGAACCCGAGGCGGTCGCCGCACCGCGGATTCGAGCGAGCACTGACGGTTCGTCGAGGGCAGGCGTCGTATTCGGCATGACGCAGACCGTCGTGAACCCGCCGTGGGCCGCCGCGGCAAGGCCCGTGGCTATGGTCTCGGCATCCTCGTTGCCGGGTTCCCGGAAATGGGCATGGATATCGGTGAAGCCGGGCGCGACCACGACACCACGGGCATCGATTCCCTCGGCCTCGGGCCCCTCGAGCCAGGTCACCGACTCCAGGATCCCATTCGCGACCACGATCTCGCCCGGCCCTTCGCGTCCCGAAGCGGGATCCACCAGCCACGCGCGAGTGATGTCGAGATCGGCCAGGGCAGGCAGCGTCATTCCGAGGGCCGCTCGGCGCCGCCCGCGCCGGCTTCTCGCGTCGCCTGATCGCGCGCCGCGGTGCCCTCACGAACCCCGACGCCATCGCGAGCCCCGGCGAGGAGATACAGGACGGCCATCCGCACCGCAACCCCGTTGGCGACCTGATCGGTGATCACGGACTGGCTGCCCGCAGCGACGTCGGCGGCGATCTCGACGCCTTCGTTCATCGGCCCCGGGTGCATCACGAGTGCCTCGGGTTTGGCCAGGGCGAGGCGTTCGCGGGTCAAACCGAAGCGAGCCGCGTATTCCCGGAGCGAAGGCAGCAGGCCGGCGGCCATGCGCTCGCGCTGGATCCGGAGCGCCATGACGACGTCGGCGTCCCGGAGGGCGGCGTTGAGATCGGACGTGACGGTGAACCGGCGCGAACCTCCGACTCCGGCGGCGGCCCAGGCATCGAAGCCACGAAGGAGGGTCGTGGGGCCGCAGATCCACACGTCGGCGCCGACCGCGGTGAGCGCCCACAGGTTGCTCCGCGCGACCCGCGAGTGGAGGACGTCACCGAGGATCACGATCTTCCGGCCACGGACGGAACCTCCCGGCAGGCGGGACTGGAGCGTGTACAGATCCAGGAGCGCCTGCGTTGGATGGGCATGCCAGCCGTCACCGCCGTTGAGGACGCTGCCCGAGAAATGCTGCGCGGCCAGGTATGGGGCCCCGGAAGTGGCATGCCGCAGGACGATCATCCGCGCGCCGAGCGCTTCGACGGTCCGGATGGTGTCGATCAGCGATTCTCCCTTCGCGACCGAGGAGCTCCCAGCGGCGATATTGATGACATCGGCCGACAGGTTCTTGGCGGCGACCTCGAAGCTCACTCGTGTTCTCGTCGAGGCTTCATAGAACAGGATCGTGACGCCCCATCCGCGCATCATCGGGACCTTCGGGATCTCGCGGGTCAGGATCTCGGCCATCGAAGCCGTGGTCCGCATCACGAGGTCCAGATCGTCCGTTGACAGGACGTCCACATCGAGCAGGTGGTGATGCGCCCAGCGCCCGGCAGGGGCGGTCTTCGGCTGTCCCGGCGAAACCGGCGCGAGGTCCGCAACATCGTCGGGCGCCATGACCGCGGGATCGGCAGACACGTTCACAGGATCGGCACCGCAGCCTCGCTCGATGCCGGCGCGCGATCGATGTCGACGGCATCCTCGCCGTCGATCTCTTCGATTCGGACGCGGACCAGCTCCTCGCGGGACGTTGGCACGTTCTTGCCGACATGGTCGGCCCGGATCGGCAGCTCTCGATGGCCTCGATCGACCAGGACGGCCAGGCGGATCGCCCGCGGCCGTCCGAATTCCATCAGCGCGTCCATCGCGGCGCGGATCGTGCGGCCCGTGAACAGGACGTCGTCGACGAGGACCACCGTTGATCCGGTCACATCGAATGGCAGGTCCGTGCCCTTGACCACGGGCTGCTGGGCGAGCATCGAGAGATCGTCCCGATAGAACGTGATGTCCAGGGCGCCGACGGGCAACGTTGCATTCTCGTGCTCGAGGATGGCCTCTGCCAGCCGCCGGGCGATGGGAACGCCACGGCGCTGGATGCCGACGAGGACGAGTGCGTCCGTCCCGGCGTGCTTCTCCACGATCTCATGGGAGACCCGGATCACGGCCCGGCGGATCTCCTCGGCGGTCATGATTCGGCGGCCCGTCACCGGGGACCCCCGGATCGGTGGACTGTCGCGGCGCTGCGACGTGGCACTGGCGCCTCCTGTCCTTCCGGCCTCTCCGGGCCCGTCGTCCGGCTCTCGTGGCCGGTCCTCGAAGGTTCCTGCGGAGTCTACCGCGCGAGGCGTTCGGCGGTCAGTAGATGGAGACGGTCACGGTCGTCGTGCCTGACCACCAGCCACAGCCGCAGATCGCGAAGAAATCGGGGCGGTACATGTCGATGATCCGGCCGGTGCCGGCAACAGGACCGTAGTCGTTGACCACGCGATCGATGCACCCGTTCGCGCCGCAGATCACGATGATCGTGCCGCGCGGCAAGCGCATCGCCGTGGTCCCGTTGTCGTAGAAACTCGCATAGCCGCTGACCTTGTAACGCGGCGCCTTCCAGTCCCACGCAGCTGGCACGACGGGGACCTTGGGGCCAACGCGGGCCTGCGGCTGGTCGACAGTATCGGAGACTGGCTCGTAGAACGTCGAGCTGGCATCAAGTCGACTCGCCGACGCATACGCCGGATCGGCGGCTGCGATCACTGGGGTCGCCTTACCGCCGTTCGCCACGAAAATGACTTCACGAAATGCTGCCGGCGTAATCGGCTGATCGGGACTCGGTTCATGAGATCCGACCAAGCCGGGCAGCGATCCGAGCGCGAGTACGGCGGTGAGCGCCGCGATCGCGACCGTTCTGCTGGGTCGCACACCCGGAATCTACGGCATTCGGCGCGGTGTTGCCAGGGGGCAACGTCAGATCAGCGGACCACGAACAGTTCGTCGGCCTGGATCGTCCGGACCTGGCCAAAGGATCGACCATGCCAGCCGAGCACCTGGACATGCGATCCCTCGCCATCCTGGCCGGGCGGCGTGACCCACGCCAGGCGGCCCTTGTCCATGGACACGCCTCGAAGGGCGGCCACGCCGGGGAGCGGATCGGAGCTCGGATCGATCTGCAGCGTTTCCGGGTCGAGGACGATCAGCCGCAGGGTACCCACGGACGGATCCGTCGGATCGGCCGTCCAGATCGCCAGCCGCAGCCCCGTCGGGTCGAACCAGACATCGAATGCCACGGCCGGACCCTCCGCGATCGTCACGGGATGACCGGCCGGCCCGACCGTCGGGATCAAGACCGGCGTTCCGGACTCGCTGGTCGGGTCGGGTGACGGCGATGACTTGCCACGCGGCGTGGGCTTCGGCTTCGGCGAGGCCGTTGGTGAGGCCACGGGGTCCGAGGACGGGACCACGACAGCAGCACTCACCCAGCCATCGAGTACCAGGCGACCCTGACCCAGGGACCACGCCGTCTCGGTTTCATTCGGGATCAACGTCCCGGCCCAGTAGACCACGGAGCGACTGGTGGGATCGACCGTCGGCAACCACATGTTCTCGGCCGCGACGACCGTGACGTCGAGGGTCGCGGGATCCAGCGTGAAGGCGATCGGATGCTCCTCGACAATCGGCGCCGACGCCTCGGGCGAGGCGCTCGCGTTGGGCGATGTGTCGGGTTCGTCGGACGAGCTGGGTACCGGGGTTGGCTCGATGGGCCCGAGGATCGGCCCGTGCGAAGGGAAATCCTTGACGAGCACGACATTGGCGAGGACCTGGTCGCCGAGCCAGCCGGCGAAGAAGGTCCGATGGTTGGCGCTGATCTGCGTCGCGAGGTCATCGCCGAGATGCCACAGGTACAGGTCGGGCCCTGCCGAACCGTCCGCCGGCCGGGCCGAGAACGCGAGCCACTTGCCGTCCGGCGAATAGGCGGTATCGCCGACGACGGCGACACCGGACACGATCGAGTGGCCGGCGGTCGGCTCGACCGAACCGGATGGCAGGACCGTGGGTGTCGGCGGTGCCGTTTCGGGGCTGGTCGCGGCCGACGGCGTGACCTCGGGAATCGAAGGGGCGGTCGGCACGGAGACCACGAGGATCTCGGTGCCACCCACGGACGCGGCTGAGGTGACGACGACGATCTCCGAGCCGGTCGGTGACTCGACAACTGCCTGCGGGGGTTGCTTCAGGTTGATCCGGGTCGTTGAACCCGGGCCGAGGGTCGTGCATTCGGACTTCGCGTCCGGACAGACCGAATCGACCCTCGCGCGGCGGAACTCATAGGTGCCATCCGGACCCGATTGGATCCAGGCAAGGGCGCCCGCGGTCACGACGATCGGCGTCGCGTCAGCCTTCGGGGTTCCGACCGCCACATCCTGGCTGGTGGCAGGGGGTGATGCCAGCGGAATGCCGCGCGGAGCGAGGCTCACGCTGAGAACGACGACAACCACGAGCAGGCCCGATGCCACGCCAACCGGGACCCTGCCGATTCGCCAGGATCCCGTTGCTCGGAGCGCGCGCGACCCGCGGCCCCGGCGGGCGTGATCCTGTTCGATGGCCGCGGCAGTGCGGGCCCACAGGTCGCGCGGTGGCTCGGGACGGTGGTCCCGGAGCGCCCGGAGCAGCTCGCGGTCGGCGGCGTACGCGGCCAGGTCGGCCGCACACTCGGCGCAGCCCACGATGTGCGCGTCGAGCCACGTCGCGTCGGTCGGCTCGTTGGGCGTCGTGAACCCGTTCGCGATCAAGGCCCGGGCGCGGTCATGGGACGCCTCGGCGTCGTTGTGGCGGCGCCGGAAGGGCAGCGTCATCGGCCGTCACTCCGAGGCCGGGCGTAGGCGATATCCCGCTCGGCCTCCGCGGCCGCCTCAGCGGCACGCTCAGCCGCGAGCGCCTGTCGGAGCGATTCGCGGCCGCGTGTCAGCAACGCTCGGGCCGCAACGTGACTGACGCCGAGCGCCGCTGCCAGTTCGAGGCCGGTCAGATCGTGGACCTCGGCCATCAGCAACGCGGCCCGTTGCCGTTCCGGGATCCGGGCCATCGCCCGCTCGAGCGGCCCGGAGAGCTGGACGTCGAGCGCCACGCGCTCGGCCGACGGCGCTGATCCGGGTGCTTCCTCCCCGATGAACGGCACGAAGCGCACGATCTTGCGGCGGCGAATGTGATCGAGGGCCACGCGATGGGCGATCTGATACAGCCACGCGCGGGCGTTCTCGCCCTTCTCGAGGGTGTCATAGGCTCGATACGCCTTGATGAACGCGTCCTGCTCGAGGTCGGCGGCAAGCTCGGGGTCACGCAGCATCCGCAGGAGATAGGCGTAGATCTCGCCCTGGTGTTTGGCGAATAGCGTCTCGACGAAGGCTCCGGCCGATTCGCGGTTCCAGGTGTCGCTCACGGCCATACCCGGCCGGGTTCGCTCGAGAAGGCGCGTCGTGATCGCGAGGCCCCCCGGCTCGCCGTTGCTGAGCATCCAGATCCTTCCATGACCGGCCGCAACGCGGGCAGAGAGCGTCGCGCATCGCCAAGCCGAGGGACGAGGCACCACGCCGATGTGTGACGGACCGAGTTCACGTTACCGCCTCCCCGCCTCCGGCACCGGCCCGTGCCAACAGCTCCTCGACGGCGTCCTCGGGTGAGACGGGGTTGACGGGCAGGCCCGTTCCCAGCTCCAACCCGGCGATGTCCCGCAGGCGCGGATGGATCTCCCAGTGCCAGTGATACGTGGCGTCCACACGTTCCCGGAGGGGCGCGGTGTGGAGAATCAGGTTGTACGGCGGCCCGTCGAGGGTCTTCGCCAGGGTGGTCAGCACGTGACGGAGGGCGTTCGCGGTTGCCTTGATATCGGGCTCGGTGGCGCGACCGAAGTCGGCGTCGTGCCGGCGGGGCACGATCCACAGCTCGAACGGTGAGCGCGATGCCCACGGGGCGAAGGCCACGCTGTCGGCGTCCTCCCAGACGAGCCGGTTCCTGGTCTGCGTCGTTTCCCGGACGAGGCGACAGTACGGACACTCCCCTTCCCGGATCACGAAACGGGCGGCACCGCCGAGCTCCTCCGCGATTCGGTGCGGGATCTGCGGAAGATCGTAGAACTCGAAACACAGGTGATTGGTGCGCGCGCCGGCCTGCGCTCCCCAGTTCTGGACGACCTGGAGATGATCGGTCTGGTTGGCGGCGCGGGCCGCCGCTATCGCGTCGCGGGCCGTGGTGACCATCGCCTCCACGACCGCGGCTCCCACCTGGTGGAGGGCCCGGTGCTCCCGGGTCGGCGCGACCACGGTGCGCCAGCTCCCGGCAGCGCCCGCGCTGGCGATCGCCACCTGTGCCACGCTCTGGTCCAGTTCCCGGGCCGCCGCTTCGGTACCGACGACGTAGAAGGCGTAATCCTTCAGTACCCGCAGGCGGACGCCGTCGCCGACCGGCAGCCGGCAGTTCTGGCAATCGTCCCCGTCATCGATCGGCTCGGCACGCCGCGCAAAGCGGTCCCGGTGAAAGGCCCGATCCACGATCGTCGCGACCCACCAACCGGTGATCGGGTCCTTGCGCAGTTCGAACAGTCCAGCCGCCACGTCAGGCCACGCCGGTCGCGACGGGCCGGTCGGGGGCCGATAAGGGCGTGCGTTCGGAGAGCGCATGCTCGGCGAGTGCGCCCTCGAGCACGTCCCGCCTGATCGTCGTGATCGGAGCACGGATGGCCTGCCCGAACGCGGCCCCGAAGAGCTCGCTCGCCTGCCGGACGGCCTCAGTTGAGGGAGGCTCGGCGGTGCGCCCGAGTTCCTCGGCGATCGAGCTGGAGATGACCCCGGGCATCCCGCACGGATCGATCAGTTCGAAGTCGCGGAGATCGGGGTTCACGTTGAGCGCGATCCCGTGGTAGCTGACGCCCCGCTCCACGCGGATCCCGAGCGCCCCGATCTTGCGAGGTGGTCGATGGGCAGATTCATCGATGATCCAGCAACCTGGGTGACCGTCGCGGCTGACCGCATGGACGCCGAGCGCGGCTGCCGTTTCGATCATCGATTCCTCGAGCGTCCGGACGAGGGGTCGAAGGAGGATCCCGCGATCGCCGAGGCGGAGGATCGGATAGGCCACGAGCTGGCCCGGGCCGTGGTAGGTGACCTCACCACCGCGCTCGACCCGGATGGCCTCGATGCCCCGGCGGCGGAGCTCACGCGGCGAGGCCAGGACGTGGGAAGCGTCCGCCTGACGACCGAGGGTCAATACGGAATCGTGCTCGAGGAGAAGGAGGTGGTCGGCAACGGAATCGCTCGCGCGCAGGTCAACAAGGCGCTTCTGGAGCGCCCACGCATCCCGATACGCAATCCGCCCGAGCCACACCGTGACGAGCGGCGCGCCGGTGGCAGATCCGCTGATGCCGCGTCGCCCTCCATCCATGCGTGGACGATAGCAGGGGCCGCACGACGGGCAATTTGACGGCAGGGCGAGGTCAGGTCCGGTTGAGCTCCGTCAGGGCCGCGCGCTCAGCTCGCGAGAGCGTCGCGACTCTGGCGGACTCGCGCACGAGCGGGGCGAGTTGCTCCTCGCGGAGCATCGTCCCTGGCGTCAGGGTGACCCAGCGAACCTGCTTCGTGATCCCAAGGCCCTGGAGGAGACGATCCGGGTCGGCCATCGACGTTCCGTGCTCGAATCCAAGATGCACGTGGATCGCCTCGGGGGCGATGTAGGCGAAGTAGACGAGGCGACGAGTTGCGGTGGGTAGGTCGTAGCCAATCAACCGCCAACCCGGTCGAACCCGCTCGACCGCCTCGGGAATCGCTCGGCGGACCACGCCACGCAACCACGCACCGATCTCGGCCATCGGGGCGGGAACGGCGTCCAGAAGGGCTTCCGGAGGCATCGGATCCATGGCCGGATGATGCAGTTTGCGCCAGGCATTCGTCGAGTGGGAAAACCGGAGCGATCCGGTTTCGTGTCGCGTGGTCCGTCAAGAACGGTTGATACGTCTTTCGTGTCGCGTGGTGCGTCAAGAACGGTTGGCAAGTCTAGGTTGGGGTGAGGCCGAAGGAAGGTGGCTGCCAGATACCGCTGCGCGGCGGCAGCGGCAGCCCAGGAGATCCGGCGAGCCCGCGATGTTTCCTACGGGCGTGCGGCGGTCGTATCGTTGACGCCGTAACCGAGGAGGACTTCTGATGCGCAGCGTGATCTACTCGATGGGCGTCTCGCTTGACGGCTACATCGTCGGGCCGGACGGCGACATCACGGCGCCGCCGCCCGACGAGGAGGTCTGGCGAT